>JBPCNP010000044.1:0-4644 GCA_051001215.1 Acidimicrobiales bacterium
CCGCCGCCCAGGCCGCCGCCGAGGGTGTTCTGGGCAAAGAGAACGTCATCGAGGCGCTCTGTCGCTCGGCCCTGGCATCTGAGCTCGTCCAGCGCGCCGCCCGGCGTGAGCACTGGCGTGAGGTCTACGTCGGCGTCCCTTACGGCGATGGCGTCCTCGAGGGCTACATCGACCTGCTCTACCGCGACGATGACGGCCTTGTTGTTGTCGACTACAAGACCGACGCCTGGCGTACCGAGGCGGACCTCGAGGCAAAGGTCGAGCGCTACCGGGTGCAGCTCGACGCCTACGCACAAGCCGTGACTGCCGTGGTAGGTGAGCCGGTCGTGCGCTCCCAGCTCCTCTTCCTCGCCGCGTCGGGTTCATCGCGAACCGTCACGCCGTCGACGGCCGGGGTCTAGAGCTCGTCACGGAGCGTCGAGGAGCACCGCCGCCGCCGCGTGTGAGTCCGACGACGATGTGGGCCATTTTGATGCGTGCGGGCCGAAGGTGGGAAGTGGGAGACTCAACCGGTGTCTGAAGCGACTCCCGACCGTGAGCTAACGCCTGCAGAGGTCCGTAGCCTCGCTCGTGCTTTTCGTCGGCCCGTTGGTCGGTACACGTATGAGCGAGCATCCCACCTTGCCGGCGTGCCACAGCGCACGCTGCACCATTGGGCGAGAGAGGGCATCTTCGTCCCTGACTTCGACCATGCTCGCCCGAAGCAATGGTCCTACCGCGACCTCGTGCTGGTTCGGCTGTTCGTCTGGCTGCGCCACGCTGGCCAGAAGCCCGACTCGGCGTCCCGCCGTGTGGTGATCGTCCGTCAGCTCCTGGAGCAAGCCTCGCCGGAGGCCCTGCCCCAGTTGCACGGCGACCGCCAGGTGCTTCTCGTTGGCGATGACGACTTCGACCGCCTGAGTGGCCACCAAGTTCTCTCCGGGCTGGGCGTCTACCTCGATGTGTTCGACCTCACGGAATCCGTACCGGATCTGCCCAGCCAGCTCTGGGGCCCCAACCTGGTGAGGCCATCGAGGTGGACGTCCATCCAGCCGCTTGTCATGGCAGGCGAACCTTGCATCCTGACCACGCGCGTCACGACCGCCAACATTTGGGCGTTGCAGCACTCGCGCGGCCTGGAAGGCGCCGAGATCGCTGATCTCTACCCCGGCATCGACGTGGAGCAGATAGCCGACGCTGCGGCACTGGAGAGCCGGTTGCGGCCGGTGCCGACGGCGGCGTAGCTGTTGGCCCGGCTCCGGTGGCTTCTGGATCAGAATTTCCCGAAGCCCCGGTTCGATGCGGACCAGCTCGATGCAAGGGTCGAGTACATCCATCTCTACGATTTCAACCCGACATTCTCCCGCACGTCGACTCCCGATTGGCTTCTCCATCTGGCTGCGAGCGACGCCGGCTATGACGGCGTCGTGACCACCGACCCGAGCCAGCTCGACCAGGACGAGGAGGCGATCGCACTGATGGCCACCCGGCTGACCGTGGTGACGTGGACGAGGCGCATCGACGATCCCGTCGTTCTCTGGGGCAGCCTGATCTCGTTCATGCCCGAGGTACTCAAGCGGATTGCTCAGCAGGGCCCATCGCTCGTGAGGCTGCCCGTGCCAAGGATCACCTCAGACCGGGTAGAGAAGACGGCCGGTGTCGGTGGCCGGGTGGCCGCATCCCGCGGCACCTCCCTGCCCGAGTTGCGCGCCGAGGTCCTACCGGACATGAAGGCCGAGCTTGTCGACCGCGGCCTGGATCATTTGTCGCGGTACCTGGCATGAGCCTGACGCCGCCCTCGCCGGCCGTCTCGCACACTCTCGGCGCCGCCGGTGCGCAGACACGCGGCCCGACATCCTCGTCGGGCATTTGCAGCCGTCATCGTCGTCGGCGCTGTTATGTCCGTGGTCACCAAGAGCATCTGGGATGAGGCGCGCAGTACGATGAGCCCCATGGGCAAGCGCAGGCGCAGGCGAGCCGAGGAACGCGAGATCGCCTACCGAGCCCGGACCAAGGCCCTTGCGGACGAGCTGGGGTTCCCCGACTTCTGGGCGTTACCGCGCCGTCCCATCGGTCCCGTCCTCCCTGGTTTTCGCACCGTCACGAGCTTCTGGCGACGCGACCGCCGCGTGTAACACGCTGCACGTACTTGGTGAGTCGAGCGTTTCCGGCCTTGTCGGTGATCAGGTAGCGGGGTCAAGACCGCCGGCGAAGCCGGCGCCCGTAGGGCTTGGTCTTGACGCCAGCGGGCATCGGCGCAGAACAATGGAAACTGCCCAGCGCCCCGGCGCTGGGCATGCCCGACCCTTACAGTCCGATGCCGAGATCCAGACCCCGCTCAATGCCCCGCTCCATACCAGGGAAGCGCTCGATGCGATGTTCGGATGCGTTCAACTGCGGACGCTGGGGTGCGATCCCGTCGAGGTCCTGGCGTTCGACATCGAGCTCCCAGGCGGCGGTGGCGATCAAGGAGTCCAGGCGATCCAGGCGCCGCAGTGCTTCGGGATGGGCGACGGTGAAATGCACGTGCCCGGCGTACTGGCCGTACAGCTCGTCCAACGTCTTCCTGGCTTCGGGGTGCTCCGCTCGCAGACGGGCCCGCTCCGGTGCGGCCAAGGCCTCGAAGGCATCGCGCAGCGGTCCGATCTTCTCGGCGGCACGATCAGCCCTGCGGTGCAACTGGAACCGTTCCCGCAGGCCGGCGTGAGGGGCACGCTGCTCACACGACCGCCACTCGTTGTAGGCCGTGGTCCAGGCCACTGCGGCGTCGCCGACGGGCGTTCCCTGCAGGAAGCTCGACCCTTCGGCGCGCTCCAGGTCCGCCAGCTCGAATTCCAGCTTTTGCACCCGGGTCTCGGCATTGCGGAGGGCGAAACCGGGATCGGGGGGGATGACGGCGGCCAGCGCCTGGCGCTCGGCCACGAGACGGGCATGGCGCAGGTTGGCGGGAACCGTCCGGTCGCCAGCCTTGGCCCCCTGCACCGCTGGGGACTCGCGTGACGGCACGCCCCGGTCGATGGCCCAGCCGATGCGCCGGGAGTGCGACCACGACCTCCCCAGGTCCTCGACGGCTTGCTCGACCGAATCCGCCACCACGTACACCGTCGAGCGCTGCGTGGCCCGGCTCATCTTCACGTAGGCCAGCTCCCGACCGCCGCCGTCCTCGAGGCAATGGGCCCGAGCCACCGTGGCGCCCTGGGAGCGATGGACGGTCACCGCGTAGCTGTGGGCCAGGTGCCCGGCGTCGAGGTCGGCCCCGGCGAAGCGTTGGAAGCGCCCGTCGTCCATGGTGGCGCCCAGCTCGCGGCGTTTCACGTCCACGGCCGCCACCGTGCCGCACTCCGACGTCACGATCTGGCCCTTCGCTCCCGGGGCCAGCGTCACGATGCGGTCCCCGGCCCGGTACGGCGTGTCACCGACGACCAGTTCCGGGCCGGACAGCTTGCCGAGGCCCTCCCACGCCTGGCGGCCCCGGCGGTTGAGCTCGGCCACGTTGGCCCGCCGCCACGCGTACATGGCCGCGTCAGAACCGTTGGCCACATCGCTCGCCCAGCCGGCGACCGTGGCATCGAGGGCCGTGTCCCGATCGGGCGATACGGTGATGCGACCGGACGCGGCGTACCAGGACACGGCGGCGTCCACATCGCCCGAACGCAGGTGGGCCAGGGCGGTCCGCTCGGCGGGGTCCACCTGGCGCACGTTCTCGCCCAGCACGTGCACGGCGCCGCCGAAGCGCGACACCAGTGCCTCGAAGCCACCGCCGGGTCCCACCGCGGAGAGCTGGCGGTGATCGCCGACGGCCACCACCTTGGCGCCACCGGTGCGGGCTGCCTCCAGGAAGGCCAGTAGAGCGGCATCGTCAGTCATCGCCGCCTCATCGAGCACGGCGACGTGGCGGGGGGTCAGGCGCAGTGCGTTGTGCTGGATGCGCCAGTTCAACGATGCCAGTGTCCGGCTGGGCTCGATGCCGGCCTCGCGGCCGAGCGTCCGCGCCGCCTGGCCCGACGTCGAGGTGCCCACCAGCTCATAGCCGGCGGCCTCGAAGCCGTCTCGGACCGCAGCCAGTGCCGTGGTCTTCCCCGAACCGGCCACGCCGACGACAAGTTCCACTCCGCGGCCCGACGTCAGGATCTCGTCCACCGCCCCGCGCTGGCCGGCGGTGAGGGGCCGGCGTAGGGCTGTCTCGGCCCGGTCGACTGCGGCGTCGGCCGAATCCCGGCTCACTCTCGGGGCGCCCAGGCGGGCCACCTGGGATTCGACGCAACGGGCGATGGCCGGCTCGCGGGCGATGGTGGTGGCCGTGGCGTAGGCCCGGTCGTGGGCGCCGGCCACTCGCAGCAGGGGCACGGCCTCGGGATCGGCCAGGGTGCGGCCCACCGCCTTGGACAGCTCCGACAGGTTGCGGCCGTAGAGCCCGGGGGCCACGGCCACGATCACGTCGCGCTTGGAGAACACCTTGCGCTCCACCAGTCGGCTGCCGTCGGCCAGGGCCTCGGTGGCGATGTCCCGCAACTCGATCGGCATCAGCTCGGGCCGGGGCCGGCGGTAGGCGGCGGCCTCGTGCTCGACTGCTTTGGCGATGCGATCGACACTCCAGCCGGCGCGTTCGATCTCGGCCACCCATCGGGGCATAAGTTCGCCCACGGGCGTGTGGCGCTTGGGGTC
>JBPCNP010000045.1:0-12700 GCA_051001215.1 Acidimicrobiales bacterium
GTGGCCCGGGCTCTCGGCGTCGACCCGCCGGTTCTCCTCATGGACGAGCCGTTCGGCGCCATCGACCCGATCAACCGCGACCGCCTGCAGCAGGAGTTCCTGCGCCTTCAGTCGGAGGTCAGAAAGACCGTCGTGTTCGTCACCCACGACATCGACGAGGCCGTCCGCCTCGGCGACCGGATCGCCATTCTGCGCGAGGGAGGCGTCCTCGAGCAGTACGCCTCGCCCGCCGACGTGCTGGGTCGCCCGGCCACGCCCTTCGTGGCCGACTTCGTGGGCGCAGACCGGGGACTGAAGCGTCTCTCGGTGATGGCCATCGACACGGCGGCGCTGTCCAGCCTTCCGGTGGTCGCCCCTGGGGCGACGACGGCCGACGCCCGCGGGGGCATGGACGATGCCGCCAGCGCCTGGGCCGTCGTGGTCGACGCCGACGGCAGGTTGGTCGGTGCCGTCTCCCGGGCCGACATCGACGGGGACCACGACGTCGACGAAGTCGTCGAGCCGGTGCCGGCGGTCGTCGACGCCGACGCCACCCTGAAAGACGCCTTCTCCCAGCTGCTGCTGCACGACGCCGGCTGGGCTGCGGTCGTCGATCGGGGCCGGTACTGCGGGGTGCTCACCCTCGAGGGCCTCCACGCCGCCGTCCGCCAGTCCGTGCAGGGGTGAGCGGACGGGCCGCCGGTGAGCGGGACATGAGCGAGCGGCCGGTGGGCGAGCGGGACGGGCCGCCGGTGAGCGGGACATGAGCGAGCGGCACGGTGGGCGAGCGGGACGGTGGGCGAGCGGGACGGTGGGCGAGCGGGGCGCCTGGTGGGTAGATGCTCGACATGACCGGTGACGACGATCTGGGGAAAGCAGTCGGGGCGCTGACCGCCGGCGGTGGTGACGCCGGGTCGCTGCGGCGCACCGTCGGCCTGGTGCGCTCGTCGATGCGGGCAGCGGGCGCCCGGTCGGTGGCTACCGGCCGGTGGCTGACCGACGTGGTGCTCGACGTCGCCCCCCACCTTCCTGCGCGCGACCTGGCCACCCTGCGAGCCCACCACGGCGGCCAGTCGGGGCAGGAGCTGGCCGAGGAGCTGATCCGCAACGCGGCCCGCACCACCGCCACCCTGGGGGCGGTGGCCGGCGCGGTGGCGGGAGCCGAGGAGCTGGCGCCCCCCACCTGGCTGGCCCTGCCCGCCGAGCTGGTGGCCGAGACGCTCGCCGTGGTGGCGGTGGAGATGAAGCTGGTGGCCGAGTTGCAGGCCGCCTTCGGGCGTCCCGTCACCGGGTCGCCCGCCGAGCGGGGCCTGGCCGTGGCCCAGGCCTGGGCCGAACGGCGGGGGGTGAGCACACGCGACCTGGTGGCGGCCGGTGGCCTGGCTCAGGCCCTCGGCCGGTCGTCGCGACGGGAGGTGGCCCGCCTGCTCCAACGCCGGTTGGCCCGCCGGGCCCTGCGCAACCTGCCCACACTGGCCCCCTTCCTCGTCGGCGCCGTCGCCGGCGCGGAGGTGAACCGGCGAGCAACCCGGTCCCTCGGCGAAGCCGTCGTGCGTGACCTGACCGGGGGTGGGAGGCAGGTAGGTTCTGTCTGACCCGGAGGCACGATGGCAGACCTGCAGGGACAGATCGGCGAGTTGTGGCAGCGGCGGGGCGAGCTGGGCCCCGACGACGGTGACGCCCGTGCCGTGGTCGACCTGGCCATCGACCTCCTCGACTCGGGCGAGGCCCGCACCGCCGAGATCGACCCCTCCACCGGCGAGGTAGTGGTGCACGTCTGGCTGAAGCAGGCCATCTTGCTGCTCTTCCGCCTGTCGGCCATGGAGACCACCGAGCTCGGTCCCTTCGAGTACGCCGACCGCATCCCCCTCAAGAAGGGATACGCCGCCGCCGGGGTTCGGGCCGTGCCCGGGGCGTCGGCCCGCCGGGGCTCGTTCCTCGAGCGGGGCGTGGTGCTCATGCCCAGCTACGTCAACATCGGGGCCCGGGTCGGGGCCAACACCATGGTCGACACCTGGGCCACCGTCGGGTCGTGCGCCCAGGTCGGGGCCAACGTCCATCTCTCCGGTGGCGTCGGCATCGGCGGGGTGCTGGAACCTCCGCAGGCGGCACCCGTCATGATCGGCGACGACAGCCTGATCGGCAGCCGGGCCATGATCGTGCAGGGCGCCCGAGTCGGGCAGGGGGCGGTCGTGGGGGCCGGGCTCATCCTCTCCGACTCGATCCCCGTCATCGACGCCGAGACCGGTACCGAGCTGGGCCGCGGTGTCATCCCGCCCTGGTGCGTGGCCGTCACGGCCACCCGCCCGCGCGCCTTCGCCGGCGGCGAGTTCGGGCTGCCCTGCGCCCTGGTGATCAAGCGCCTCACCGAGGGTGACCGCCACGACAAGTCCCAGCTCGAAGCGGTGCTCCGCCAGCACGCGGTGCCCGGTTGAGCCATCAACTGCAGTCCCCTGCCGTTTTGACCAGAACGATCGTCGGGGCGGTTCCCGGGTGACCGACCTGCTGGCCTTCACCGCCGCCCTCGTCGACATCCCGTCGGTGAGCCACGACGAGCGGGCCGTCACCGATCACCTGCAATCGCTGTTGGCCCCTGTCCCGTGGTTGGAGCTGACGCGCCTGGGCGAGACTCTGGTGGCCCGCACCGAGCTCGGGCGCGGGCAGCGCCTGGTGCTGGCCGGCCACACCGACACCGTCCCCCCCAACGGCAACGAGACGGCCCGGGTGGAGGGTGACGTGTGCTGGGGACTGGGATCGGCGGACATGAAGGCGGGCGTGGCCGTGCTGGCCGAGCTGGCCCGGACCGTGGCCGAGCCGGCCATGGACGTCACCTACGTGTTCTACGAGTGTGAGGAGGTCGACTCCCGCTACAACGGGCTCGAGCGCCTTTTCGCCGAGCGCCCCGACCTGGTGGCCGGCGATGCCGCCGTGCTGGCCGAGCCCACGGGCGCCCGCATCGAAGCCGGGTGCCAGGGCACCATGCGCATCGAGATCACGCTCACCGGCGAGCGGGCCCACTCCGCCCGTCCCTGGCTGGGTCGCAACGCCGTCCACCGACTGGCACCGGTGCTCGCGGCCCTCGACGCGTGGGAGGGCAGACGTGTCACCATCGACGGGTGTGAGTTCCGCGAGGCGCTCCAGGCCGTGGTCGTGAGCGGGGGGGTGGCGGCCAACGTGGTTCCCGACCGGGCCGTGCTCACCCTGAACCACCGTTTCGCCCCCGACCGCACTCCCGCCCAGGCCGAGGCGTTCGTGCGCTCGTTGGTGGGCGACGTCGACGGCTTCGAGGTGGTGGACATGGCGCCGTCGGCCCCGCCCGCCCTCGGCCACGGCCTGCTCACCGCCCTGGCCGACGCCATCGACGTCGCCCCGCGGGCGAAGCTGGGATGGACCGACGTGGCCCGCTTCGCGGCCCGTGGCGTGCCAGCAACCAACTTCGGTCCCGGCGACCCGAATGTGGCTCACAGCGCCGGCGAGCGGGTGGAGCGGGTGGAGCTGGAAACGGTGCACCGGGTGTTGGCGACCCTCCTGGAGCAGGGAACCGGCTAGCGCCCGACCGGACCGCCCGGTTCAGAGGCGGCGGAGGATGGTGACGACCTTGCCGTACACGGTGACGTCGGCGGCATCGAGTTCGATGGGGGAGAAGGCGGCGTTGGACGGCAAAAGGGTGACCTTGGCGCCCCGGCGCGTCCAGGTCTTCACCGTGGCCTCCTCGCCCGGGATGCCGGCCACCACGATGTCTCCCTTGTGGGGCTCGGTCTCCTGGCGCACGACCGCGTAGTCGCCGTCGAGGATGCCGGCGTCGATCATGGAGTCGCCCCGGACCCGCAGCATGAACAGCTGGCCCTCGCCGCAGAAGTCGGCGGGCATGGGCAACAGCTCCTCGACGTTCTCCTGGGCCAGCACGTCGGTGCCGGCGGCCACGTCGCCCACCAGGGGGACGTGGCGAGCCGGGCGCCGCTCGACCGCCGCTCCCGAGCCCGGATCGAAGCGCACCTCGATGGCCCGGGGCTTGGAGGGGTCACGGTGCAGGTACCCCATCCGTTGCAGCCTGGCCAGATGGGCGTGCACCGTCGACGTGGACGTGAGCCCCACGGCCTCACCGATCTCGCGGACCGACGGCGGGTAGCCGCGAGCACGCATGTGGGCCTCGATGACCTCGAGGATCTCCCGCTGCCGTCCGGTCAGCTGTACGTCAACCATCGTGTACGTCAACCATCGTGTACCCACCTCGCTCGTAGCGCCGTCCGTGCCGAACAGGCGTTCGCCCGAGCTTAGCACCGGCCGGGGCCCGGAGCAAACACCCGTTCGACAATTTCTTGACGGGAACACCCGTTCGTGGTTGACTTCATCGGGAACACCCGTTCCCCCAGATCGCCACCTTGTGATGGGCCGCATCGTCGGCACATCCCGGACCGGCAGAGGAGACCACGTGGCAGCTGTCACCACCGACATCCGGTCCCGACGACCCATCGCCGGCCGCCCGTGCCATCTCGCTGTGGGGCCGGCCAGGGCCGAGACGGCCTGGGGTCGGCCGGCCTGGTCCGGCCACAGCACCGACGGGCGGGCGCTGCTTCCCTCCCGCCCGGCAGGGTCCCTACCGGCGGCGCCCGGCGTCTACGGAGTGCGGCAGGCGATGGCCGTGCTGGTGGCCGCCGCCGTGGCCCTCGTGGCCTGGGCCGGCCTGAGCACCCTGGGCGGCCCCCTCGGTTTTGCCTCACATCCGGCCTCGGTACCCAAGGCCGCGCCGTTGACGGTCGAGGTTGCGCCGGGTGACACCTTCTGGAGCATCGCCTCGCGCCTGCAGGCCGGGGGCGACCCCCGGCCGCTGGTCGACCGGCTCGTGGCCAGTCACGGCGGCGGTGTGCTGCGGGTGGGCGAACACCTCGCCGTCAACCCGAGCTGAGGCGCCACCGGCACCCGTTCGCCGGTAGTGTCCTCGCCGGGGCCGACCGGCGGCGCTGGAGGGATCGATGGCGACGAACCAACCCGTCGAGCTCGGGATTCGTGGGGTGGAGGACGCCGTCGAGATCGGGCGGGGCGGGTTCGCTGTCGTCTACCGGGCCTTCCAACCGGCCTTCGAGCGCTTCGTCGCCGTGAAGGTGCTGGACATCTCCGGGGTCGACGACGCGGCCCAAGGCTCGTTCCAGCGCGAGTGCCGAGCCATCGGGAAGCTCTCGGGGCGGCCCAACATCCTCACCGTGCACGAGGCCGGGCTCACCGAGACCGGGAAGCCCTACCTGGTGATGGCCCTGGCCAAGGAGTCGCTGGAGGACAGCCTCGATCGCCGAGGGTCCATCCCCGTGCCCGAGGCCGTCGAGATCGGGCTCAAGGTGGCGGGAGCCCTCGAGTTCGCCCACCGGGCCGGGATCCTGCATCGCGACGTCAAGCCCGCCAACATCTTGATCTCCGAGGACGGCGAGCCCCAGCTGGCGGACTTCGGCATCGCCCGAGTGGCCAGCGCCACCCTCCTCAGTCGCAGTGGGCTGGCGTTCACCCCGACCCACGCCCCGCCGGAGGCGTTGGAAGGCAAGCCTCCGACACCCGCAGCCGACGTCTACTCACTTGCCTCCACCCTCTTCAACCTGATCGCCGGTCACGCCGCCTTCGTGGAGGATCCCGACGACAGCCTCTTCGTGGTGCTGGCCCGGGTCGGCACTGCGCCCGTGCCCGACCTGCGCCCGCAAGGTGTTCCCGACCCGTTGTGCCGGGTGATCGAGAACGGCATGGCCAAGGATCCCGGAGAGCGACCTCCGTCGGCCGCGGCGTTCACCGCCGCCCTGGAGGCGGCTTGGCCGCCCGGCGGAGTCGTAGCTGGAGCTGGGGCCGGCGACGGTCCGGCACCGCGCGCCCAGAGCCCCGGCGCCCGGACGACGGTGGCGGGCGGTGAGCTCAGCATCGACCTCCCGGCACCCGCGGCGGCGAAGGAGCCCAGCGTCGTCGCCACCACCGAGCCGGTGTCGCCCCCTGCCCCGGGCGACGGTCCGTCACCACCGCACCCCCCACGCCCTCCGGCAGGCCCCGAGGTCTTCGCCGGGACGTCGTCAGACCGGCCCAAGGTGGTCGTCCGCAGCGCGGCCGCCGGCGCGCTACTGGTTCTGGTCTTCGCCGCCGTCGTGGCCGTGAGCGCGCTGAGGGATGGATCGGGGAAACCGTCGGTCCAAACGAGGGGAGCAGCGTCGACCAGCAGCGCGGCGAGACCGGCAACGACCGGGGCGAGGATCGTGGCCGGCTTTCATCCGATAGCCATCGGGCCTCCGCTACCTCGCACCACCTCGTTGATCGCCTTCGCTGAGTCCGCGCAGGACGACAAGGACACCGGTGTGTGGGTGATGGCGCCCGACGGTTTCGATGGGCGGCGGGTCGACCCTCCGGTGCCGGGCTGCGACAAGGGCGGAATGGCGGCCCTTCGCTGGGACGCCAAGGCCATCCTGTTCTCGCCGAGCGCCCGCTGCGGGATCATGACGGTCAACCTCGATGGCACAGGGTTGAAGACCCTCGACAAGGACGGGACGTGCGAGTTCGGCTGTGACTGGTCTCCCGACGGTCGCAGCATCGTCTACAACATCAGAGGCTTCCAACTCGTGGTGGCGGCCGCCGACGGTTCGGGGCGGGCCGAGATCGCCACTGGGCAGGCACCCGAGTGGTCTTCGGACGGGAGGCTGATCGCTTTTCAGACGTCCTCTGACGAGATCGCCGTCATCGACGTCACAAACGGAGTCACGACGGTGGTGGGCAAGGTCGAGGGAGGCCTGCGAGCGCCCACGTTCGACCCGGCCGGTACCCACCTGGCGGCGGGTACCTTCTTCGAAGGCCTCAGAACCATCGACGTGGTCACGCACGCGGTCACGCCGGTGTGCCCGGTCGCGGGCAAGTACGCCATCAACCCCTCCTGGTCGCCGGACGGCGCTTCTATCGCCTACGAGGCCAGTGGCCAGCTCGGCATCTGCGACCTCTCGAGTGGAACCGTCCGCTCCCTTCCCAAGGTCGGCCGGGACGCGAACCCGTCATGGCGATAGGTCGCGCTCTCAGTCGAGGGTGAGGGTTCCATCTCTCAACCGGGCCAGGCCTTCGAAGACGAGGGCCTCGGCCGTTCGCCGAGCTCGATCGGGGTCTCCGGGCCAACCGGCGGCGGCAGAGATGTCGGCGACGGGGACCGGGCCCGTTCGCAGGGCGGCGACGAGCCGGCCGCGGCCCTCACGGTCGGAGCCGGCGAACACCGGCTGACCGGTGCCGGCCCCGGCGGTGCCCTCGGCCGGGTCGGGTGACGGCCGTCCCGCCATGGTCCAGGCGCACGAGCGGGCCACCGGACAGTCGCCACACGCCGGGGCCCGCCGGCGACAGACGACCGAGCCGAAGTCCATGACGGCCTGGTTCCAGTCCCACCCCCGCCCGGCAGGGACGAGGGCGTCGGCCCAGGTCTGGGCCTGCGCCGCGCTCAGCGGGCCCCCGGCCACGGCGCGGGCGAGAACTCGGGCGCTGTTGGTCTCGACCAGTCCCACGTCGGCGCCGAAAGCGAAGACCCGGATCGCCCTGGCCGTGTACGGCCCCACCCCGGGCAGGGCGAGCAGGGCCCCGAGGTCGGCCGGCAGCGTGCCGCCGTGGCGGTCGACAACCATGGTCGCCGCCCGGTGCAGGTTCACGGCCCGACGGTTGTACCCCAGGCCTGCCCAGGCCCGCACCACGTCGCCGACCGGTGCGGCGGCACAGGTCGCAGCCGTCGGGAACCGGGCGAGGAAGACGTCCCACCGGGGCACCACGCGAGCGACCTGGGTCTGCTGGAGCATGAGCTCGCTCACCAGGATCGCCCACGGGTCTCGGGTGCGCCGCCACGGCAGGTCGCGGTAGGCCGGCCGACCCCAGGCCAGGATGCCGTCCCGGAGGGTGACGGTTGTGGCATCGGTCGCCGCGCCGTCGCCTCCCGACGGTGAGCCCTCGGGGGGGAGACGGTGGGTCATACCCGGGCGATGGTACGGGCGCCTATCGTCGCTGGCGTGATCGAGCTCGGCTTGCGCAACGACGTGTACCGGCGGCCCCTCAACACCGCCCTCGACCGCCTCGGGCTGCGGGAAGGGTGGCGTTGCGTCGACATCGGGGCCGGCGGGGGCGACGTCAGCGTGGCCCTGGCCGAGGTCGTGGGCCGCGACGGCCGCGTCTACGCCGTCGACAGCGATCCCCGGGCCCGCGACCACGTGGCCGAGGCTGCAGCCACCCACAGCCAGGTGGTGGCCATAACCCAGCAGGGCGAGGAGCTTCTGCTCCCCGAGCCTGTCGACCTGGCCTTTTGCCGGTTCCTGCTCATGCACGTGGTCGACCCGATCGTCGTCCTGCGCCGCATGGGCGGGGCCGTGCGACCACTGGGGTGGGTGGTGGCTCAGGAGCCGCTGACGTCGGCGGGACGGGTCGGCGGGCGACCTCTGTCCATGCCCGATGCCCGCCATCCCGACATCGGCGCCCAGCTGCCCGCCCTGGTTCGAGACGCCGGCCTCACCGTCGTCGACGCGTGGGCCGAGTCGCAGGCCGACGCCGGTGCAGGCCCGGTGCGTGACTACCTGACCCATCTCACCGGGGTGGACCCCGGCGACGACGCCGTCATCCTCCCACCCCTGGTCACCGTGGTGGCCCGCAGGGGAGCGGATCGGTGACCCCGGTTTCAGTCCTCGACAGTGAGTTGGCGCAGGTAGAACCACCATGTGCGCCAGCGCACCACGCCGAGGGTGGGCAGGCCGATCAGGTGCCAGAACATGCGCCAGGTCTCCCGGCGCCCGGTCCTGCGGCCGTACTTGGCCCGTTTGGTGCGATGGGTCACGCCGGCCAGGATGCGGGCGGTGGTGGGCAGGCGCCCCTCGGCAATGACCTCGTTGATCATGATCTCGATGGAGTAGCCGCTGCGCTTCTCCGGTGACACCGACTCCCACACCCAGCGCGGCACCAGGCGCTCGCCCGTCGTGGGGGCCAGACGCAGCACGACGGGGTTCCACAGCCCGTAGTCGAACCACCCCACGACCATGGCCGCCCGGCCTTCGAGCCAAGGCCGGCAGAGGGCGTCGAGGTGAGCCGAGGTGACGCCCACCAGGTCGGCGTCGCAGAACAGGAAGGCGTCGGCATCGCTGGCGGCCACGCCCGCCTCCAGCGCATGGGCCTTGGAGCCGTCGGCCCGGGCCGGCCTGCGCACGACCCTGGCGCCGGCGCCGGCGGCGGCGCCGGCCGTCCCGTCGGTCGACCCGTCATCGACGACGATCACCCGGCGGGTGGAGGCGCAGCCCAGGCATGCCTCGACCACCGCCTCGACAGTGGCGACCTCGTTGCGGGCGGGGATCACGGCGTCGATGGTCGGGGGGTGAGGCACCATTCACCGCGATGGTATGGCCGCTGCCGGGCTGCGATCGCCGGCTCGGGGGTCACGTCCTGGGTGTCGTATTGCACAGATCTTCCGGGTCGGCGTAAGAGACCGGATTCGGCCAAGATGGGGCATGGGCGAGCCGACTCCGGCGCTGTTCGTCGGTCACGGCAGCCCGATGAACGCCATCGAGCACAACCGCTACACCGAGGCGTGGCGGGCCTTCGGTGCCGCCCATCCCAAGCCCCGGGCCCTGCTCGTCATCTCCGCCCACTGGTACATCAACGCCAGCGCCGTCACCGCCATGGCCGCCCCCCGCACCATCCACGACTTCTACGGCTTCCCGCCGGAGTTGTTCGCCGTCGACTATCCGGCACCCGGCGACCCGGCGCTGGCCGAGGAGGTGGCCGATGTGGTCGAGCCGACCTGGATCGGCCTCGACCACGACAGCTGGGGGATCGACCACGGCACCTGGTCGGTGCTGGCCCACGCCTTCCCTGCCGCCGACATCCCGGTCGTGCAGTTGTCGATCAACGCCTCGAAGCCTCTCGAGTACCACCTCGACCTTGGTGCCCGGCTGGCCCCCTTGCGCGACAGTGGCGTGCTCGTCGTCGGGTCCGGCAACGTCGTCCACAACCTCCGGCAGATGAACTGGGCCTCGCCCGACAGCGGTGAGAACTGGGCCCAGCGCTTCGACGAAGACGCCCGGTCGCTGATGACGTCGAGCCCGGGCGACGCCGTCGATCTACAGGTGCACGGCGACTACGGCCGGGCCGTCCCCACGCCCGACCACTTCATCCCGCTCCTGTACCTGGCCGGGCTGGCCGGGGCCGCGGGACGTCCCACCGAGATCCTGGTCGACGGTTACGCCTACGGATCGCTGTCGATGACGTCGTTCACCCTCGATGCCCAGGGTGACGCCTCCCCGCCGGGCCCCGATGAGAGCGCCGCCGACACTGGCGGGGCCCGTCCCGGACCCGTCGGCGTCCCCGCCGACGAGTCCAACATCTAGGCGATCATCACGAGCAGCCGCTGGTGGTGCCGCAGCTCGAGCACACGAAGCAGGCCCCCGCCCGTTGCATCACCATGCCGCACTGGTAGCAGTACGGGGCGTCGGACGCCGCCGCCTGGACGACAGGCTCGCTCACCCGAACCGGGGCAGCGGCCGGCGCCGGTGCCCGCGCCACCATCGGGGCGGGGTCGGGAACGACGTCTGAGCCCGTGGTGGTCAGTGTGGTGGTCTCCTCCACTCCGGGAAGGGTGGGCTGGGTGCGCTCCCAGACGGTGAGGATGCCCAGCTCGGCCCGGTCTTCGAAGGGCAGGTACTCGACGGCCATGCGCCGGAAGATGTAGTCGACCAGCGAGCTGGCGAAGCGGATGTCGGGGTCGTCGGTCATGCCCGCGGGCTCGAAGCGCATGTTGGTGTACATGTCGACGAAGGCCTTGAGAGGTACGCCGTACTGGAGGCCGTGGCTCACCGAGATGGCGAAGGCGTCCATGATGCCGGCGAGGGTCGAGCCCTGCTTGGCCACCTTCAGGAAGATCTCACCCGGGCGCCCGTCGTCGTACTCGCCCACGATGACGTAGCCGTGGCAGTCGGCGACCCGGAACGACATGGTCTTGGAGTTGCGCCGGCGGGGCAGCTTGGCCCGCACCGGCTCGCGCACCACGACCGTCTCCACCAGTCGCTCCACGGGCGCAGCCACGGCCGAGGCCACCGCCACGGCCGCCGTCGCCGATGTGGTCTTCTTGGTGGTGGACAGGGGCTGGGCCACCTTGCAGTTGTCGCGGTAGATGGCGATCGCCTTGAGACCCAGCCGCCAAGCGTCGATGTGGAGCTGCTCCACGTCTTCGACGGTGGCGTCCTCGGGAACATTCACGGTCTTCGAGATGGCGCCCGAGATCCACGGCTGGGCCGCCCCCATCATCCTCACGTGGCCGCTGTAGTGGATGACGTTGTCGCCCATGGAGCAGGCGAACACGGCCAGGTGCTCGGGCCGCAGGTGGGGCGCCCCCACGATCGACTTGTGCTCGTCGATGTAGGCGACGATGGCGGTCACCTCGTCGGGGGAGTAGCCCATCCGCCGCAGCGCCCGGGGGACGGTCTGGTTGACGATCGACATCGTCCCCCCGCCAACCAGCTTCTTGGTCTTGCACAGGCCCAGGTCGGGCTCGATGCCGGTGGTGTCACAGTCCATCATGAGACCGATCGTGTTGTGGCTGACGAACCCGTTGGCCACGTAGGTGACGTTGTCGGGCACCGAGAGGTCGAAGGTGAGCTCTTCGGCGCCGAGGTTGGCGCTGTCGACGGCGTCGTAGGAGAAGGACAGGAGCCGCTCCAGCTCGGCGTCGCCGGTGCGGGCCCACAGCCGGGCGGCGACTGACCGGGAGAGCCCCCCGGTGCGGGACTCGGCCAGCACGGCCTGGCGGAGGCGGCCCCGAGCGGGCAGGAGGCGCTCGACCAGGCCGGCGGGCACGGGCACGAGGTCGTCGTGGCCGGTGCGCCGGTCGTGGCCGGCGACCACGGCGGCGTGCTTGTGCCCGCCCACGAAACCGATCTCCTCCAACCAGCGGCCGGTGGAGAAGGAGTCGACGAGGGCGATGGTGGCGGTGGTGGCGCCTGCTGGCGCGTCGAGCCCGGCGCCGCGAGTGGCAGCGTAGCCCAGGGCCAGCAGGAGGGCCTGGACATCGAGGGCCAGGTCGGGCGACGAGGTGGCCAGGTGCGGGCAGCCGTCGACCACCCCGCCGGAGCCTTCGAACAGGCCTCGCAGGTAGGCGGCGTACACCCAGCGGTCGTTGGTGGCCAGCACGGCGTCGGGCAGGCGGGGCCCACCCAGGCCCGCCGCCGCCCACCAGGCGCCGAGGCGGGGCGAGGCGAAGTTGACCTCGACGGTGGCCCCGGGGCGCAGGGCCACGGCGGCGGGCAGCGCGAAGGCGGCCTTGCCCAGGCGCTCGAGGCGCTCGACGACCTCGAAGTCGGACCGGGCGGCGGTGAAGTGCAGGCCGCGGTCGTCGACCGACCCGGCGCCCTCCGCGTAGCCGGCCAGCTCGGCCAGCTCGACGGTCATCTCCTCGGGCACATGGACGGCCACGTCGTCGCCGGCCGCAGGTGCGCCCAGGGAGGGCAGGGCCACCGATCGGGGGTCGCCCACCATCTGGTCGAGGGCGAGGGGCACCAGGTCGCCGGGGGTCAGGTCGGCGAAGCGCCGCCACTGCCATTCGCCGGTGGCGGGGTCGACCACCTTCACCCGGTGCTGGGGCGTGCCCTGGATGCGGTGGCCCCGGGCGGTGTCGACGGTGACGACGGGCGCGAGCCCGTTGACGTAGAACCGGCTGGCCAGCCGAGGGCCCGCGCCTTTGGCCACCGTGGCCTCCCGGTCC
>JBPCNP010000046.1:0-13365 GCA_051001215.1 Acidimicrobiales bacterium
GCCAAAACGACCTCAGGCCCCACACAACGCAGTGCTCGAAGGCCTCCCACCAGACGCGCCTCGACAGGCCCTTCATCGTCGGCCCCCAGACCCGCCCAGACCCCCTCTCGATATTTCGACAGCCTGCGTGCTCTAACTATTTCAAGCTGTCTCGATCGAAGGTGACCGTCACCGACAGCTCCTCGGCTCCCCGCACGACGCCCAGTGCGAGCGTCGCCCCGTCGTCGAGCCCGTCGACCACCCCGTGGAGGTCGTCGACGCCCGCCACCGGCTGTCCGCCGGCCTCGGTGATCAGGTCGCCCCGTCGAAGGCCGGCTCTGGCTGCCGGGCTGTCGTCCTGCACGACTTGGACCAGGACGCCGTCGCGGTCGGGAAGGCCCACAGAGCGACGAAGGTGGCGGGCCGCCCGGCCGGGGACGAGGCCCACGCCCAGGTGGCGTGGCGACGCCGACTCGCCCCGGGCCAGCGCGTCGACCCGGCCGCGCAGGTCGCCGTCGGCGGGGATGGCGGCGTAGAAGCCGTCACCGAGACGGTTGGTGTTCAAGCCGAGGAACCGTCCGCCGGCGTCAACGACGGGCCCACCCGACGACCCTCGGGCCAGGGGAGCGGTGTGCTCGAGCGACCCTGTGACCTGGCGGCCGCGGGGGCCGCGGAAGGCCTGCCCGAGGGCCGACACCAGCCCGACCGTGACGCGCAAACCCCTCCCCCCCGGATTGGCCAGCCCGAAGACCACCGCACCGATCTGGAGGGGTGCGTCCGCCCAGGTGAGAGGGGTCGCACCGGACGTGTCGACGTTGAGGACGGCCAGATCGCCGTCGACGTCGACGCCGGACACCTGACCCTCCACCGCCGGACCACCCCCGGCGAAGGACACCGCCACCTCCCCGCCGCGCACGTTGTGGGCGTTCGTGAGCACCACGCCCTCGCTGATCACCACGCCCGACCCGAGGCCCCAGCCCCGCCCGATCCCGACGACCGCCGGGCCTGCCTCGTCCACCACTGCCTGTACCGCCCCCTGTACCTCGTCCAATGCCGACATGTCCCGACTCCTCCCTAGTAACTTGTTGATTGCAAGCTACCAAGGAGTGCTGCGGTACGGCAACAGGTTTCGGAGGCAGGATGGTGGCCATGGGACCCATTGGGAACAGGCCGTCGGGCTCATCGTCGGACACGCCGGCGGACCCCGACCCGTCGTCGGTGACGCCGCTGGGCGAGGCGGTGGCCCGGGTCGGCGACCGGTGGGCCCTGTTGGTCGTTGATGCCCTCCTCGGGGGGCCGCGCCGGTTCAACGACCTGCTGGGCGCCTTGCCCGGCCTGGCGTCCAACATCTTGAGCCAGCGCCTCCGCCACCTCGAGCGCGAGCGGGTGGTCGTCGCCACGCCGTACTCCAAGCGGCCCCCACGGTTCGTCTACGAGCTGACGGCGTCGGGCCGGGAGCTGGCCGGCGCCCTCCTGCTGCTGGCCCAGTGGGGCGCAGGGCGCGGCGGGGAGAACGCAGCCAGGGCCCACGATGCCTGCGGGACGCCGATGGAAGCGCGCTGGTGGTGCCCGACCTGCGGGCGTGTGGTCGACGACGACCCCGATGACGAGATGCGGTTCGTGTAGACGCCGATCCCGGGTGGGTGGAACCGCCGGCCGTCGTCCGACGTTGCGGGGAAAGACAAGCTTGGCGTGTTCTTGGCCAAGGCTTAACCCGTCTCGGGTTCAGTCGGCCTGCGGCCGGTCGATCACTACCTCAACGCAGGAGGGGATTCCTTCTGCCGTCAAGGGGGTCGACTGTGTTCGAGAACGTTGGACGAAGCGTTGCACTGCTGGGCGGGGCTGTGGGGCTCACGCTGTGCCTCGCCAGTGGGGTAGCGGTGGGTGTGGTGCCCCAGGCGAGCGGACCGTCAAACGCAACCGGCCGGCCCGCGGCTGCCGTCGCCGGTCAGGACGTGACGGCGACGACCACGCCCGGCACCGCGGCACCGACCACTGTCGCCCCCGCAGCACCGGGCACCGTGGCGCCGACCACGGCCGCTCCCACCACCAAGCCTCGGGCCCAGGCGGCCACGCCCACGGCGTCGTCGTCGTCGGCGGCGGAGCAGTCGTCGACCTCGGCCACCCCGGCGGCTCAGTCGGCGGCCCCGGCCGGTCCCACCAAGGCGGCCCGGGTGAGCCCGTCGAGCTCCCAGGTGCAGGCGGCCATCGCCCAGATCCACCAGCGCATCCCCCTCTACTCGCCGACCGAGGCTCAGGCCCGCCAGTTCGGCGACCAGGTCTGCAGCGCCTTCGACCAGGGCCAGTCCTCGGCCCAGGTGCAGGCGACGGCTCTCCAGGCGGCCAGCAAGGTCCCCTTCGTGACGGTGTCGGCCGGCGATGTCGCCTTCGCCGTGCGCACCGCCGTTTCCCTGTTCTGCCCCGGCTACTCGTCCAAGGTCTGAGCCGACCGTGCCCACCCCATCCGATCGTGAGGTGACCCGGCCATGACCCTCCTCCTCAACAGTCGTCCGGTCCTCGACACCGATGTGATGGCCGACGCGGTGGTCGACGCGGTGGTCGACGCGGTGGCCGACCTGGTCGCCGGCCTCGAGCCCGCAGCCAGGGTGCGCGACGCCGTCAAGGTCTTCGGGCGCGACGACACCGCCGTCACCGCACTCGACCACGTCGACGTCGACTTCGGCAGGGCCTGCTTCACCGCCATCATGGGCCCGTCCGGGTCGGGCAAGTCGACGCTGCTGCACTGCGCCGCCGGCCTTGACACCCTGTCGTCGGGGCAGGCCTGGATCGGCGACGTGTGCCTGGGGTCGCTCGACGACCGCCGCCTGACTCGCCTCCGGCGGGACCGGGTGGGGTTCATCTTCCAGGCCTTCAACCTCATACCAACCTTGAGCGCGGCCGAGAACATCACCCTTCCCCTGGCATTGGCCCGCAGGCGCCCCGATCCTGCCTGGTTCGACCGTGTCGTCGAGGCGGTGGGCCTGCAGGGGCGGCTGCACCACCGCCCGTCCCAGCTCTCGGGTGGTCAGCAGCAACGGGTCGCCGCGGCCCGGGCGCTGGTGTCGCGGCCCGAGGTGATCTTCGCCGACGAGCCCACGGGCAACCTCGACTCACGCGCCGGCAACAGCCTCCTGTCGTTCATGCGAGAGGCGGTCGACCGCTTCGGCCAGACCATCGTGATGGTCACCCACGACCCCGCAGCGGCGGCGTGGGCCGACCGGGTGGTGTTCCTGGCCGACGGTCGGGTGGTCGACGAGGTGGCGGCGCCGACGGCCGACACGGTGATCGAGCACATGTTGCACCTGGGCGACTGACATGTGGCCCGTGCTCAAGGGGTCGCTGGCCCACAGCACCCGCATCGTCCACACGGCCATGGGCGTGGTGCTCGCTGTCAGTCTGGTGTGCGGCACCTTCGTGCTCACCGACACCATCGACTCGGCCTACGGCAAGGCTTCGGCACCCGCCCCCGGTGAGGTCGACGTGGTCGTGCGCTCGTCCGCCTCGTTCGGCACCGTCGGGCAGGCAGCCACCGACCGCGAGACCATGGCCGATTCGGTCCTTCCCACCGTGGCCGCCGTTCCCGGAGTGGGCCGGGCGTGGGGGACCGTCTTCGGGTACGTGCAGGTCGTGGGTGCTGACGGCAGGGCGGTGACGGTCAAGGGCCTACCCGCCATGGGCACGGGGTGGACGCCCGACACCACGCTGGTCGCCGGCCGGGCGCCGACCCGGTCGGGACAGGCCGCCATCGACAAGAACGCGGCGGCCAAGGGCGGCCTGCGGGTGGGCGACCGGATCAAGGTGGTGCTGCCCACCGGCGCCGAGGAGCTCGCCATCGTGGGAGTGACGGAGGCGCCCAGGTTGGTGAGCTCAACGGTCGTCACCTTCGACCTGGCGACGGCACAGCGGGTCCTGGGGCGCAACCACGGCCTCGACGCGGTGTCGGTACGGGCCGCAGCGGGCGTGAGCGCCGAGACGTTGCGGGCACGGGTCGGTGGCGCGCTGCCCGGCCGCTACGAGGTGCTGACCGCCGACCAGGCGGCCAAGCAGGCCAAGGAGTCGTGGACCCGGGCCCTCGGCTTCCTCACCACCGGGTTGTTGGTCTTTGCCGCCGTGGCCCTCCTGGTCGGGGGTTCATCATCTTCAACACGTTCTCCATCCTGGTCGCCCACCGCTCCCAGGAGTTCGGCCTGCTGCGGGCCGTCGGTGCCAGCCGGGCCCAACTGCTCGTGTCGGTCCTGACCGAGGCCATGGCCGTGGGCATCGTGGCCTCGGCTGCCGGCGTCGTGGGCGGCCTGGCGGCGGCCCGCGGCCTGCTGTTGGCCCTGCGGTCGGCAGGCCTGTCGATCCCCACCACGTCGGTGGTCTTCCAGCCGCGGGCGGCGATCATCAGCATGCTGGCCGGTGTGGCCGTGACCGCGGTGGCCGCCTTGCACCCGGCCGTCCGCTCCACTGCCGCCTCACCTCTCATTGCCATCACCGGTGGTGAGGGCCTCGGCGACGAAGGGGCCCGGCGGCGGGGGCCGATGCTCGTCGGTCTCGGCGTGGTTCTGGCCGGGCTGGGCGCCATCGCCCTGGGCATGGTCGGTGCCCTGCCCCGCCCGCTCGTGACCGTGGGGGTCGGTGCAGGGCTCGCCCTCGTCGGCCTCGTGCTTCTCGTCCCGTTCCTGGTGGCGCCGACGGCGCGCATCGTCGGGGCCCCGCTCGCTCGCCTCCTCGGGGAGCCTGGGGTCCTGGGGCGGGAGAACGCCCTGCGTAGCCCGCAGCGCACGGCGGCCACCGCCACCGCCCTCATGATCGGAATCGGCCTCATCGGCGTCGTCGCCGTCATGGCCGCGTCCATGAAGAGCTCGGCCACGACGACCGTCGAGAAGTCCATGCGGGCCGATTTCGTGGTGAGCACCTACCAGGTGCCGGGACCGTCTGCAGGGGTGCCTCTCACCGCTGCCGACCGCCTCCGACAGTCTCCGGCGGTCGAGGCCGTGTCGGAGATCCGCTCCGGGCAGTGGGGCCTGGACGGGAAGACCCAGACGCTGGTGGCCGTGGATCCGGCCACGGTGACGGGGGTCTACGAGCTCGACGCCGACTCGGCGGCCGCCGCCGCCCGCCTCGACGACGTCGGCGTGCTCGTGCGCCAGAGTGTCGCCGCCCGGCACGGCTGGCGGGTGGGAGACGTCGTCCCCATGACCTTCGCCCGCACGGGCACCCGCCCGGCGCTGCTCCGGGCCACCTTCACGACGACGACGGTTCGCAGCGACTACGTCGTGTCCCTCGGCGCCTACGCGGCCAACTACGCCCAGCAGCTCGACATGGAGGTCGACGTCCGCCTCGTCGCCGGGACCACGTCGACCGCAGGCCGTGAGGCGATTCGTGGGGCGCTGTCGGAGTTTCCCAACCTGGCCGTACGGGACCGCTCCGAGGTGCTGGCCGCCCAGACGGGCCAGGTCGACCGCCTGCTGGTGCCGGTCATGGCCCTCCTGGCCCTGTCGGTGCTGATCGCCCTCCTGGGCATCGCCAACACCTTGGCCCTGTCCATCCACGAGCGCCTCCGCGAGATGGGGATGCTCCGGGCCATCGGCATGGCCAGGAGCCAGCTGCGTTCGATGGTCCGCTCCGAGGCGTTGATCGTGGCCGGCCTCGGGGCGGTCTGCGGCGTGGCCGTCGCCGTGGTCTTCGGCTGGGTCGCGGTCACGTCCATGCACGGCCTCGGGGTCACCCGGCGGGTGTTCCCCGTGGGCCAGCTGGCCGCCCTGGCCGCAGCTGCCACGCTCGCCGGCCTGGTGGCCGCCGCCGCCCCGGCCCGGCGGGCCGGGCGACTGGCGATCCTCGACGCCACCGGCGGCCAGTAGCGCATCCCCAGGCCGGGCCGGCCGTCACTGCGCCGGCTCTCGCCCGCCGCGGACTCAGCCCCGCGTGTGGCAGACGTTCTGTGAGTAGACCTGGAGACGGGCGGCCGAGGTCGACACGTCCGGGGCCTGGAACCGCTGGAGGGCGTCCGGCGGCACCTTGGCCAGGTCGTAGCCGACGTCTCTGAGGGCGGCCAGGTAGTCGTCGGCGGCGCCGGCGACGACCGTGGCGTCGGACTTGATGTCGCCAGGAGCGGCACCGAGTGCCGATTGGATCGCCGAGTGGACATCCTGGGCGAGCTGGCGGACCTGGGCCGGCGTCGAGGTCGCCTGTGAAAGATTGCCCAACCGGTTGCTGTACTCCTTGATCAGGCTGCAGAACGTGGCGCCGTCGGGCCCCGACGACGGTGGCACGGCTCCGACCGTGGTCGGGGCCGCGACCGGTTTGGCCGAACCACCCCCACCGCACCCCGCCAGGACGGTGGCCAACGCCATGGTGGCCACCATGGTTCGTCGGGCGACCAGGACCCTGCGCATCGTCTGCGGAGCCTAATGGACTCCCCGGGGGGCCCCGGGGACGGTGGATGAGCGCCGCTCAGGCTGCCGCCGCCACCCCAGACTCCAGGGCCACGTCCAGGACCTGACGGACATCGTCGACGAGATGGAACACGACCGTGTCGCGAATCGCCTCGGGGACGTCGTCGAGATCGGGCCCGTTGCGGGCGGGCAGGATCACCTCTCGCAGACCGGCCCGGTGGGCGGCCAGGACCTTCTGCTTGACCCCCCCCGATGGCCAGGACGCGTCCCTGAAGGGTAACCTCGCCGGTCATCCCCACGCTCGACCGCACCGGTCGGCCCGACAGCAGGCTGGCCAGGGCGGCGACCATGGTCACCCCGGCCGACGGACCGTCCTTGGGGACGGCTCCGGCGGGGACGTGCACGTGAAAACGGGATCCGGACAGACCATCATCGTCGAGGTCGAGTTCCCTGGGCGTGGGACCGGATGTACGACAGGGCGATTTCGGCCGATTCCTTCATGACGTCACCGAGTTGGCCGGTGAGGGTCAGACCCTGACCGGCCGGCCCTGTGGCACCAGGCAGGGCCGTGGCCTCGATGAACAGGACATCACCGCCTGCGCCGGTGACGGCCAGACCGGTGGCCACGCCGGGTACGGCGGTGCGATCGGCCGCCTCGAAGAAGTACCGCGCCCGGCCCAGGTAGGAGCGCACGTCGTCGACGTCGACGACCACGGCCAGCTTGGTGGCCACGGTGTCGCCGGCGGCCAGCTTGGTGGCCACTTTGCGCAGCACCTTGCCCAGCTCCCGCTCGAGGTTCCGCACCCCGGCCTCACGGGTGTAGTCCACCACCACGGCGCGCACTGCCGCCTCGGTGAGAGTCGCCTCGTCAGCCGTCAGACCGTTGCGATCGAGCTGGCGGGCCAGGAGGTGATCGGTTGCGATGGCCACCTTCTCGTCCTCGGTGTACCCGTCGAGGTGGATGACCTCCATGCGGTCGAGCAGGGGCCCCGGGATGGTGTCGGCCACGTTGGCGGTGGCGATGAACAACACGTCGGACAAGTCGAGGTCGACCTCGAGGTAGTGGTCACGAAAGGTGTGGTTCTGGGCGGGGTCGAGCACCTCCAGGAGCGCCGAGGACGGGTCGCCTCTCCAATCGGCACCGAGCTTGTCGACCTCGTCGAGCATGAAGACGGGGTTCATGGTGCCGGCCTCGCGCAGGGCCCGCACGACGCGGCCCGGCTGGGCACCGACGTAGGTGCGACGGTGCCCCCGGATCTCGGCCTCGTCGCGCACCCCGCCGAGCGAGACGCGCACGAACGACCGCCCCAGGGCCCGCGCAACCGACTCGCCGAGCGAGGTCTTGCCCACCCCCGGGGGACCGACGAGGGCGACGATGGCACCTGCGCCCTTGCCGCCGGTGGGGGACAGGCCCCGGTCGGCGCGCAGCTTGCGAACGGCCAGGTACTCGATGATGCGGTCCTTCACGTCCTCCAGGCCGTTGTGGTCGGCGTCGAGGATGGCCCGGGCGGCGACCACGTCGAGGTGGTCGTCGGACCGCTTCCCCCAGGGCACCTCGGTGACAGTGTCGAGCCAGGTGCGGATCCAGCCGTGTTCGGGGCTCTGCTCGCTGGTGCGCTCCAGGCGGTCGACCTCACGCTCGACGGTCACCCGCACGTCCTGAGGCAGGTCGGCGTCGGCCAGCTTCGACCGGTACTGCTCCACCACGCCCTCCCCGTCGGCCCCGTCGCCCAGCTCCTTGCGGATGGCGACCAGCTGCTGGCGCAGGAGGAACTCACGCTGGGTCTTCTCCAGGCCGTCGGACACGTCGTGGCGGATCCGGTCCTTCAGGGCCAGATCGGCCAGGGTGTCGCGGGCCCAGGTCAGCACCTGCTCGAGGCGCGTCTCCACGTCCACGGTCTCGAGCAGTTCGATCTTCTGTTCGAGGGTGAGGTCGGGGGAGTAGCCGGCAGTGTCGGCCATTGCCCCGGGATCGGTGATGCCGCGCAGCGCCTCTGCCAACTGGCGGGCTCCACGCTCTTCCAAGATGTTCTCGACGACAGCGCGGTACTCGCGAGCCAGCTCGTAGGAGCGTTCCGTCGGCTCGGTCTCCTGGGCGGCCTCGACCTGGACCCACAAGGCGGTCCCGGACCCGGGCACCCCGGCGCCGATGACACCACGCTCCAGTCCACGGACCACGACGGCCCTCGACCCGCTGGGGAGCTCGCCGCTGTCTTCGACCTTGGCGATGGTTCCCACCCGGGCGTAGCGGGCATCGATGCGCGGAACGAGGAGCAGACGACCGTCGCCGGCCAGCGCGGCGTCGACGGCCACCTTGGCTTCGTCGCTCTCGAGAGCCATGGTCACGACCATGGCAGGAAGGACCACTCCGGTCGAAAGGGGGAGGAGGGGCAGGATGGTGGTATCGAGGTCAGGCACCGGTTCTCCTTACGTTCCGTCAGTAG
The DNA here is from genome assembly GCA_051001215.1 of Acidimicrobiales bacterium. Classification (GTDB taxonomy): domain Bacteria; phylum Actinomycetota; class Acidimicrobiia; order Acidimicrobiales; family AC-14; genus DATAQC01. The sequence continues at coordinate 8,804 of JBPCNP010000046.1, forward strand.
AACCGAACAGCGGAGTGACCTGGCCTGTTCCCGGGGATGCCACGACATGGCGCCGGGGGGGTGACTGTGGGCAGACTGCGGACATGGCCGAGGAGTTCCACGCCAAGGACAGGGTGACCGCCGCACACGACCTCGACGCCGTCCCCGCCGGCACAGGCGGAAAGATCGTCATGGTCACCGGGCTGACGTGGATCCGTTACCGGGTCAGGTTCGACAACGGTGTGGAACTCAACCTGCTCGACGGGCGACACCTCGTCGGTGCCTCTGGGAAGGCCTGAACCCAGCAGGGTCAGGCCGGTCGCTCGGATCGAGGGGCCGGTCAGCCCCGCAGGTTGGACAACAGGCGCAACATCTCCATGTAGAGCCAGACGAGCGTGATCATGATGGCGAAGGCCGCGAACCAGCCGTAGCGGGTCGGCAGTCCCTGGTTGACGCCCCTTTCGACCAGGTCGAAGTCGAGCACGAGATTGAGCGCAGCCAGGCCGATTGCGACCACTCCGACCACGATGCCGACCGGGCCCTGGCGCAGGCCGAGCCCGCTGCCGCCGGTGAAGAGGCTGGCGACGAGGTTCACCATGATGAGGACGAAGAAGCCCAGGGTGGCCCCCACGACCATCTTGGTGAACTGCGGGGTGACCCGTATCCGCCCGCTGCTGTAGAGCCCCAACATGATGGCAGTGACTCCGGCGGTGCCGACCACGGCCTGCACCACGATGCCTGGGTACTGGGAGTTGAACATCTGGCTGACACCACCGAGGAAGATGCCCTCGGCGGCGGCGTAGGCGATGATCGGGGCCGGGCTGGTGACCTGCTTGAAGATGATGAAGAGGGCGAGCCCGAGGCCGACGAGGGCAGCCGGGAAGGCCAGCGCCCCGAGATCGAGTGCCCAGGTGATGCCGCCGGTGACGACGGCGGTGGCCAGGAGCAGCCCCGTGCGACCGACGACGTCGTCGACGGTCATGCGGCCGGTCTGCCTCGATGTGGCGCTCGGTGCAAAGTAGGCCTGCTCGAGTGGGTCGGTCGTCGTCCGCGGCCCACGTTCGCCGGTGAAGGCCGGGCTGCGGGTGAGCGCTGGGTTGCTACTGGTACGCACCGTGGAGCTCCTTGATCGGAGGCCGGCTCATGCCGGACTGACACCCGATGATAGGGCTGTCCCTGTCCCAACGCGCGGCAGCGCACAACGCATGGCCATGGTGGCGGCTTCGTGTCCAATGACAGCAGTCAGCGGGTATTCTGGGGCGGAGAGCATCCCGACCAGGAGGACCCCGCTTCCACTCAGGTCGAGCACCCGTGGAACCGGCCCTACTGACGGTGAGATGGCGCCGGGCGGCCGAGGCCTCTCACCGGCCGGGAGCCATGGAAACCGATGCCATGCAACACGGTCGGGGCTGCGTGGGCGCCCGCCCCTCGTCGAGGGTGATCAGTCCCAGCGCGAAGAGAAGGCGCACGATCGGCCAGATCGGGTCGAGGAACCCGGTGCGGGCCGCAGCCGGGTGAGCGTGGTGGGAGTTGTGGTAGCCGTGGCCCAGTAACAGGATGGCCAGCCAGGCCAGGTCGTAACCCGGGAAGTCGGGGTGGGGCTTGCTCCCTGAGCGGTGGCCGGCGGTGTTGACCATCCCCATGATGCCCAGGTAACAGACGAGGTGGACGGCCAGCGCGGTCAACGTCTGAACCGGCCCGATGGTGAAGAGCCAGAAGGCGGAGATGAGGATCTGGACGGCGACGTGAAAACGCCCCGGCGCTGGGGACGAACCGGCCGGCAGTCGCCGCCTGGCCACGGTGAACAGATAGGGGGTGCCGACCAGTACCAGGAGAGGGTGGCGCTCGAGGGGTGAGTGAGGATCGAGCGGCGTGTCGGCGTAGCGATGGTGGAGCCGATGGACCCCGACCCACCGTTGGGGATGAACCCCGCCGTAGACCTGCATGAAGCCGTCGAGAAACGATCCGAGCGCCGGATGGATCCGAAAGGCTCTGTGGGCCAGGCAGCGGTGGCAGTAGATCTCGGTGACGAGGCAGGTGAGAATGCCCGAGACCAGGCCAACGAACACTCCGAGCAGCACACCGAAAATCTAGTGGGTCCACGCAGCCGACCGTTGGAACGAGGGCCCTTCGCGTGCCCAGAGCGGCCGGCGTTGAGCCCGACAGCGATGGGGAGGTCTGAGGCGGCGACCGGGGACCATCGGCACCCTGGCTATACCGGTAGGAGCCGTTATTCGCGTAGCCGAGTACCGGCGGGGAGTGCGCGCAGGCCGCCGAGCTGATCACGACATCGTCGTGTCCGGTGTGACAGGAGGTGACGACCATCAGTTCAACCAGCCCGCAACCGCCTCGCGACGGGCCTGGCACATCCGTCAGGGGCCGCGATGCTGCGGTCGGCCCTCTGCCGATGCGAATCTCACTCCTCCTGACGAGCAAGGCTGCGGAGTCGGTGGATGCGTATCGCCGCAAGGCCGGAGATTCCCGCTAAGAATAGCGAGCTCAACAGGGCCATGATCCCGCCCAAGAGGTGCCGACCTCCTTGGCGTACGCTAACGACCAAGACCATCACTCCGAAGGCCAGAAAGCCAAAAACAAGAGCGATCGAGTAAGCGAGAACCAGCCTTGTTGGGTTCGCCTTCATCTTCAATAGTCGAGAAAGCAACGAGTCTTCTCCAGGTGCCGGGCTACGCGCGCTCAGGGTAGGGGATAGGCGGGCCTGGTTGTGCTGGCCGGACCCAGCGTGCCCGCCGGGGGCACTTGGCCCCACTTGGCTCGTGACAGCGGCATCGTCCGGAGTTGCCTCGCGGGACTGGCTTGCTCACAGGCGGCGTAGGGCGGCGTAGGAGCTCCACGGCGAACCTGCCCGGATGCCGTGCCGGTCCACCGACTGGTAGCTGTAGCCCAACAGATCGGCGACCACGGGTGGCGGGCAGTCGACCACCCGCTGGCGTAGAGCACCGATTCGAGCGCCCATGAGGTCGATACCCATCCCGATGGCACGGACCCGGAGGACGTGCGGCGTGATGTGACTGTCGGCCTTGCGCCCAGGAAAGAGCCACTGGCATGCCGCGTTCGTGGCCGTGTTGAGGTTTGGCCGGGCAGTGACCAGTGCATCGACCAGCGCTGCGAATGGCGGAGGAATGGGCGTGACGCCTTGACCGAGCCGCAAGCCGATTTCCCCGCTCTCGACGACGACGTCGTCGAGGGTGAGAGCGGCGATTCTGTCGAACGGCTGCGCCAGCAGCACCAGCAGCATGGCCGCCACGCGATGCTCGAGCCGACCGGTGGTGGGGTCGAGGAGGCGCCGGAGGATCTCCAAACGGGCTGCATGATCGAGAACCGCGCTCGAGCCACCGCCCCTCCGCGGGATGGATAGCTTCGGGCAGCGCTGGGTGTCGATCGCCCAGCGAACGAACGTGTTGACCAGAGCGTGCGTCGTCGGCGGCGTGGCGAACCATTCGTCGAGATCGGCCTGCGCGCAGCTGGCCAGTCCGCGGCCGCGCTCGCTCAGCCACGCGAGCAGGGCGCCGGCGACACGGATCTTCTGGGTGGCGTTGGCGACCTGGGCGTCCCGCAAGGGCCCTGTCTCGGATTGGGCGACGAGATGTGGACGGAGCTTCCAGGAGGCGAACTGGGTGAGGACCTTGAGATCTTCACCCGTGGCGAGATCGCCGAGCCTCTCCACGAGCCGCCGGTCAAAGCGCGCGAGTACTTCGTCGCGGCGGGGGAGGAGTTCGACAGCCACGAGCAGGGCACGCAGATGCTCGGCCGCCATCCGCGGTGCGGCATCATCGAAGGCTGCATGGGTGAGGCCGATCGCGCCACTCGCCACGCCCCGGGGAAGATCGCGAACGTGGGGTCCGTAGAGCCAGATGATGATGCTGTCGGGGCGGGCGACCCCGATCAGTCGAGTCCGCAGGGCGGACAGGTCGACGTCTCCGCCGAGGAGGACATCAAGGGTGTCGCCCAGATGGCACCACTCGCACAGCCCGGCCCGCAGCGCCCATTCGGTTGAGTATCGGGCGCAGGTGAAGTCCTGGGTGATCCCCGCACACGAGCAGCACAATCCTGCCCCGGCGCCGTCAGCGCCCGGCAGCAGGCGCTTCTCGCCACAGCCAGCGCACAGCCCGCGTCGGCGCACGGCGTGAGAGTGGCAGGTCGCGCACACCGGGCCGTCGGGCATGACTCTGTGCACCATGCGGCGCGGTCGCCGACAACGGGCGCACGTCGCCCGCCGGGCGCTCATTGTGGGTCCTCCGGTCGGGCGACCCGGGCCCGACGGGGGCGAACGGTGCTAGCCATGTCCACCACGTTGCCTGCGGCGGCTCGTGTGCGGACGCTCGCGTGCACCTCGACGCGATCCGCCGGCGAACACGTGAGGATCTCGCACAGAGCGGCGAGGACCTCGAGGTTGAGCCGCTCCGGGGTCTGGGTGACCAGTCGGTGGATCTGTGATGACGACAGGTCGATGCCATGGGCCGCCAGCTCGCGCTGCAGGGCGGTGATCTGGTGGATCCCTCGCTCGTGCATCCGCTCTTCCAGTTGCCAGGTGAACCGCTTCGAGCTCATCACGACTCCTCCTC
>JBPCNP010000047.1:0-10427 GCA_051001215.1 Acidimicrobiales bacterium
GGTCACCGAAGAGGTGATCGCCGAAGGGCTGGCGGCGGCCAAGCAGTGGATCATCGAGTCGGTCGAGCTCCAGAAGGAGCTGGTCGCGTCCGCCGGCGCTCGTGACCCCATGGTCTTCTCGCCGGTCGTCGACTACGGCGACGACGTCTGGCAGCGGGTGTCCGACGTGGGCGCCGAGCGCGTCGGCGAGGCCGGCAGCATCGCTTCGAAGGTGGAGCGCAACGCGGCCACCCAGACGGCCACCGACGAGATCATCACGGAGCTGGCCTCGGAGTTCGAAGGACGGGAGAAGGAGATCAAGGCCGCGGTCCGGTCGCTCCAGAAGCGGCTGGTCCGCAAGCGGGTCGTCGACGATGGCGTCCGCATCGACGGTCGCGGCCTCGCCGACATCCGTCCCTTGTCGGCCGAGGTGGGACTCATTCCCACCGCTCACGGCTCCGGCCTGTTCCAGCGGGGCGAGACCCAGGTGCTCACGGTCTCCACCCTGGGCATGCCCCGCATGGAGCAGATGCTCGACACCATCGGCATCGACGAGAGCAAGCGCTACATGCACCACTACAACATGCCGCCGTTCGCCACCGGCGAGACCGGGTTCATGCGCGGTCCCAAGCGCCGCGAGATCGGCCACGGGCTGCTGGCCGAGCGGGCCCTGCTGCCCGTCGTCCCGCCCGTCGAGGAGTTCCCCTACACCCTGCGCGTCGTGTCCGACTGCCTGTCGTCGAACGGCTCCACGTCGATGGCCTCGGTGTGCGGTTCGTCGCTGTCGCTGATGGACGCCGGTGTGCCGATCAAGGCCCCCGTGGCCGGCATTGCCATGGGCCTGGTGTTCGCCGAGGGCACCTACACCACACTCACCGACATCCTCGGAGCCGAAGACGCCTTCGGTGACATGGACTTCAAGGTGGCGGGCACGGCCGAGTTCGTGACCGCCCTGCAGCTCGACACCAAGATCTCCGGGCTCCCTGCCGATGTCCTGGGCAAGGCCCTGCAGCAGGCCTACCAGGCCCGGATGCAGATCCTCGAGGTCATGCACGGCGCGATCGACGCACCCCGCCAGTCGGTGGCCAACTCGGCGCCCAAGATCGTCAGCTTCGAGATCCCGCTCGACCGCATCGGTGAGATCATCGGCCCCAAGGGCAAGGTCATCAACCTGCTCCAGCAGGAGACGGGCGCCGACATCAACGTCGACGACGACGGCACCATCGGCACCGTCACCATCGGGGCCAAGGAGGGCACGGCTGTCGCCGACGCCGAGAAGCGGATCCAGCTCATCCTCAACCCGCCCACGGCCAGCGTCGGTGAGATCTACACCGGCAAGGTGGTGAACATCACCAAGTTCGGCGCCTTCGTCAACATCCTCCCCGGCCGTGACGGCCTCCTGCACATCTCCAAGTTGGGCAAGGGCAAGCGCGTCGAGCGGGTCGAAGACGTGCTGTCGCTCGGTGTGGAGATCGAGGTGATGGTCGACGACGTCGACCCCCAGGGCAAGGTGGCGCTCTCACCGGTCACCGACCTGGTCGGTGGCGGTGGCGACAGTGACACCGGCGGCTCGCCACGGCCCGAGCGGGGCGAGCGCGGTGGTGACCGTTCGTCACGCGGCGGCTCGCGCAGCGCGGCGCCGGCGGCCGACGCCCCCGGCGACGGGGGCGACCGCGAGTTCATCTCCTTCGAGGAGACCTTCCAGGGCGAGGCTCGCCAGGCGTTCGGTGACCTCGGTCCCGAGGCCGCGGCGGCACCCGGACGCGGCGCTGACGAGAGCCGTGGCCCTCGTCGCAACTCCGGTCCTCGCCGGTCCAACCGGCGGTAGTCGCCTGGTGATCCAGACCACGCGTTTGGCCAACGGCGTACATGTGGTGACCGAAGCGATCCCCGGGTCGCATTCGGTCACCACCGGGTTCTGGGTCGACGCCGGCTCGCGCGACGAGGGGCCGACCCAGATCGGCGCCTCGCACTTCCTCGAGCACCTGCTGTTCAAGGGGACGGCGACGCGCAGCGCCCGGGAGATCGCCGAGTCGGTCGAAGCGGTGGGGGGCGACATGAACGCCTTCACCACCAAGGAGTACACGGCCTTCTACACCCGTCTCATCGACACCGACCTCGATCTCGGCCTCGACATCCTCTCCGACATCATGTGGGCGCCTGCGCTGCGGCCCGACGAGATCGAAGCCGAGCGCCAGGTGATCCTCGAGGAGATTCTCATGCACGAGGACGAGCCCTCCGACCTGGTGCACGACCTGTTCGCGGAGACGCTCTACCCCGACCACCCCCTCGGCCGGGAGGTGCTCGGCGACCGCTCCACCATCCTGGCCATGACCCGCGACGACATCGCCGGGTACTTCGACGCTCTCTACCGGCCCGAGGCCATCGTGGTGGCGGCAGCCGGCAACGTCGACCACGACCGGGTCGTGGCCGGCATCGAGTCGCGCCTCGACGGCCGCACCGGCAGCCGACCGGAGCGCACCCGACCGCAACTGAGCCCGGCCCGGCCGTTGGCCGTCAGCAACCGTCCCACCGAGCAGGCCCACGTGGTGGTCGGTACCCGGGCGCTGGCCCGCGACGACGACGACCGCTTCGCCCTCAACGTGATCAACGAGGTGCTCGGTGGGGGGATGTCGAGCCGCCTGTTCCAGGAGATCCGCGAGAAGCGGGGCCTAGTGTACTCGGTGTACTCCTACCGGGCCGCCTACGTGGAGAGCGGCTACCTGGCCGTCTACGCGGGCACGTCCCCGACCTCGGTGCACGAGGTCCTCGATCTGGTCGACGTCGAGCTCGACCGGCTGGTCGACGCCGAGATCACCGACCGGGAGCTGGCCATCGCCAAGGGCCACGTCAAGGGCTCCCTGGCCCTGTCCCTCGAGGACTCGGCCGGGCGCATGAGCCGCATCGGACGCAGCCAGTTGATCCACGGGTACGTCCCGAGCTTCGACGAGCTGGTGGCGCGCACCGAGGCCGTGACGCGGGCCGATCTTCGACGGGTCGTGGAGAAGGTCGTCACCGGCGACCGCATCCTGGCCGTGGTGGGCCCCTTCACCGAGGACGCGTTCGCGGCGCACGCTTGACTGTTGGCTGGGTGGGGGCCAGCCCCACGGGCCTGATCCAGGTCGCACCTTGTACTGTCGCCGGATGACCATTCGGGTGGGTGTGTTCGGGGCCGGCGGGCGAATGGGCTCCACGGTCTGTCGGGCCGTCGCCGCCGATCCCGAGCTCGACCTGGTGATGGCGGTCGACCCCTTCCACTCGGGGATCGACCTGCGCCAGGTGAGCGGAGCCGACGTCGCCGGCCAGATCGCCCCGGACGCCGGGGCCCTGGCGCGCGCCGGCGTGGAGGTGGCCGTCGATTTCACCACCGTGGCCGCAGCCCGGGAGAACCTGAGGTGGTGTGCCGACAACGGCGTGCACGCAGTCGTGGGTACCAGTGGCTTCCAGCCCGACGATCTCGAAGACCTGGCCGGCTGGTTCACCGCCAGCAACTGCTTCGTGGCGCCCAACTTCGCCATCGGCGCGGTGCTCATGATGCGCTTCGCCGAGCTGGCCGCTCCCTGGTTCGACACGGCCGAGATCATCGAGCTCCATCACGACGCCAAGATCGACGCCCCGTCGGGCACGGCCATGCTCACCGCCGCTCGCATGGCTGCAGCGTCGTCGGAGTGGGCCACAAATCCCACCGAGACGACACTGGTCGACGGGGCCCGCGGCGGGACGGGGCCGGGGGGGATCAGGGTCCATTCGGTGCGACTACGGGGCCTGGTGGCCCATCAGGAGGTGCTCCTCGGCACCACCGGCCAGACCCTGACCATCCGCCACGACTCGTCCGATCGGGCATCGTTCATGCCCGGCGTGCTGCTGGCCGTGAAGGCGGTGGCCGAGCTGCCGGGCCTCACCGTCGGCCTCGACGCCCTCCTGGGGTCTCTAGGCTAGCCAGCGGGGTCTCTAGCCAGCGGCTCAGCAGTACCGGCCGGTCCCCCGGCCCATCAAACCGGCGGGGCGTCGACGGTTCGGCGCTGGCGCAGGACCCACCAGACGGCGGTGGCGACCAGAGCCAGGGCCACGATCACGCTGAGCGGCTTGAGCCACTTGTCGACCGTGTGCCACTGGCTTCCGAGGCCGTAGCCGGCGGCGGCCAGGGCGAAGGTCCAGGGCAGGCACCCGGCGATGGTGTAGATGCTGAACTTGGTGAACTTCATCCGGGCCACACCGGCGGGGAGGCTGATGAAGGTACGTACCACCGGGAGCAGCCGGGAGGCGAACACGGCGACATCGCCATGCTCGGCGAACCAGGTGTCGGCCCGCTCCACGTGGTGGGGCTTCAGGCGTAGCACCCGCCAGAGCCACGGCTCCGATCCCGGCTTGGCCGTGACCATCCGGTCGATCAGCGGGCGTCCACCCCGATACCCCACGCCCCAGGCGATCCACGACCCGACCAGGTTCCCGGCCGTGCCCAGGAGGGCGACGAGCACGAAGTTGAGGGGCTTGTGGCCGGCGGCCACGCTGGCCACGAAGGCAGTGTTGGCCAGGGCGCCGCCCAGCAGCATGGTGACCTCGCTGGGGACGGGGATGCAAGCCGACTCGGCCACCATGAGCAGGAAGACGGCCAAGTAGCCGTTGTCCACGATGAACTGCTGCAAGCGAGCTTCCTCTCGTCGGCGTTCCCCCGACCGACGGTATCGGCTCTGTGCCTACCCCGGAGACAACGACGTCGTGCGATTACCCGGCTTTTGGCGACGACGCGTCGAGCCCGACGCCATCGTCACCATCACCGCGGCCACATCTGGGCGGGCGAAACGTCGATGGCCCCCGAGGGTCACGATGCAGTCGATCCGGCCCTGGTCGGCCCAGCGGTTGACGGTCTTGGGTGAGACGTGGAGCAACTGGGCGACCTGACCGGGCGTCAGGTACTCCACGTCGTCTCCGTCGTCCAGATGGGCGGGCAGGTTCATTGCCTGTTCCTACCCACGCTGAGAGAGGGCCAAGCCCCGCACCGTGGTGACGGCGCGGCGTGTCAGCCGGGCCCTATCCGCCGGCGCCGCCGGGATCCGGTTCGAACTCGTCGACGGGGGGCAGCTCGGATCCCCCCTGGAGGCGATTGAGCACCAGGGACACGACCACCAGGCCCACAGTGACGCCGGTCGTGGCCACCAGGTGGTGGCTGAAGAAGCCCAGGACGGCGTCGACCGGGCCACCGAGCAGATCACCGGACAGGCGCAGGACCGACACTGTGGCGACCGTCCCCGCCACGTTGACGATGAGGAACCAAACGAAGGGCATACCCGTTGCCCCGGCCAGTGAGCAGACCACGATCCCGGGGAACAGGAACACCATCGGGTAGGCGGCCTTCGAGAACACCCGCTCGGTGTAGGTCACCAGAATGCCGCCACCGCCCTTGCGCTCCAGCCAGCGGATGGCCCGGTCGCCGTACCACCAGCCGAGGAGCCAGTAGAGGGGGTCGGAAAGCACCCGCCGCACGGTGCCGACGACGATGAAAGGCACCAGAGCGACGTGGCGGGCCAGGATGAGGTTGCGGTTGCGGGCATCGAGGACGATGAACAGGAGCGGGTGACGGGTGGCCAGGGGGCCGGTCAGCGCGGTGGCGATCGTGCCCGCCGTGCCCGTGACGACGATGGCGGCCACGAGGAGCCTGAGCTCGAGCCGGCTGGGATGCCCTCGTTGCACGCGACGACGCTAGGGCACCCCGGTGAAGCGACTCACCCTTGCAGGATCTGCAGCTCGCCGGCGGGAGTGGCACCGGCGATGAACACCAGGCCCGTGGTGGGGTCGACAGCCACGCTGTTGGGCTGCTGCACGGTGGGGAACGAGGCCAGGCGCTTGGGCTCGCGGTCGCTGATGTCGTACTCCACCAGCTCGTTGCGGGCGGTGAGCGTCACCCACAGATGTTTGCGGCCGGCGTCGACGGCGAGGCCGTACGGCGCGCCGGCGGCGTCGATCGTCCCCACCTGGTCCAGCTTGGGCTGGTCCTCGTAGACGATGACCTTGCCGCCCTGGGTGTCGGCCATGTAGTACCGGCCATCGGGACCGGAGATCACATGGGTCGGGCCCACGCCCGCAGCGATGGTGCCGAGGGGGCTCAGGGTGGCGGCGTCGATCACCTCCATCTGCCGGCTCCGCACACCCACCACGGCCACCGTGCGCCCGTTGGTGGCGACGCCACCGGGCTGGGCGGGCATGGGGAGCACGCTCGTGACCTTGCCCCCCTCGATGACCGAGAGGGAGTCGGCCAGCTCGTTGCCGGCGAACAGCCGGCCGGCGGCCGCGACGGCGTCGTGGGGCTGGCGGCCGACCGGGGTCGTCGAGGTGACGTTGCCCGACACGAGGTCGACGGTCTCGAGCTTGTCCGACCCCTCGGCGGGGGCCAGGACCAGGTGCGTCGCGAGGTCCATTTCGAGATGGCGGGGTGCGCCGGTGAGCGGGACCCGTCGGACCACGGCCCCGTCATGGTTGACGATGACCAACCCGTCGGGCCCCGCGGTGGCGATGGCCACCAGCCCCGTCGCGGCGTCGGCCACCATCCCCTCGAGGCCGCCGCCCAGGGGGACGACCGTGCCGACGGGTGTGACCGAGGCCGGAGGGGGCTTGGCCGGCTCGGGTGTGTCGGTCCGCTTCTTCGGCGCATCCGATCCACACGCCGACGCCACGAGGAGGATGGCGATGGCCACGACCCCGCCCACGGCGATGGTCGGCGGCGGCCGGCGGGGGACGGCGACGCCCGGACGGTGGGATCGACGAGCTCGGGAGATCATCGGGCCAGTCTGGTCTGCCGGGCGATCAGAACGACGTCAGCCGATGCGGGCACCGGGGTGTTCCTCGCCCATGCGCAGGATGACGCGATTGCCGCGGTCCCACGTGACGTAGTTCCAGGTCCAGTTGACCAAGACGGTGGCCCGGTTGCGGGACCCCACCAGGAGCACGAGGTGGAGGCCGAGCCACGACAACCAGGCCGGCGTGCCACCGAGGCGGATGCCGAAGGGGAGGTCGGCAACGGCCGAGCGCCGGCCGATAGTGGCCATCTTTCCCTTGTCGCGGTACCGGAAGGCCTTGGTGCTCCGTCCCGCCAGGCGAGCGCCGATGCAGGCGGCGGCGTGGCGGGCGCCCTGCTGGGCCACGGGGGCGACCATCGGGAGCGGGCCCTTGGCATCACTGCTGCCGGCCATGTCGCCGATCACGAAGACCTCGGGATGACCCGGTACCGACAGGTCGTCGGCCACGACCACCGTGCCGGAGCGGCCCTGTTCCACGCCGAGGATGTCGGCCAGGGGGTTGGCCCGCACGCCGGCGGCCCACACCAGGGTGTGAGTGGGTACCACCGTGCCGTCGTCGAACGTGACCCCATCACGTCGGGCTTCGGCGATCCTGGTACCCAGGCGAACTTCGACCCCTCGATCCCGCAGGGTGCGCAGGGCGTCGGCCTGCGAGGACGGGCGGAAGCCGTTCAGGAGGTGGTCGCCCATCTCCACCAGCACGACCGAGGCTCGGCCCACGTCGAGCATCTTGAAGTCGCGACCGAGGACCCGGAAGAGCTCGGACAGTGCACCCGACACCTCCACGCCGGTAGGGCCGCCGCCGGCGACGACGACGGTGAGGAAGCCAGCATCGACGAGGCCGGGATCGGTGTGGGCCTGCTCGAAGTGCTCGAGCAGGTGGTTGCGCACGGCCATGGCGTCGGGCAGCGACTTGAGTGGGAAGGCGTTGTCGGCCACGCCGGGGACGCCGAAGCTGTCGTTGACGGACCCGGCAGCCAGGATCAGCCAGTCGTAGGACAGCGGGGGACCGGTGTCGAGGTCGACCCTGCGGGCATCGAGATCGATGCCCGTCACGTTCGCCATGCGGGCGTCGACGTTCTCGTTTCCCCAGAAGATGCCGCGGAGGTTGTGGGCGATGTCGCCCGGGCTCAGGGCAGCCGTGGCCACCTGGTAGAGGAGAGGCCAGAAGCCGTGGTAGTTGTGCCGGTCGACGAGGGTGACGTCGACGGGCACCGTACGAAGAGCCTGCGCGGCGGCGATCCCACCGAACCCACCTCCGACGACCACGACCGTGGGGCGGGGCGGACCGGTCGTGGGCGTTGACGAGGGAGCTGAGGGGTCGGGGTGCACGGTCAGACGCTAGCGAGCCCACCGGGAGGGCCCGGAAGCCGCTGATATGGTGCGTGGATGCCCAGGTTCGGCGCGGTCGTCACCGCGATGGTGACGCCATTCGGCGACGATGGGTCACTCGATCTCGACGCTGCCGCCTCCCTGGCCCGGTGGCTGGTCGACCACGGCAGCGACGGGCTGGTGGTGGCGGGCACGACGGGAGAAGGCCCGGTGCTCGGCGACGACGAGAAAGTCGACCTGTGGCGGGCGGTCACCGAGGCCGTCACCGTCCCTGTCGTCGCCGGCTCAGCGAGCAACGACACCGCCCACTCGGTCGAGCTCACCCGCCGGGCGGCCGGGTGCGGCGTGGCCGGTGCTCTGGTGGTCACGCCCTATTACAACCGGCCCTCGCAGGCGGGCATCGAAGCCCATTTCCGAGCTCTGGCCGCCGCCTGCGACCTGCCGCTGATGATCTACGACATCCCGGTGCGAACTGGGCGCAAGGTGGCCCACGACACGTTCGTGCGCCTGGCCCGCGACGTGCCCACCATCGTGGGCGTCAAGGACGCCGCCGGTGATCCGGCGGGCTCGGCCCGGCTGGTGGCGGCGACGCCCGACGGCTTCGAGCTGTACAGCGGCGACGACAGCCTCACCCTGCCGCTGCTGTCGGTCGGTGCCGTCGGTGTCGTCGGCGTGGCCACACACTGGGCCGGTCCCCACTTCGCGGAGATGATCGCCCGCTTCGGCAAGGGCGACGTGGCCCGGGCCCGCGAGATCAATGCGACCCTGAGCGGGTCCTACGCCTACGAGACGAGTGACGATGCCCCGAACCCCCTGCCGGCCAAGACCATGATGCGAGTGCTCGGGCACCAGGTCGGCCAGTGCCGCCTTCCCATGGGACCAGCTCCCGAAGGCCTCGAAGACGCAGCCCGCCAGGTTTTGGGCGACCTCACCGGCGAAGGTGATCCCACTCGTGGCTGATCCCGTCCGCATCACCTTTCTCGGCGGCCTGGGCGAGATCGGGCGGAACTGCGCGGTCTTCGAGCAGGACGATCGCCTGCTCCTGCTCGACTGCGGCCTCATGTTCCCCGACGCCGACATGCTCGGTGTCGACCTGGTGCTCCCCGACTTCACCTGGCTGCGCGAGAACGCTCACCGGGTCGAGGGGTGCGTGCTGTCCCACGGCCACGAGGACCACGTCGGCGCGCTGTCCTACCTGTTGCGCGACCTGCGGTTCCCTCTGTACGGCTCGCAGCTCACCCTCGGTCTGGCCCGTAGCCGCATCGACGAGGCCGGGCTGCTCAACCGCACCAGCTTCAACCCCGTGGCCGACGGCGAGCGGCGCCGCATCGGCCCGTTCGACTGCGAGTTCATCCCCGTCACCCACTCGGTGCCCCACGGCTTCGCCACCGCCTTCCACACCCCGCAGGGGGTGATCCTGCACTCGGGTGACTTCAAGATCGACCTCACGCCCGTCGACGGGCGCGTCACCGACCTCGGCCGCATCGGGGCCCTGGGCCGCGATCCCGGCATCCGCCTCCTCCTCTCCGACTCGACCAACGCCGAGGAGCCCGGGTACGCCGACAGCGAGAGCTCGGTGGGCCGGGTGCTGCGCGACATCTTCCGGGCCCATCCCGGTCGCCGCATCATCACCGCCTGTTTCGCCAGCCACATCCACCGCATCCAGCAGATCGCCGACGCCGCCATCTCCACCGGTCGCAATGTGGCCACCCTCGGCCGTTCCATGGCCAAGAACGTGGCCCTGGCCATCGACATGGGCCTGCTCAACATCCCCAAGCACAGCCTGGTCGACATCGAGGCCATCGCCGGCATGGACCCCGGCAAGGTGTGCGTGATCTCCACCGGGTCCCAGGGCGAGCCCATGTCGGCCATCACCTTGATGGCTGCGGGCGAGAACCGGCGCCTGACCCTGAGCGAGGGCGACGTGGTGGTGATCAGCGCCAACGCCATCCCAGGCAACGAGTACTCGGTCAACCGGGTCATCGACGGCCTCTACCGGCGGGGTGCGCAGGTCGTGCACGCCGGGCTGGCGCCGGTGCACGTCACCGGTCACGCCATGCAGGGCGAGCTGTCCACCCTGTTGGCCCTGGCCCGTCCCGAGCACTTCATTCCTGTCCACGGGGAGTTCCGTCACCTCACCCACCACTCCCGCCTGGCAATGGACATGGGGGTGGTCGAGAACAACGTGTTGCTGGCCGAGGACGGCGACGTGGTCGAGCTCACCGACGCCGGCCTCGACTTCGTCGACACCGTCCCCTCGGGCTACCTCTACGTCGACGGCATCGTGGGCGACGTCAGCCACGGCGTGCTGCGCGACCGGCG
>JBPCNP010000048.1:0-27214 GCA_051001215.1 Acidimicrobiales bacterium
TCGTGGCCCGCTGGACGGGTATCCCCGTGAGCCGGCTGGCGGAGGGGGAACGGGACAAGCTCCTGCGCCTCGACCAGATCCTGCACGAACGGGTGATCGGCCAGGACGAGGCCGTCCAACTGGTGGCCGACGCCGTCATCCGTGCCCGGTCCGGGATCAAGGACCCCCGGCGGCCCATCGGGTCGTTCATCTTCCTCGGCCCTACCGGGGTGGGCAAGACCGAGCTGGCCAAGACCCTGGCCGCGGCGCTGTTCGACACCGAGGACAACATGGTGCGCCTCGACATGAGCGAGTACCAGGAGCGCCACACCGTGAGCCGCCTGGTGGGCGCCCCGCCCGGCTACGTGGGCTACGACGAGGGAGGTCAGCTCACCGAGGCGGTGCGCCGCAAGCCGTACTCGGTGGTGCTGTTCGACGAGATCGAAAAGGCCCACCCCGACGTGTTCAACACCCTGCTCCAGGTCCTCGACGACGGCCGCCTCACCGACGCCCGTGGCCGCACGGTGGACTTCCGCAGCACCGTTGTGATCATGACTGGTGGTCAGCGAGGCGGCCCGCCGGTTCATCGCCGCCCAGGGCTACGACCCGGTCTTCGGCGCCCGCCCCCTCCGCCGCTTCATCGCCCACGAGGTCGAGACGCGCCTGGGCCGGGCCCTGCTGCGCGGCGACATCGCGGATGGAGCCGAGATCAACGTGGATGTCGGCGACGGTGGGCTCCTGATCGACGCCGGCGGCTGAACGGCGGCGACCGGCTGGTCACTGGTCGCCGCCTACCCTTGGCCCCATGTCCCGTCGCACGAAGATCGTCGCCACCATCGGCCCCGCGTCTGACGACCCCCGGGTCCTCGAAGGCCTGGTCGCGGCCGGCATGAACGCCGCCCGCATCTCGTTGGCCCACGGGCCCCTCGAGGAAGCGTTGGAGCGCATGCACAGGGTCAGGGCGGTCGCGGGGGAGCAGCGTCTCATCGGGGTGCTGGGCGACCTGCCCGGCCCCAAGATCCGTGCCGGCGCCTTCCCCGACGGTGGGGTGGGGCTCACCGTCGGTGCGATGGTCGAGCTCGTGCCCGGCGGCGACGAGGATGGCAGCGGCGAGCGTTGCATCGCGGTGGATCACCCGGCCGCCATCGGGGCGCTGCGCGAGGACGACCGGGTGGCCGTCGGAGACGGCGCCGTCGAGCTGTTGGTGCGCACTGCAGGGCCCGACCGGGTCACCGCCGAGGTCCTCGCCGGCGGATGGATCCAGGGTCGGCCGGGTCTGGCGCTGCCCTCGGGCAGCCTCACCATGGGCTCACCCACGCCGAAGGACCTGAAGCTCCTCGAAGCTCTGGCCGAGGCGGGGATCGACACGGTCGCCATCTCGTTCGTCCGCTCGGCCGCCGACATGGCCCGGGCCCGGGCCTCGTTGGGAGCCGGTGGCCCCAATCTGATCGCCAAGATCGAGACCCAGGAGGCGGTCGATGCCCTGGAGGAGATCATCGCCGTGGCCGACGGGGTCATGGTGGCGCGCGGTGACCTCGGTATCCGCTGCCGCCTCGAGGACGTGCCCCATCACCAGAAGCGCATCATTCGCACCGGCGTCGCCTACGGCAGGCCGGTCATCACCGCCACCCAGATGCTCGAGTCGATGGTGCGTGCGCCTGCGCCCACCCGCGCCGAGGTGAGCGACATCGCCAACGCCGTGTTCGACGGCACGAGTGCCCTCATGCTCTCGGGCGAGACGGCCATCGGCCACGACCCCGTCGCCGCGGTGCGGACCATGGCCCGCGTCGCCACCCGGGCCGAGCAGGAGTTCGACTACGGGCGTTGGGGCAGCGAGCTCGGTCGCCAGCAGACCGATGACGCTGCCGGGGCGCCGGTTCGTGACCGGATCACCGCCGCCATCTCGGCCGCCGCCTGGCGCGCCGCCGGTGACGCCGAGGTGGCGGCCATCATCGCCTGCACGGAGACGGGCGACACCGCCCGGGCCATCTCCCGGTACCGCCCCACCGTCCCCGTCCTCGCAGCCACGCCGTCGTTGTGCACGGCCCGCCAGCTCTCCATCGGATGGGGAATCTCGGCGATTCTCACCGGCCGCCACTCGACGACCGACGACATCGTGTGGTTCGCCGTCCAAGCCGCGGTCGAAACGGCTGCGGTGCACACCGGCGACCTCGTCGCCGTTCTCGTGGGCTCCCCGAAAGGCCCCGATGCCGTCACTGACACCCTGCGCCTGGTGCGCGTGCAGTGAGTGCAGGCGCTCAGCCTTGAGCGGGGGGCTGGGGCGGGGTCGCGTCGCTCGGCTCCGGGTCATGCGACGGCATCGCGTTCGAGGCCGCTCCGTTGGGAGCCGCCCTGTTCGCGGCCGCCCTGTTGGCGGCCGCGCCGTTCGCTGAACGGGAGAACCTTCCGATGCCGACCCGTTGAGCCCACTGGCGCGGCCGTTCGGCCTCGACCTCGGCGCGGTCGGCGAGGTCGGCGAGGCTGTCGGCCGCGGGTACGGACCGGCTCTCGCCGACCCGCAGGGACAGGTAGGTGACGGCGCCGATCGGGATCGGCAGCCAGAAGTTGAACAGCCGCCAGGTGGCGACGCCGAGGAGGGCGACGCCGCGGGGCGTGCCGAAGCCCACGAGGCTCGGGATGAGCACCCCCTCGATGATCCCGAGCCCGCCGGGGGTGATGGGGATGGCGCCCAGGACGTTGGCCAGGCCGAAGGCGACGAGGAGGTCGTCGATGGGCACCCTGTGCCCGAAGGCGGCCAGGAACACCCCCAGGGACGCCAGGTCGAGGGCCCAGTTGGCCACCGCCCAGCCGACGGACCGGGCCAGGAGGCGCCAGTCGCTGCCGAGAGAGCGCAGGCGGCCGGCCAGCTGGTGGACCAGGCGCTGGGCGGCGTCCTCGCGCAGGAAGGGGAGACGGCGGACGATCGACCGCAGGACGATGGCGGTTCGGTCCTCGCCCAGGGTGAGCGACGCCACTGCGGCCGAGAACGCCGTCAGGAGCAACGTGCCGACGACCGCGGCCGTTGTGTAGAGGGGCTCGAACCCGTGGAAGGGGATGGACACCAACAGGCCGAACCAGAGCAACACGTTGAGCACGACCGCCGACCCGATGCCCTGGGCGCCCAGGGCGAATGCCGCGTTGGGCCCGCTCACTCCGGCGCGGACGAACAGGTCGTAGCCCAGGCCGGCACCCACGGCACTACCGCCGGGCACCACGTGGCTGACCCCGAGCGTGGCCAGGTGGATACGCATGACCGTGCCGAGCGGTGGGCGGTCCGCCCGGGGGAGGAGCGAGCGGGTCAGTTGTCCGTAGCACAGCAGTGCGGCCGCTTCCAAGACGATGCCTGCGACCACCCAGGCAGGCTGGATCCGGCCTAGGAGGTGGAGGGCCTCCCTGGTGCCGGCCAGCTGGGGGAGCACGAGCTCTTCGACCACGACGGCGAGGACGAGCAGGGTGACGGCCCGCCGGATCCGGCGACGGGCGATGTGGGTGGGAGCAGGGTCCCTCGGGGATGGCTCGTTGGTTGCCACGACGCCTCTTCTTTAGCCGCTGTCCCAGGTGAGCGTGCGACAAGTCGAGCTCGGTGGTCAATACTCTAACGACCGCGAATGTGTCACTGTCTTGTCGTGGCCGACAGCCTGCCCGGCGCCCCAGGCGACCAATGCGTGCCGGCCGCGGGCGCCACGATCGTCGCCCGGTGAGCGCGGGTGCGGCCGAGGCCGGGCGTCTCCACGAGCAGGCCGCCCTGCGGCTGGCCGCCGCCGACCAGCGCTACACGGCCGGTCGGCGGGCGTTGGTCGAGGTGCTGGGCACCTCGCCCCGACCATTGACGGCACCCGAGATACTCGATCTCGCCCCCGGTGGGGTGCCGCAGAGCTCGGCCTACCGGAACCTCACCGTGCTCATCGACGCCGGGGTCGTGCGTCGCCTGGCCGGCGCCGACGACCTCGGTCGCTTCGAGCTGTCAGAGGAACTCACCGGCGAACACCATCACCATCTGGTCTGCGTCGCCTGTGGAACCGTGGTCGACGTGACCGCCTCCCCGCTGCTCGAGCGGGCGCTGTCCGACGCCGGCCGGGTCGTGGCCGACGTGACCGGCTTCGTCATCACCGACCATCGCATCGACCTGGTGGGGTGTTGTCCCGACTGCATCGCCCTGCCGTCCACCGGATCGGGCTGAGGCGCT
This sequence comes from Acidimicrobiales bacterium, assembly GCA_051001215.1. GTDB lineage: Bacteria > Actinomycetota > Acidimicrobiia > Acidimicrobiales > AC-14 > DATAQC01. The sequence goes on from JBPCNP010000048.1 coordinate 4,166, forward strand.
CGGGACGGGGTTCAGCCCTGGGAGGCCGCAGCTTCTTGGCCCGCCGCTTTGGCCAGCAGGCGTCGTTCCTCCAGCAACCCGACCACGAGGTCACGCATGGAGAAGACCCCGACGAGCTCGTCGTCGTCGTCTACGACGATGAGGTGGCGGAAGCCTCGCTCTCTCATCATCCCCGCGGCCTCGACGACTTCGAGTGAGGGGGGCGCCTTCATCATCCGTCCGCTGACGAAGTCGCTCACGGTGAAACCTTCGCCCTCTTTTGCCTGGGCGATGGCCCGGAGAGCGTCACGGTCGGTGATGATGCCGGTGGGCTTGCCGTCGGTGAGCACCACCGCAGACCCGACCCCGCGCTCCATCATGGAGACGGCCGCCTCCCGCAGGCTGTCGCCCCCTTCGACGGTCAGCACTGCCCGGGTTGTCAGCGGTCCGATCTCCATGTGCACCTCCGTGTGCGCGCTGGCCCACCGATCCTCGGCGGTCGGCTCGACGCAAGGGCCGCACTCTACCCATCGCCACACCCATCGCCACGAACCGGGGACGGTCCGACCGACGCAGGGCCGTCGGTGAGCGTACTTGGTTGTGAAAGTGAACACAATCACAACTTGGGCTATCCTGAGGGTATGGCACTTGTACACCGCGTGCTGTACCCACAGCCGATCCTCTCCCTGGACGAGTTCCTGGCCCGGGGTGGGGGCAAGGGCATCAAGGCAGCCGGCCAGGTCGAAGCGGCGGCCCTCATCGAAACCGTGGCCGCGTCCGGCCTGCGAGGCCGGGGAGGAGCCGGGTTCCCCACCGGCATCAAGTGGAAGACGGTGTCCGAGAACCAACTGCCGGGTGTGCCGTCCACCGTCGTCGTCAACGCCGCCGAGGGCGAGCCGGGAACCCTCAAGGACCGGTCGATCCTGCGCCGCAACCCCTACGTGGTGGTGGAGGGCGCCCTCATCGCCGCGCGCGCCGTGGGCGCCGACCTGGTGATCTTCGCCATGAAGCGATCCTTCGGCGGTGAGGTCGACCGGGTCCAGGCCGCCGTCGAGGAAGCCGACATGGCGGGATGGACCGACGGCACCGAGGTCGTCGTGTTCGAGGGCCCGGACGAGTACCTCTACGGCGAGGAGAGCGCCCTGCTCGACACCATCGACGGGGGTTGGCCCTTCCCTCGGATCGTCCCCACCTTCCGCCGGGGCATCGGCGCCAGCAAGGCGGCCGTGGCCAAGATGGACCCCGATGCCCCGGTGGCGCCGGCTCTGGTGAACAACACCGAGACCCTGGCCAACGTTGCTCGCATCGTCGCCAGGGGTCCGGCCTGGTTCCGCACCATGGGCACCAAGGAGTCGCCCGGCACGATGGTCTGCACCATCACCGGCCAGACCCAGCACCACGGCGTCGGCGAGGTGCAGATGGGCACGCCGCTCCGGGAGGTCATCGAGGAGATCAGTGGTGGGCCCCGTCCCGGGCGCACCATCAAAGCCGTCGTCTCCGGTGTGGCCAACGGCATCATCCCCGGCGACCTGCTCGACACGCCGCTCACCTACGAGGCCCTTCGTGCCATCGGCAGCGGGGTCGGCTCGGGCGGATTCATCGTATTCGACGACACCGCCGACATGCCGGCGGTGGCCGCCGGCGTGGCCCGATTCCTGGCCGTGGAGTCGTGCGGGCAGTGCCTGCCCTGCAAGCTCGACGGGCTCAAGTTGGCCGAGGCGCTGCCCAGGATCAGCCGGTCGGAGGGCGCCCGCAACGACTACGACGTCGTCCGCAAGCGCCTCGTCACCGTGGCCGACCGGGCCCGGTGCTTCCTCGCCAGCCAGCAGCAGGTGGTGCTCGGTAGCATCGTCGAGCACTTCGGCGACGAGTTCGAGGCCCACCTGGCCGGCCGCCAGGCGCCGGCGGAGCCCGAGCTGATCGCCGAGCTGATCGACATCCGGGGAGGCCGTGCCGTCTGGGACGAGCGGCACCGCAAGAAGCAACCCGACTGGACGTACAACAAGACCGACTCGGGCACGGTGCCCGTCGAGATGTACGCCGGCGTGATCCCCCACTGGGGATCCTGAGCGGCATGATCCCCCACTGGGGATCCTGACGGCCGAGTAGTTTCACTGCCGTGGGCCCCGGTCTCCTCCGGGACATCCTCGCTCTCGGTCTCGGGCTGTTGAGCGGCATCCTCTCCGGCGCTGTCGGCGTGGGCGGTGCCATCATCACCACGCCGGGGGTACGGCTGCTGGGCGCCTCCGCCTTCCTCGCCGTGGGCACGACGCTGCCCCCCATCGTGCTGAGTGCCGCAGCCGGGACCACCCGTTACATGCGTGAGGACCTGGTCGAGTGGCGGGTGCTGGCCGTCACCGCCCCCGCGGGTGTGGTGGCCGTGGTGGTGGGCTCGCTGGCGTCGCACGAAGTGCCCGGCAACGGGCACCTGCTCATGGTGGCCACTGCGGTGCTCGTGGTGGTGAGCGCCGTCCGCATGGGGTGGCCGTCCCCACCCGCAGGTTCGGGGTCGGTGACCGAAGATGGTTCGAGCACCGAGACGCCCGCCCGCGAGCCGGGCCGGCGGTACTCGTTGGCGGCCGGCGCCGGCGTCGGCGCTGCCGCCGGCCTGTTGTCCGGCCTGCTCGGCATCGGTGGTGGCGCCCTCCTCGTTCCGGCCTTCTCCGAGATCATGGATCTGCCGCTCAAGACCTCGATTGCCACCTCACTGGCCTGCGTCGGCATGCTCGCCGTGCCCGGCACGATCACCCACGCCGTCCTGGGCGACGTCGACTGGCCGCTGGCCCTGTTCCTCACCCTGGCCGTGTTACCCGGCGCCCGGCTGGGCGCCCACGTGACCATCGGCGCCCAGAACCGCCGCCTGCAACTGGCGGTGGCCGTTCTCCTCGGGGTCATCGGCGTGTTCTACGGCGCCGGCGAGCTCGCCGCCCTGTAGCGCCGCGCAGGGCGTTCCTGGGTGCCCGCCTACCGCTTCGCAGGGAGCGAGGCGGCGTACTTCGTGCCAATGTCCACCCAGGTGGCGAGCCGGGCCTCGGTGGCGACGTCGTGTGTCTCGACGCGCAACCATCCCTGCATGGGTCGGCCGCGCATCTCCATGGGGCGGGCCTCGGTCGTTGTCACCAGATCGTCCGATGCCGCAGGATCCACCCGGACCATCATCCCGCCCTGGCCGCTCGCCGCCACCGCCATGTTGCCGCCCACGAGAAAGGCCAGCCCGCCGAACATCTGCTTCTCGCTCACGTCAGCGCCCTCGGGCAAGAGGTCGCGAATGCGGTCAGCCAGGCTCTCGTCATAGGCCATGACCGAATGGTAGTGAGCGCTCCAGTCGAGCGGTTGCCGGAGGCACAGTGGATGACGGGTACCGTGCCCGGCATGGTGAGCGTCGACGAGGTCGCTCGGGGGCCTGTCGGTGGATCAGCCGAGGACGTCGCGCGTCGTCATCCGGGCCCAGGCGGCGAGCATCAGCACCGTGGCCCAGCAGGCCTGGATGACCAGGTCCTGGACGATGTTGCCCCACGTGACCGGGGTGCGCATGAGGTCGCCGAAGCTCAGCCAGGCGTGGGTGAACAGCAGCGGGTGGATGGCATGCAGTTGGGGGATGGCGTCGAGGATCTGGCTCACGATGGCCAGCGCCGCGGTGGCGGCGATGGCCCCCACCGGCGACTCGGTGAAGGTGGAGATGAGCACCCCGATGGCCGTCAACCCGATCATCGACGCACCCACCACTCCTGCCGCCGCCAAGGTCCGGAGCACGCCCTGCCACGCAGTGATGGTGGTTCCCGACAAGGTGACGACCTCGCCGACGGGGAACAACAGCCACCCGACGACCAGCCCGGTGACGGCCACGGCCAGGGCGGCGACCAGGCAGAACACCACGGCGGTGACGAACTTCGACACGATGAGGCGTGTGCGGCCCACGGGACGCACCAGCAGGTAGCGCAACGTGCCCAGGCTGGCTTCACCGGCGACGGTGTCGCCGGCCACGACCGACACGGCGAGGGGGAGGAAGAAGGGCACGACGACGGTGAGCCCTGCCAGGGCGGCGAACACGCCGTTGTGCGACACCTGGTCGAGGAAGGTGGGGCCGTGGCCGCCCTCGGGGCCGCCGGCGAACCGCACGGCCAGCGAGAGCAACCCCGGGATGGCGGCCAGCACGACCAACAACCACCGGGTGCGGATGCGGCCGAACGTGAGGCCCAGCTCACTGAGCAACATCGAAGCCCTCCCCGGTGAGGGCCACGAACAGGTCTTCGAGCGTGGGCTGCACGCTGTGGAGGGCACGGACCCGGACCCCGGCACGCACGAGGGCACCGTTGACGTCTTCGGGAGCGGCGCCGAGGAGCTCGGCATGCAGGACCGTCGCGTTGGAATGGGTGACCTCGTCGTCGGCCTGCTGCACGAGGCCGATGCCGGCGATGGCTCGCAGGGCGGCGAGGGCCTCGACGGGGTCGGGCGTCTCGACACGCAACCTCGGGCGCTGCGCTTCCCGCAGCTCGGGCAGGGTCCCCTGGGCGACGGTGCGACCGTTGAACAGGACGACGGCGTGGCTGCACACCTGCTCGATCTCCGACAGCAGGTGGCTCGACACGAACACGGTGGTGCCGTCGGCGGCCAGCTTGCGCACCAGGTTGCGGACCTCACGGGTGCCCTGGGGGTCGAGACCGTTGGTGGGCTCGTCGAGCACCAGGAGCTCCACGGGACGCACCAGGGCGGCGGCCAGGGCCAGTCGCTGCTTCATGCCCAGGGAGTAGGCCTTGGTGCGCTTGGTGGCGGCACCGGTGAGGCCCACCCGCTCCAGGGCCTCGTCGACCCGCTGGCGCCGCCCGCCCCGGCCCGGCCCCGGGCCCACGGCGTCGAGGCGCTCGAGGTTGGCCCGGCCCGACAGGAACGGGTAGAACGCCGGTCCTTCGATGACAGCGCCGACCGAGGTGAGGACGTCGCTGTCCGTCGGGGCCCGGCCGAGGAGGCGGATCCGTCCGGCCGTCGGGAAGGCCAGACCCAGGAGCATCCGGATGGTGGTGGTCTTGCCCGACCCGTTGGGCCCGAGGAACCCGAAGACCGAGCCCCGGGGAACGGCCAGGTCGAGATCGTCGACGACGACCTGCTCACCGAAGCGCTTGGTGAGCCCCGTGGTCTCTATGGCGAGCGTGTCGGCGGCTGCCGCCTCGGTCAATGGCCGGCGAGGGCGGCCTCGAGGGCCGCTTCGGGCACCGACCCGATGACCAGCCTGTGGTCGTTGGTGAGCAGCACGTTCACCAACGTGGTGTGGATGAGGCGCCCGGAACCCCATGGGCCCTGGACGGCGCTACCCAGCTTGCCCAGCGTGTCGAGGCCGGAGTTGGCGGTGGCATCGGACCCGAGGTCGACGATGGCCACGGCGTCCCATCCCTTGCCCACGATCGTGGGCCCGGCGTGGGTGTCGGCGCCCGGAGCAGCCGAGGAGTCGGCGGGCGGGGGTCCTGCTGGTGCCTTCCTGGCCGGGTGGTCGCCGCCGCCCGAGGGCAGGAACAGCTCGGCGGCCGAGTGGGCCTCGGTGACGGTGGACCCCGGCGGGGGCGTGAAGGCGAACGTCGACGCCGGCGGGACGGAGAAGTCGACGGAGTCGAAGCCCACGTCGAGGGCGGGGGTGCCCGAGTCGCGCGACAGGACTTGCACCCGCAACGGCACGCCGGTGTCCGAGTCGACAGCCACGACCACGTCGGCCACCAGGGTGCCGCCCGACTTCGGCGCCAGGACGAGCTCGTAGGCCGGGCGGCCGGCGACGGTCACCGTGTCGCGTACCAGGACACGGGTCGTGGGGTCGACGGAGCTGAGGAAGTGGTCAGCGAGGGCCTGGGGCGTCGGGGGCCCCTCGGGGGCGGCGTTGGCCTCGGGCGTGGCGCCTTCGGTGGTCGTGTCGCCGGCGGCGCCGTGGGGCTGGAGGGCCAGGTGGCGGACCTGCTGTCCGGTGCTGTCCCACACCCACAGGTCGTTGCCATGGTGGACGACATCGGTCTCGGCCAGCGTCGACGCCAGCGCCAGCCGGGCGTCGGTCCCGTTCTCCCAGATCTTGATGGTGTGGGAACCGGTGAGCAGGCTGGTGGCGAAGCTGCCGTTTTCGCCGAGGAACTGGCTCACGTCGGGCAGACCCAGGTTGGACTTGACGGTGATCTCCCCCGACAGGCCCGGGACCTTGGCCTGCTCGGCCTCGACCAGCAGGTCGCGGGCCGAGACGGGTGCGAGGGTGGGAGGCGAATCGGCGCCGGCCAGGCTGGGCACCATGGCGTAGGCGCCGATGGCGGCGGCTGCGGCCAGGGGGGCTGCGAGCCAGCGGAGGCGGGTGGGCGCGGTTGCGGGGCGCGAGCGAGGTGTATCGGGCATGCCAACAGTGGACCACACCCACGATGAGAAGGTCCGCAGCGGCGCCTAAGAAGATCCTCAATTCTGTGCCTCCGGGCGGCGGAAGGGCCAGCATGGGCCGGTGAGGATCCTGGTCGTCGACGACGAGCCGGCGCTACAGGCGTCGCTGGGCCGGATCCTGCGTCAGGCCGGCTACGACGTCGACGCCGCCGTCGACGGACGCCAGGCCCTCGCCGCGATGGGGGAGTCGGCCCCCGACGCCGTGGTGCTCGACGTCATGATGCCCGGCCTGGACGGGCTGGAGGTGACTCGCCGGCTGCGGGGAATGGGCGACCGGACACCGGTGCTGCTGCTGACCGCCCGCCAGGAAGTGTCCGACCGCGTCGCCGGGCTCGATGCCGGCGCCGACGACTACCTCACCAAGCCGTTCGCGGTGGAGGAGCTGCTGGCCCGCCTTCGGGCCCTGCTGCGCCGGGCGGGGGCGGAGGAGACGGCTGAGCTGGCCTTCGGCGACCTGGTGCTCGATCCGGCGGCCCATCGGGCCAGCCGCGGCGGCCGGGCCCTCGACCTGACTCGCACCGAGTTCGCCCTGCTGAAGCTCTTCCTGGCCAATCCCGAGCGGGCCCTGACCCGCAGCGCCATCTACCAGGCCGTCTGGGGGTACGACTTCGGGCCGGCGTCGAACTCGCTCGACGTCTACGTCGGCTATCTGCGGCGAAAGACCGAGGCCGAGGGGGAACCCCGGGTGCTGCACACGTTGCGAGGTGTGGGCTTCATCCTGCGTAACCCATGAGCTTCCGGACTCGGCTCACGCTGGTGGCCACCGGAGCGGTGGCGGCCAGCCTGGTGATCGCCTCGATCGTCATCTACGTCGCCGTGGCCGCGAGTACCCGCTCACAGGTCGACGACGGCCTCCGCCGCCAGATGCTCCTGCTGGCCAGCGCCACCCCCGGCTCGTCCGACCTCATCCAGGGCGACGGGCAGGTGGTGACCGCTGACGGCCGGGTGACTCCGTTGCGCCCCGACAGCCTGACCCTGCCCTTCGTCGGCGACGCCCTGGCCGCGGCCGGCGGGCACCGAGGGAACGTGTTCCGAGACGTCCATGTCGTCGGTTCCCATCTCCGGGTGCTGATCGGGCCGCTGGGGCCGGGCCGGGCCGTCGAGTTGGCGGCACCGCTCGACCGGGTCGACCAGTTGCTCCACCGCCTCCTGGTCGTGCTCATGGTCGTGACCGCGGCCGGCGTGATCGTCGCCGGCGTGGCCGGCCGGCTGGTGGCCCAGGCGGCGCTGGGACCGGTGCTGCGCCTGCGAGGGGCAGCGAGGAGGGTGGCTTCGGCCCGCAGGCCGGGGACGCGGGTGCCCGTGGAGGGCGACGATGAGCTCGCCGACCTGGCCACGAGCTTCAACGACATGGTCGCCGCCCTGGAGCGCTCGTTGGACGCCCAGCGCGCCCTGGTGGCGGATGCCTCCCACGAGCTTCGAACCCCACTCACCAGTCTTCGGACCAATGTCGAGTTCCTTCTCCGGGAGCCTGGTCTCGAGGGCCATGCTCCACTGTTGGCCGAGCTCCGCGACGAGACCGAGGACCTGGGCGCGCTGGTCTCGGATCTGATCGAGCTGGCCCGCCACGAGGGTGACGAGGAGCCGGGTGTGGACGTGCGCCTCGACGACCTGACGGCCACGGCCGTGGCCCGGGCTCGACGTAGGGCGCCGGAGCTGACCTTCCTCACCGATCTGCACCCGGTGACGGTGAGCGGGGTCCCCGGCCGCCTCGACCGGGCCATCACGAACGTGATCGACAATGCCGTGAAGTGGAGCCCCCCGGGCGGTGCCATCGAGGTCGGCGTGGCCGGAGGCGAGCTGGTCGTGCGCGATCACGGACCGGGCATCGCGCCCGCCGACCTTCCCAACGTCTTCAACCGGTTCTACCGTTCGGGTGACTCCCATCAGCTGCCGGGGTCGGGCCTCGGGCTGGCCATCGTCCGCCAAGTGGCCGAGGCCCACGGCGGCACGGTCTCGGCCGAACGGGCCCCCGACGGCGGGACCCGGATCCGCCTCTGGTTTCCCGGGTCGCCCACCTCTGGTCAGTGAGCTTCGGCGGCCACCCAGGACGCCGCTCAGGCTCAGCGCCGGGGCAGGAGCTGAGGGTCGATGCCCCTGAGGCGGGCCACCTCCCGCAACTCACGCTCGAACTGAGCCCCGAGCGGGCTGAGCGTCAGGACCTTCACGGGGGAACGGTCCTTCATGCGGTAGAGCGCAACCGTCACGTCCGGGAGGGCCTCGGCGGTGAGCGCGTCCGTCGGCACTCGCGCATCGAACTCGTAGGTGGACACAGCGTATGAGTGGTGCCGTCGCTGCTCAGGTGGGCCGTTGGGGTTGGCGAAGGATCGGACGATCCCGAGATCGGGGATCGAGTCGGCATGCAGGAGCGTGGTCCCGTCCGTCACCTCGTAAGCGTGTTCGGTATGCAGGGTCGTCGGCATGAGCAAGGGGCTGTCGACGAGGTGGCTGTCCACAATGGACATCTCGCCGTTCTCGACACGGACGCGCAGGCGGACATAGCCGCCACCGCCACCAGCCGGCTGCGGCCTGGGTTGCTGGGCCTCCCGGTCGCCGTCCCGGCCATCGCCGCCGGTCGTCCCGGTTGGCGAAGAGCCTGTCGAGATCGCCCCCTCGGCCTTCAAGACCGTCCGACCGTCGATGGCCTGCGGCGCCGGTGCCTCGTGCCCCTTGGTCGAGCCTTCGCGGGCAGGAGGGGCGACGGGGTCGCTGCCTCCTGGCTTGGTCGGCCGTGGGTCGTCGCCCATTGCTTCGGCTCCCTTCACCAGTTCCGCCCGTACCGGTAGTTGTGGATCCATCGAAAGTAGAGTCTCTCCAGGGTCAGTGCCCGCTGACCGCGCCCTCTCCGGCCGCGAATCATCCCGAACCAGTCCTGGGTGTGGACGAAGAGGTCCGGCTTTCCGGGGGCCCCTTCGAAGCTGCAGGTCTCGAAGGCGTCGCTCGGCCCGAGGTTCCACTCTCCGACCCAGTCGGCGACGTAATCGCCGCTCAGAGCGGCGCCCGTCGAGATCAATCGGCCCAGGTACTCCTCCGACCAATCAACGGAGTTGTAGGCGAAGAGATCGATCTTGCCGTCGCTCGTGATGTCTGCGGGAAAGAACCGGTCGTTGCGGGCGAGACGACCCCATCCGGGGACGTCGCCGTCGTAGCGCGCCGTCATCTGGAGGTCGCTCCCCGTGGACCTGAACATGCCGAGATAGGGCATGGCCCAGTCGGTGCCGTTGAAGATGTAGAGGTCGGCCCGGCCGTCGGCGTCGAAGTCGCCCACGTAGAGCTGGTCGTGCACGGCAAGACCTCCCCAACCGGGGATGTCCCCATCGTACCTGGTGGTCATCACCAGGTCCGTGCCTGTCGACCGGAACATGCCGACGTAGGTCATGCTCCAGTCCGCTCCGTTCGAGATGTAGACGTCGGTCATGCCGTCGCCGTCGAAATCGCCGACGAACAGCTGATCGTGACGGGCGAGTCCACCCCAGCCAGGGATGTCCCCGTCGAAGCGCCGGACGACGTCGAAGCCGCTCCCCGAGGAGCGCAACATCCCGACGTAGGGCATCGACCAGTCGAGCCCGTTGAACACCAACAGGTCATGGCTCCCGCCGCCGCTGAAGTCGCCCACGATGAACTGGTCGTTGGCGGCGAACCCGCCCCAACCGGGGATGTCGCCGTCGTAGCGGGCGATCAGACGAAGTCCGCCCTGACCATCGTCGGCCAGGAGGCCCAGATAGGGCATAGCCCAGTCCGAGCCGTTGAAGACCGCCACCTCGTCCTTGCCGTCACCGTTGAAATCGCCCACGAAGAATTTGTCGTTCGGTTGGAACTGCCAGGACCCCGGCACCAGCGTAACCGCGCTGAAGGCCAGGTCGAGCTGCGAGCCGTTCGAACGGAACACCTGGACCGAGTTCCCGCTGTGCACGAGCACGTCACTACGGCCGTCGCCGGAGAAGTCGCCCGCATAGCATTCCGAGAACGTGTGTCCGGTCCAGCTGTCGTACTGGCGCTTGAACGACGTGTAACACACCGGACAGTAGGGAGGTGTGTTGGATCTCATCCGGCAATTGACCACGGGGCGGTAGACACCGGTGTCGTTGGTATGGCCTCCTTCGAAGATGCCGACGTCCTGGCTGTCGTCCCACGTGGCCGGCTTCGTTCCCTGGTTGAAGTCGGCGCAGGCCCCGACCCCGGTGGGGACGGGCGTCTCAGGGGCGATGAAGTTTCCCCACTTGGTCGTCGCCCGGTCGGTGTTGAGGGTGAGATTGGCGCCGGGCTCGGGGCCCCCGTAGGCGCCGGCGACGCAGTACTCGTCCTCCAGGCCGCCCAGGCCGTGCCCGAACTCGTGGGCGATGGTGTCCCACCCGCTCCCCAGGGTGACGTGGGCTCGACCTCCGCCACCACAGCCGCCGAAGCCCGAGTTGTTGAGCACGATGAGAACGAGCTGGGAGTCGGGCACCCATGTGGACAACGCCTGCCGGATGCGATTGTCCGAGGTTGCCCCGTACTCCAACCAGCAGTGGGCCCAGGACCCACTGAAGATGATGCCGAGCGAAGTGTCGCGGGTCGTCTCGCTGGTGATGGTGTCGTCGGATGGGTCAGCCGTCGTCCCGTGCTCGTCGTAGGTCCTGGTGCTCACACCCGAGTCCTTCGACTCGAGGTTGACGCGGAAGATGTTCCAAGCCGAGGCATCCTCGTAGAAGTAGTCGCGACCGAAAACGCCGTCGATGAGGACCTCTTGGACCCAGGTGTTGTAGATGTCCTGGTCACCGGCGGCGAAGCCGTCCCCCAGCACGGCGAGGTTGCGCTTCAGGCCCACCGGCCCCGCGGCTCGTAACTGGGTGACCCCGTCAGCCATTCTGACAACTCCCTTCCGTCCTCTTTCGATCAGAGTCGGCGGCGCCGAACGAAATACCCCGGATCACGGGCGGGTCGAGGACGGCAGCCTCAGGCGGCGCCGAAGACCAGGGTGACGTTGTGCCCGCCGAAGCCGAAGCTGTTGGACAGCACCACGGTGGCGTTCGACGGGCGGGGCTCGTCGCCCACGAGGTCGATGCCGAACGACGGGTCAGGCGTGTCGAGGTTGATGGTGGGGGGGATCAGGCCGTGGCGCAGGACCTGGATGCAGGCGATGGCCTCTACCGCTCCGGCCGCCCCCAGGAGATGACCGGTCATCGACTTGGTCGACGACACGGCGACCTGGCCTCCGAGCACCTCCCGGGCGGCCCGTGCCTCGGTTCGGTCGTTGAGCTGGGTCGACGTGCCGTGGGCATTGAGGTAGCCCACGGCGTCGGGGGCGATGGCGGCGTCGTCGAGAGCGGACCGCATGGCCGCCATGGCGCCGGCGCCGGCCGGGTCCGGAGCCGTGAGGTGGTGGGCGTCGGAGCTCGATCCGTGCCCCGCCAGCTCGGCCAGCACCGTGGCCCCCCTGGCCAGGGCGTGCTCGCGCTCCTCGACGACCAGAGCCGCCCCACCTTCGCCCACCACGAAACCGTCGCGGTCGACGTCGAAGGGCCGGGACGCCCTCATTGGCTCGTCGTTGCGCGTCGACAGCGCCTTCATCTGGGCGAAGGCGGCGATGCACAGCGGCGTGATGACGGCATCCGAGCCGCCGGCGACGGCTGCGTCGACCCGGCCAAGGCGGATGAGGTCGGCGGCGGTGGCGATCGCCGTAGCCGACGCCGCGCAGGCGGTCACCGTGCACGAGGTGGGCCCGGTCGCGCCCGTCTCGATGGCGAGCTGACCCGCGACCATGTTGGGGATCATCATGGGGACCAGAAAGGGGCTGACCCGTTCGGGACCGCGGGTCGCCAGCACGCCCGCTTGCTCCACCAACGTGGCCACGCCGCCCAGGCCCGAGCCGAAGACCACCCCTGTCCGGTGGGGTTCGCGGCCCACGTCGAGCCCGCTCTGAGCAACGGCCTGGCGGGCGGCCACCAGGCCGAGGTGGGCGAAACGATCCATGCGCCGCGCATCCCGGCTGTCGAAGTGCTCGGAGGCATCGAAGTCGACCACCTCGGCGGCGATGCGCACCGGCAGGTCGGAGGGGTCGAACGAGCGGATCGGGCCCACGCCTGATCGCCCGGCCACCATGGCCTCCCAGGTCGTTTCCACGGTGGCGCCCAGGGGGGTGATGGCGCCCATCCCGGTCACCACGACCCGGCGTCGGTTGCCCATGATCCTCCTGACCGCTCGGAACTGTGACCCGGAGCATGGCCGCGCCGAGCAGTGGCGTACCAACTGCGGGATCCCGAGGACGGAAATTCCCGACCGACTGGCGGTGTTGAACGTCTTGTATGGCAATGACCGAGAGATTCGACGAGGCCGACTGGCGGGAGTCGGGGGCGTGCCGGACGGCTCCGACCGCCCTGTTCTTCCCTGCTACCGACGATGAAGCCGGCCCAGCCAAAGCCATCTGCGCGACCTGCCCGGTCCGGGAGCCCTGCTTGTTGTTCGCCCTGGCCAACCGCGAGGAGCAGGGCGTCTGGGGTGGCCTGACCGAGACGGAGCGTCGCCGGGCCCGCCGTCGCCGGGCCGACGCAGCCCGCCGCGCTGCCTGACATCCGGCTGCCCCACGTCCTGTCCGCCCTCTGACGATGGGTGCGTTCACCCTCGCCGGTGAAGAACCGGGCGACGATCCGCTCGCCCTGTTCCGCCGTTGGCTGGACGCAGCACAGGCCGGGCTCGATGTCGGTGCCGAGACCATGGTGCTGGCCACGGCGACACTCGATGGGCGACCCTCGGCGCGCGCCGTGCTGCTCCGCGGCCTCGACGAGCGGGGCCTGGTCGCCTACACCGACACGCGTAGCCGCAAGGGGGCCGAGCTGGCGGCCAACGCCCGGGGTGCGCTGGTGTTCGTCTGGCCCCCACTGGAGCGCCAGGTCCGGGCCGAGGGCCCGGTGGTCCCGGTATCCGATGACGAGGCCGATGCGTACTTCGCCAGCCGGCCACGGGATCATCGCCTGGCTGCATGGGCTTCCCATCAGAGTCAGCCCCTGTCGGATCGCGACGAGATCGAGGCCCGGATTGTCGATCTCACCGAGCGCCACCGCGACGACGACGTGCCCCGGCCGCCGTGGTGGGGTGGCTACCGGCTGGTGCCGGCCGAATGGGAGTTCTGGGCGGGCCGGGAGAACCGGGTCCACGACCGGGTGGTCTTTCGCCGGACCTCGGGTGGAACCTGGGAGCGGCTGCGCCTGTCACCCTGAGGCGTTCTGTTCAGGCGGGCTTCCTGGCCACCTCGAATCTGATGCGAAACGACTCGGCCTGGCTCACCCGCGGTTGGGGCCGATGCGCAGGCTGACCACCCGGGTCTTCACCGGGTTGGGGTCCTCGGGGGCGAGGGACATCGACGACGACAGGGCGAGGCCCTTCACCTGCGAGGTGGTAGTTTCGGCGGTCGCCCCCGTGCTGCCCGGGAGGGCGTTGCCCGAGCTCATGCCGTCGAGACAAGCCGCTTCCACCCGACCAGGGCCGGCCGATGGGCTCGCCGATGGCCGGCCTACGGGCCCCTGGTGGTACGGCGCCCTGGCGTTCGGTGCCCTGGCCGTCGGGCTGTGGGTGATCGTCGGTGCGTCGGTCGCCTGGCTCCCCTGGTCACACCCCCGCACCCACTTCTTCGCCGGCAGCCCGTGGCTCGAAGGATGGGTCCACTTCGATTCAGGCTGGTACCGAGACATCGCCAACCACGGTTATTCCTACATCCCGGGCCGGCAGTCGTCAGTGGCGTTCTTTCCGGCCTACCCCCTGGCCATGCGCGCTGGCGGGGTGCTGGTGGGCAGCACCCTGCTGGCTGGGATCCTCGTCACCCTGGCTGCCGGTTGCGGGGTGGCTGCGATGGTCTGGACCTGGTTCCGCGACCGGCTTTCTCCGACGGCGGCGTGGACGGCGCTGGCCCTCTTCCTCGCCTACCCCTACGCCTTCTATCTCTTCGGGGCCGTCTACGCCGACGCCCTGTACATCGCCGCCCTGCTGGGGGCTTTTCTTCTCCTCGAGGCCGACCATCTGTGGCTGGCCGGGCTGGCCGGGGCCCTCGCGACCGCCGCCCGACCCGTGGGGCTGGTGGTGGTGGCCGGACTGGTGGTGCGGGCCCTCGAGCGCCGGGGGGTCTTCCCACGGGGCCGAGTCGACGGTGGCGCCGGCGATCGGCCGTCCCCGTCGAGGGAGGATGCCGGCGAGCGCCTCCCGCTGATCGACCTGGGCCGGATCCGTTGGGCCGACGCCCCCATCCTCCTGTCGGCCGCCGGGCTGGGGGGCTATTCCCTGTACCTGGGCCGGCGGTTCGGCCACTTCTTCCTGTTCGCCGACGTGGAGAAGTACTGGGGCCAGGGCGCCGGGCCCCACACCTGGTTCAAGGTGGAGTTCTTCAACGGTGTCACCCGCTTCGGCGACCCACCGTCGTGGCTGGCCTACGTGGCCCACCCGGTGGTCGTGGTGGTGGCCTTGGCCTTCGTGCCCCGGGTGTTCCGCCGCTTCGGGTGGGGGTACGGGGTGTTCAGCGTGCTGGCTGTCGGCCTGTCCGCATTCGCGACCAAGGACTTCTTCGGGTCGGGGCGCTACGTCTTGTCCGCCTTCCCGTGCTTCGCCGCGGCCGCCGGCGTCCTGGTCGACCATCCCCGCATGCGGGTGTGGGCCCTGGGGATCAGCGCCACAGGCCTGATGGTGATGACGTCACTGTTCGCTCGGGGCTCGTACCTCTCGTGAACGCCGCTGCCGGGCCGCCCCGCGGTCCCCTCGGGCCCCGTCACCCGCTCAGGGGGCCGCTCGGGCCCCGTGCCCCGCTCAGGGGGCCGCTCGGGCCCCGGCTGCTCATCGTGAACGCCGACGATTACGGCCTCACCGAGCGCATCTCGTCGGGGATCCTGCGCGGCCACCGCGAGGGCATCGTCACCAGCACCTCGGTGCTGGCCCTGGGACCGGCGTACCCGAAGGTCTCCCCATGGTTGGAAGACGTCCCCACCCTGGGCGTGGGCGTGCACCTGGCTGCGGTGGGGGAGGACCCGCCTCTGCTGGCGGCGGCCGAGATCCCCACCCTCGTCGACCACCGGGGCCACCTTCACCACAGCTACAAGGGCCTGCTGGTGCGCATGCTCGCCGGCCGGGTCGACCCCGACGACTTGCGGCGGGAGTTCACCGCCCAGCTCGAATCGGTGCTCGAGCTCGGTGTGCCCATCGGCCATCTCGACGCCCATCAGCACCTGCACCTGTGGCCGGCAGTGGGTGCCGTCGTGCTCGCCCTGGCCTGCCGCTACGACATCCCGGCCGTGCGGGTGCCCCACTACCGGGGCGTCTCGCCCCTGGCCGTCGGCGTCACGGTCCTCGGCCGGCATCTGGCCAGTCGGGCCCGGGCCGTGGGGCTGCGCTACCCCCGTGACGGGACGGGGATCGAGGTCTCCGGCAAGCTCGACCACGCCAACCTCCAGACGATCCTGGTGCGCCTGGCCGCCCACGGCGCGCCTTCTCTGGAGCTCACCGTTCATCCCGGCGAGCCCGACGACCCTGATCGTCACCGGTACGACTGGGACTATCACTGGGCCGACGAGCTCGATGCCCTCACCAGCGAGGCCGCCCACCGCACCGTCACCCGCCTGGGCTTCACCCTGGCCACCTACGCCGATCTCCCCGTCCCCACCGACATCTCGAAGTGACCGAGCCCGCCGGCTCAGGAGGCAGGACCGAGCCCGCCGGGCGGGCCCCGTGGGGTCGGTCCCGGTCGCGTCCCAACGTGTCCCACCAAGTCCTTTCGTTGTACGGCGACGCCCCGATCAGCGTGCGCGCCCACGTCCGGTTGCGCTGGTGGACCTGTCCGTTCCGGGCCGTGGAGGCGCAGGTGCCGCCGGCGGGCCGGGTGCTGGAGGTGGGATGTGGCCACGGCGTGTTCTCCCTGTTGGCCGCCGTCTCGGAGCCGGGGCGCACCGTGGTCGGCGTCGATGTCGACGAGCGCAAGGTGCCCCACGCCCGGTCGGCCACGGCCCGGGCTCGAGCGGGCGGGGCTCGTGTCGACATCGCCGTGGCCCCACCCGGTGAGCTGCCTGAAGGCTCGTGGGACGCGATCGTCGTGGTCGACGTCGCCTACCTGCTCGACGCCGACACCCAGCGCCGACTCGTCCACGACTGCGCCGCCCGGCTGGCGCCCGGAGGGGTCCTGGCGGTGAAGGAGATGGCCCCCCAGCCGGCGTGGAAGTTCCACTGGAACCAGGTCCAGGAGACGCTGGCCGTGCGTGTGCTGGGGATCACCGTGGGCGGCGAGATGACCTTCGTGGACCCCGCCGAGATGGGTCGGTGGATGCGGGCCGAAGGCCTCGAGGTTCGCCACCATCCGCTCCACAAGGGCTACCCCCATCCTCACCACCTCGTCGTCGGGCGCCGCCCGGCCTGACCCGGCCGCCGGGCGGCCGAGATGTCCCACCGTGCCGCTACGGTGACCAGCCATGACGTTCCCGGGCCCCGACGTCCTTGGCCGGGGCCTGGTCGTCGGCCCGGCGGGGGAGGTGCCCTCGGGGTGGGAGAGCGTCGAGCGGGTGGTCGTCGACGAGGAGACCCTGGCCCAACCCGAGACGGCGCTCGCTGCCCTGCACCGGGCCTGGGCGGGTCGCCGGCGAGTCGTGGTGCAACTGGGGCTGGAGGCCGCCACGCTGCGCCAACCAGAATCCGAGCGGCGGCCGCCATTCGTCGTCGGGCCCTCCTACGACCTCACCCGTGAGCGGCTCCAGTTCCTGGTGTGGGCCAACACCTACGACGGCCGGCGCCCGGGGCAGGAGCCGGTGTGGTGGCACGGCGTGCGAGCGGCCCGCGTCGACGGAGCGGCGACGCCAGGTGGCCCCGGTGACCTCGTTCTGGGAGACGGGCGACCGGTGTGGTGCGACGGCGGTCCCCGCCGGCCGCTGGACCTTCCCGAAGCGGTGATCCACCGCGACTCGATCGACGCCGGCCTGCTCACCGCCGGACGCGACGAGGCGCCCACCGCCGAGCTGGCGCCCGATCAGATGGCTGCCGTGGCCCACCCGGGCGGCCCGGCCCGGATCATCGCCCCGGCCGGCTCGGGAAAGACCAGGGTCCTCACCGCCCGCCTGCGCCACCTGATCGCCGACCGGGGCCACGAGCCCCAGTTGCTCACCGCCGTGGCCTACAACGTCAAGGCGGCCGACGAGCTTCGTGAGCGCACACCCGGGCTGCGGGCGACGATACGCACGCTGAACTCTCTGGGCCTGTCCATCTGCTCGATGGCCAGCCGGCCGCGGGTCATCGACGAGCGCGAGGCCCGGGGCCTGGTCGAGACGGTCGTCAAGGTCCGTCACCGCACCAACGCCGATCCGCTGGCGCCCTACCTCGACGCCCTCTCGCTCGTTCGCCTCGGCCTCGTCGCCCCGGCCGAGGCCGAGGCCCGCATCCCGGACGCCGCCGGGGTGGCCGAGGCCTTCCCCGTCTACAGGGCGTTGCTGGCCGAACGGAACCTGGTCGACTTCGACGAGCAGATCTACCGGGCCGTGGCCATCTGCCTGGCCGATCCCCAGACCCGCGACCGGGCCCGGGCCACGACCAAGACCCTCCTGGTCGACGAGTTCCAGGACCTCACGCCGGCCCACGTCCTGCTCCTGCGCCTGTTGGCCGGCCCTGCCGCATCGGTGTTCGGGGTGGGCGACGACGACCAGGTGATCTACGGCTACGCCGGCGCCGACCCCGGGTTTCTCATCGACTTCCAACGCTACTTTCCCGGTGCCAGCTCGTATGACCTCACGGTCAACTACCGATGCCCCCCGGCGGTGGTCAGCGGCGCCACCCACCTCCTCGGGTACAACCGCCGGCGGCTGGCCAAGCACATCGCTCCCGCACCGGGGCGTGCCGAGGCGCCCGGAGACCTCGATCTGCGCCGGGTGGCAGACCTGTCGTCCGCCGCCCGCGACCAGGTCACGGCCTGGCGGGGCGAGGGTGTCGACGACGACGACATCGCCGTGCTGGCCAGGGTCAACTCGGTGCTCCTGCCCATTCAAGTGCTGCTCACCGAGGCGGGGGTGCCCTGCGCCCGGGCCGTGGGGCCCGAGGTGCTCTCCCGCACCGGGTCGGCTGCGGTCCTGGCCTACCTGCGCATGGGCCTCGACCCCGACCACATCTCGGGGGCCGACGTCGCAGCCACCGTTCGCCGCCCCTCGCGCAAGATCGCCCGCAACGTGCTCACCATGATGACCAGGCGACCCCAGACCTCGGTGGCCGAGCTCGGTCGCCTGGGTGAGTGGCTCTCCGGTGACGATTCCGACCGGGTGGCGGGCTACGTCGACGACATCGGCGTGGTGGCCGCTGCCGCCGAGGATGGCGACACGGCGTCGGTCCTGGCCACGATCCGCACCCGGGTAGGCCTCGACACCGCCCTCGACGCCCTCGACTCGTCGCGCGGCGCCGTCGACCGATCGGCTCACGGCGATGACCTCTGGGCCCTCGAGCAGGTCGCCGCCCTGCATCCCGACCCGGCCACCTTCGAGGACTGGCTGCGATCGATGATCGCGGGCACTGCGGGCGAGGGCGTCCACCTGTCCACGGTGCACAAAGTGAAGGGAAGGGAATGGCCCCGGGTGATCGTGTTCGCGGCGTCGGCGGGGCTGTTCCCGCACCGGTTGTCCGACGATGTGGAGGAGGAGCGCCGCGTCTTCCACGTGGCCGTGACCCGGGCTCGGACCTCGGTGGTCGTCCTGGCCGACGCCGCCGCCCCGTCGCCGTTCCTCGACGAGCTCACCGGGGAGGCCACTGAGGCCGCCCTCGCCGATCGGCCCGGCAGGGCCGCTACTGCCTCCGGGACCGGCAGGGCCGCCACTGCCTCCGGGGCCGGCAGGGCCGCTACTGCCTCCGGGGCCGGCAGGGCCCGGGGGGCGGCCACGGCCGTGGCGGTGCTCAGCCCCGCCGCCGAGAAGGCGTTCGAGGCCCTGCGCGAGTGGCGCACCGAGCAGGCCCGCAGGGAGACGATGCCGCCCTACGTGATCATGAGCGATGCCCACCTGCGGGGCATCGCCGCCCAGTCTCCGGCGTCGCCGGTGGAGCTGGCCCGCTGCCCCGGGATCGGCCCGGTCAAGCTCGAGCGCTACGGCGACGACATCCTGCGCGTGCTGGAGCGGGCCACCGGCTGACCCGAGGGGTCACGGCTCGTGGCCGGGCTCGATGTCGGTCACGTCCTGGAAGCCCAGTTGGCCCGACCAGTTGCCGGCCTCCCCGTCGACGGGCTCCAGCACGAAGCCCAGATGATCGCCCATGTCGGCCCGCTCCACGACCTGGCCGGCCATCCATCGGGTGCAGTCGGTGAGTATCGGGGCGCCGGACGGACCGGGGCGCCACCCGCATCGGGAGAATTTGTCCACTTCGTCGCCCGTCTCGCCTCCGAAGAGCTGGGCCAGGTCGCGGTCTGTGGCAGCGGGAAAGTGCACGATCATCACCGGAGAACGCTGGGCGACCCGGTAGGTGTGGTTCTTCTTGGAGATCCACACCATGAACCGCAAGGGCTCGATGCTGCACTGGGCGGCGAACCCGACGAGGCAGCCGGCTCGCTCACCGTCGGCCGCGACGGTGACGATGAGCATCGGATAGTCCAGTTCGGCGGCGATGTCGTGGAACCGGTCCCAGGGCACGGTCTCCCCGTACCCGTTCGCGGGCGCCGACAAGCCGGCGCATGGAGGGGCGTCACCTGGGCGAAAGAGACCCTTGGCGCCGGTCATCGGCGGGGCTACGGTGACGTCACGCCAAACGGAACTGCTGACGGACGCAGAGGCCTGGCCAGGCCGATCACGACCGGAGTGGCTCGACACGTGCCAATGTTCCGGGGCCCCACGGTGGCTCGCTCCAGGGTCGGTTGGCTGCTGGTGGTGCCGGCGATGATGGCCGTGACGGTGACGATGTTGACCATGTCGTCGACGGCGAAAGCCACTAGCGGACAGGTTCCGGCCGATGGCTCAGGCGACGTACAGAGGATCTTCCGGAGCGACTGCGCCGTCTGCCACGGTGCCGACGGGCGGGGGACGGCCCGGGGACCGACCCTGTTCGGGGTGGGCCGGGCCTCGATCGACTACCAGCTCTCGACCGGTCGAATGCCATTGGCCCCCGTGGGGCGATCCAATGTCGAAGAGGGAACGCCGCTCCAGCCACTCCCGAACAACGCCGCGCCCGACGACGAGATCGTCTCCAAGCGACACCACCCGGCGTATCCGCCCGAGACGATCACCCCCCTCGTCGACTACATCGCCAACCTCAGCGGGGGGGTAGGCCCCGGCATCCCACGCGTCGGCGAAGGTGACCTCGCCGAGGGCGGCGCGCTGTTCCGCCAGCAGTGCGCCGGCTGCCATGCCTGGGCCGGCGACGGGGGGGCGTTGCTGCGCATCGAGGCCCCGGCCCTCCACAGCGCCACCAGGACCCAGATCGCCGAGGCGATCCGCGTCGGTCCGGGCCAGATGCCTGTCTTCGGGACCGCCGCCCTCACCGAGACACAGATGGCGTCGGTGGTCGCCTACGTCCGATACCTCGATCGGCCCAGTGACCGGGGTGGCCAGCCGTTCTGGCACCTCGGTCCCTTCGCCGAGGGCGCTGTCGCCCTCATCGCCCTGGCTGGTCTCCTGCTGTTCACCCGGTGGATCGGGGAGCGTGGATGACCGGCTCCGTGCCCGAACGGAATGCCGGCTCCGTGCCCGAACGGAATACCGGCTCCGTGCCCGAACGGAATGCCGGCTCCGTGCCCGAACAAGATGCCGGCTCAGGCCACGGCGATCTGAGCGAGCACGCCGAACGCCGGGCCGAGCTCCGGGTGGCCGCCCTGTTCCTCCTGTCGTCGGCCAGTGCCGTGGCCCTCACCATCGTGTACTGGCGGGGCGGCCAGCCTCAGCTCGAAGGCCTGTTCCTCGGCCTGGCCCTGGGGGGCGTCGCCTGTGGCTTTGTCGTGTGGGGGAACCGGCTGTTGCCCCAGGGCCCCTTCGTCGACGACCGCCACGAGATGGCCAGCCCGGTGGACGAGGTCGAGGAGGTCGAGGACGACTTCGAACAGGGTGGCCTCATCACCCGCCGCAAGCTCGTGGTCCGCTCGCTCGGGCTGGCCGTCGGTGGCCTCGGGGTGGCCGCGCTGTTTCCCATCCGCTCCCTCGGCCCGCGGCCGGGCCGCACCCTGGTGGAGACGCCCTGGCGGGCCGGCCTCCGTCTCGTCACCGAGGACGGCCGCCCCGTGCGCACGACTGATGTCCCCCTCGAGGGCCTGGTGACCGTGTTCCCAGAGGGCTTTCCCGGGTCGGCCGACGGCCAAGCCGTTCTCGTGCGGGTGAGTCCCCGGCTCATGAAGCCGTCCGCCGGCCGCGAGGACTGGTCGCCGAACGGCTTCGTCGCGTACTCCAAGATCTGCACCCATGCCGGGTGCCCGGTGGGGCTGTACCAGGCCGACACCCACCAGCTCCTGTGCCCCTGCCACCAGTCCACCTTCGACGTCCTTCATCACGCCCGGCCCCAGGACGGCCCGGCCGCTGCCCCTCTGCCCCAGCTTCCCCTCAGTATCACCGGTGACGGGTTCCTCGTGGCCCAGGGTGACTTCTCCGAGCCCGTCGGGCCGTCCTTCTGGCGCCACTCGTGAGAAGGCGGCTGCTGGCGCTGGCCAGCCTCACCGTGGTCCTGGTGGCCACGGGATGTAGCAGCGGGCACTCCCCGTCGATGCTCGACGGCCGGGCGGGCGAGGCCCGCCGGGTGGCCGGCGTGTGGTGGCTGATGTTCGCCATGGCCACGGTTGTCTACGTAGTGGTGGCCGCCTTCATCGTCATCGCCGTCGTGCGGGGTCGTCGCGCCAAGCGGGACGATCCCCTGACCGGGCCCAAGGACGACACCTTCATCTGGTTCGGCGGCATCGTCGCCCCCGTCCTCATCCTCGGCGTCCTCGCCGTGGTCACCGTCAACACCACCCAGGTCCTGCGCAAACCCCAGCAGGGGGAGCTGCGCATCCAGGTCGTCGGCAAGCGTTGGTGGTGGGACATCCGCTATCCCACCGACCGGGTGACGACCTCCGGCGAGATCCACATTCCCGTCGGCCGCCCGGTCGACATCGAGCTCACGTCGGACAACGTGATCCACAGCTTCTGGGTGCCGCAGCTGGCCGGCAAGGTGGACACCATCCCCGGCCAGGTGAACCACCTGCGACTACGGGCGAACCAGGCCGGCGTGTACCGCGGCGCGTGTGCCGAGTACTGCGGCATCGAGCACGCCCACATGAGCTTCATCGTGATCGCCGACCAACCTGTCGACTTCGACCGGTGGATCACCCGCCGACGCGGTGGTGCCGGCGTCGCCCCGACCTCCGAAGAGGCAGCCCAGGGCCAGCTGGTCTTCACCCGGGAGGCGTGCGCCGGCTGCCACACGATCAAGGGGACTCAGGCCACGGGTACCGTCGGGCCCGATCTGAGCGACTTCGGCAGCCGGCGGTGGATCGCTTCACTGACGGTGCCGAACACCTCGGCCAACCTGTCCCGCTGGATCGCCGATCCTCAAGCCATCAAGCCCGGCAACCTCATGCCACCCACGGCATTGTCCTCCGCCGACCGTGACGCCATCGCCGCCTACCTGGAGGGTCTCAAGTAATGGCCATCGCCGAGGCGCCCCCCGCCGACCAGGGCGATCTCAACGAGCTCTGGGAGGACGCGCCGGGCATCCCCGGGTTCTTCTCCACCGTCGACCACAAGC
>JBPCNP010000049.1:0-15826 GCA_051001215.1 Acidimicrobiales bacterium
TGGTGCCGCTGCCCTGGAAGTTGGTGGTCTGCAGGGCGGGCGCCGACTTCACCACGCCGTCGAGGTCGATGGCGATCTGGCCCTTCACGCCCACCTTGGCGGCCATGGTGTTCCAGTCCTTCTCACCACCGCCGCTGAGACTGAAGTTGACCGACCACCCCCCGCTGGTGGGGTCGACCACGGCCTTGGCCGACGAGATGGCCTGACCCTTGACGGCCGCCGGGGCCAGGGCATAACGCGACGTCACCCTTCCCTTGCTGTCCTTCTGCGGGAGCACGACCTGGGCGGCGGGGTCGTCCTGGTCGGATGGCGTGGTGGGGACGTCGACCGGTTTCGGCGCCGAGGTGGGCGGGGACCCGGGTTGGGTGGTGGGGGGCACCGTGGTCGGGGTGACCCCCTCGGGAGGAAGGGCCTGGACCACGGGCCGGAAGTACAGCTGGGCGGTCTGGCCCACGATCTGCAGAGCCCGGTCCTTGTTCTTGACGCCGGGGAGCTGCACGATGATCGAGTCGCCCTGGCGGCTGATGTCGGGCTCGGCCACGCCGAGGGCGTCGACCCGGCTCCGGATGATGGAGATGGCCTGGTCGAGGGTCCCCGACGGCACCTTGTTCTTGGGCTGGAGGACCACCGAGGCCCCGCCCTGGAGGTCGAGGCCGAGCTGGGGGGTGCTCCCGGAGGCAACGGTCACGCCAAGGGCGAGCAGGGCGCCGACGATGACGACGACCAGGGAGACGGTGAGGGAGCGGCGCATCAGGCTTGGTCGTCGACCGGTGTCGACTCGGGTGGCCCACCGTTGCGCACCGCCGACCCGTGGATCTCCGGCACCGGGTCGTCGTCGTCGCCGGCGTCGCCGGTGTCGTCGTCGTCGACGTGGAGGCCGTCGACGTCGAGGTCATCCACGTTGAGGTCACCGTCGGTGTCGAGGTCGGTCGGCGACACCTGCTGGGCCACCGCGCCCCGCATCACCCGCACGACCACGTCAGGGGCGATCTCCACCCACAGGCTGGTGTCGTCGGTGTCGGTGACCGTGCCGTAGATCCCGCCGGTGGTGATGATCTCGTCACCGACGTCGAGGGTGGCCACCATGGCTTGGGCCTGGCGCATGCGGCGCTGCTGCGGGCGGACGAACAACACCCAGAGCAGGGCGAGGGGTACGAGAAAGAGGAGGGAGGCGGCCATGGCGAAGAAGCCCCGTGGGGGCGGATCGAAAGCTTAGCGCGAGGTAGGACTGCCTCTCAGGCGCCGAAGAGACCGGGGTCGGGACCGGCGGTGGGCCCGGACAGCCCGAGGTGGGCCCAGGCCGCGGGGGTCGCCACCCGGCCACGGGGGGTGCGCATGAGCAGGCCCTGCTGGAGCAGGAACGGCTCGTAGACGTCCTCGACCGTCTCGGTGGCCTCGCCGACGCAGATGGACAGGGTGGACAGGCCCACCGGTCCACCCCCGAAGCGTTGGCACACCGCAGCCAGGATGGACCGGTCGACCTTGTCGAGGCCGGCCTCGTCGACCTCGAAAAGAGCCAGGCCCTCGCGGGCCGCGGCTTCGGTGACGGTGCCGTTGCCCCTGACCTCGGCGAAGTCGCGGACCCGGCGCAAGAGACGGTTGGCGATGCGCGGCGTGCCCCGGGCCCGCCGGGCCACCTCCAGCCCGCCGGCCGGCTCCAGGGACACCCCCATGATGCCGGCGGCCCGGGCGACGATGGCCTCGAGCTCGGCCACGTCGTAGTAGTCGAGACGGGCGACGAAGCCGAAGCGATCTCGAAGAGGACCGGTGATGAGGCCGGTGCGGGTCGTGGCCCCCACCAGGGTGAAACGGGCCAGGTCGAGCCGGATGGAACGAGCCGAGGGGCCCTTGCCGAGCACGATGTCGAGCTGGAAGTCCTCCATGGCCGGGTAGAGGACCTCCTCGACGACCCGAGGCAGGCGATGGATCTCGTCGATGAACAGCACGTCACCGTCGTCGAGGTTGGTGAGCACCGAGGCCAGGTCGCCGGCCCGCTCCAGCGCCGGGCCGGACGTGACCCGCAGCTTGACGCCTCCTTCGGCGGCCACGATCGCCGCCAGGGTGGTCTTGCCCAGGCCGGGCGGCCCGGCGAACAACAGGTGGTCGACGGCCTCACCCCGGCGGTGGGCGGCCTCGAGGAGGATCTCCAGGTGCTGGCGCAGACGGGCCTGGCCCACGAACTCGCTCAGGCGGCGGGGGCGAAGGCCGGCCTCGTCGGGCTGGTCACCGTCGACGGTCGACGCGGTGAGGAGTTCGTCTCTCATGGCCATTGCTCAGTCGCTCATCTGGCCGCGGCGAGGAGACGGAGGGCGTTGCGGAGGAGGTCCTCGACCTCACCGTCGGCCGGCAGTTCGTGCAGGACGGCCCCGATCTCGTCGGCTTCATAGCCGAGACCGGCCAGGGCCTCGCGCAGATCGGTGCGAGCCGAGCGCCCATCGGCACCGACCACGGCGGCGACGGCCTCGGGCGCCAGGTCACCGACGTCGAGGCGGGACTTCAGCTCTATCAGCAGGCGGGCCGCCGTCTTGCGGCCGACTCCGGGGACGAGGGTGAGGGCGTCGATGTCGGCTTCGGCAAGCGCCTGGCGCAACTCGGCGGGGCCGTGCACCGACAGGATGGCCAGGGCCAGGGCCGGTCCGACGCCGTGGGCCCCGATGAGGGCCTCGAAGCAGTCGCGGTCGTCACGGGTCATGAAGCCGTAAAGGGTGAGGGCGTCCTCGCGGACGTGGAGGTGGGTGTGGAGCATCACCGCAGAGCCGGGCTGGCCGACGGCGGCAACCGTGGCCGGCGCCACCGTGGCCCGGTAGCCGACGCCGCCCACCTCGATCACCACCTCACCCCGGGCCGAACGGTCGACGAGCGTGCCCCGCAGGGAACCGATCATCGTCGGGGGCCCGTCGCCGAGTGAGCCACCCGGGCGGCCATGGGCGCCCGGGCCAGATGGCACAGGGCCAGGGCCAGGGCATCGGCGGCGTCGGGGGGGCGAGGGGGCTCGGCCAGGTGCAGGAGGGAGGCCACCATGCGCTGGACCTGACCCTTGGTGGCCGCGCCGTAACCGGCCACTGCCTGCTTCACCTCGTTGGGCGTGTACTGGACGACGGTCCAGCCCGCCTGCACAGCCGCCGCCAGCACCAGGCCGCTGGCCTGGCCCACCGACATGGCCGTGCGGGCGTTGACCTGGAAGAACAGACGCTCGACGGCCAGGACGGGAGCCGTCACGGGATCGTGGGCCACGGCCCGGGGCCCGAGCTCGGCCAGGAGCCCCCGGAACTCGTGGTCGAGGGCGGCCAGGCGCTCGGGGAGCGCATCGGACGGCGGCGTGGTGATCACCCCGGCGGCGACGGACCTGTCGGTGCCACCCGCCCGCACGACGCAGCCGTAGCCGCACCGGGACACCCCTGGGTCGAGACCGAGTACGAACATGCGTTCGTGACGCTAGCGCGCCGGCCACGGTCATGCGCGGATCCCGTCCGCCGAGCCCCGGGGGGCCGCCGATGTGATCGACTGGCCCGGTGCTCACCGCCTACGGCGCCGTGGCGGTGAGCTTCATGATGACGATGTACGCCCTCGAGCACCGACACCCGAACTTCGTCCTGGCCTTCGCCTGCGGGTGCGCTATGTCGAGCCTCTACGGCTTCTTGTCCGGGGCGTGGCCGTTCGGCGTCGTCGAGGTGGTGTGGGCGGTGATCGCGGTCAGGCGCTGGGCCCGAGCGGCCCGCTGAAGCCAGTCCTACCGTCGGCGCAGGATCCCTGCGCTCTTGCAGCCCACGCAGCGCTGGGCCTCGGGCATGGCCTCGAGGCGGGCCTCGGCGATGGGCCGGTGGCAGTCGTCACAGATGCCGTAGGAACCGGCGGCCATGCGCTTCAACGCCAGGTCGATCTCGTCGATCCTGGCCCGGACCTCGCCGGCGACGACCAGGAGCTGCTCCCGCTCGACGTTGAGGGTGTCGACCTCGCCGAACCCGTCCTCGTCGGCCATCTCCGATGCGCCCCGGCCGTCGACCAGCTCCTGGGCGGCAGTCGACAGGCGCTCGAGGTCGGCGACGTAGGAGGCGCGGCGGCTGGACAGCTCGTGGTTCTGAGCGGCCAGGAACTCGGCGGCGAAAGTGGTGGTGGTGGAGGTGATGGTCATGGTGCCTCTGTCTCTCATCGGGGGTGACAACACATACGTGATCGGTCTACGGAGGTACCTACCCCTGCGTACTCATCGACGAACGCGACCGCGGCCGATCTGTGGGACGAAAGGGGGTGACCGAAGCTGCGATCGTCGGGGTGCCAGGCAGGTTCGACCGCAGGCACCGACACGGTCCGCAGTGGACCAGGTCGCGCAGTGTACAACCCACGGTTGCTCTCTGCACGCAGCCGGTCGGGGTGAGCCCCCCTGTCAGGCCTCCACCGCTTGGAGGACGTCGTCGGGGATGTCGAAGTTGGCATAGACGGACTGCACGTCGTCGTGGTCCTCGAGCAGCTCGATGAGACGCAGCACCTTGCGGGCGTCGGCCTCGGTCTCGAGGTTGACCACCGTCGTCGGGATCATGGTGAGGTCGGAGGACTCGACCTCGAGGCCGGCCGCCTCCAGCGCGGTTCGCACCTTGGCCAGATCGCTGGCTGCCGTCGTCACCTGCCATATGTCGCCCCGGTCGTCGAGGTCCTCGGCACCCGCCTCCATGGCCGCCAACATGAGCTCGTCGTCGTCGTCGTCGTCGTCGTCGGTCTTGGGAGTGACGATCACGCCCTTGCGCTGGAACTGCCAGGCCACGGCCCCCGACTCGGCACTCGAGCCCCCGTACTTCGAGAACGTGCTGCGGACCTCGGCCCCGGTGCGGTTGCGGTTGTCGGTGAGGCACTCGACGTACACGGCCACCCCGCACGGGGCATAGCCCTCGTAGGTGATGGGTTCGTACCGGACACCTTCGAGCTCACCCGTTCCTCGCTTGACCGCCCGTTCGATGGTGTCGGTCGGCACCGACGCGTCCCGAGCCTTCTGGAACATGGTGCGCAGGTTGGCGTTGGAGTCCATGTCGCTGCCACCCTCGCGGGCTGCCACCTCGACCTGGCGGATGAGCTTGGCGAACAGCTTGCCCCGGGCCTTGTCGGTGGCCCCCTTCTTGTGCTTGATCGTCGCCCACTTGGAATGACCGGACATGTGGTTCTCCTCTCCCTACAGCGTGGCAAGGAACGCCTGATGCAGGCGCAGGTCGTCGGACAACTCAGGATGGAACGCCGCCACCAGGACCGGGCCCTGGCGGCACAACACCGGTTGGGGGCCGCCGTCGGGCCCAGCACCGGGCCCAGGCACGGTGGCCAGGATTTCGACACCGGCCCCCACCCGCTCGACGACCGGAGCACGGATGAACGTGGCCGGAAAGTCCCCGCCGGCCAGGCCGGAGACGGCCAGCGGGGCCTCGAAGGACTCCCGCTGGCGCCCGAAGGCATTGCGACGCACGGCGACGTCGATGGCGCCGAAACAACGCTGGTCGGCCCGGCCGTCGACGATCTCGGTGGCCAGCAGGATCATGCCGGCACACGTGCCGAAGACGGGAAGGCCGCCGGCCAGGCGCTCGGCCAGGGGGTCGAAGAGGCCGGACGTGGTCAGCAGCCGCGAGATGGTGGTCGACTCGCCCCCGGGCAGGATGACGGCCTCGACCCCTGCGAGATCCTCGGGCTGGCGGACCTCGACAGGGTGGGCGCCGAGGGCGGCGACCGCCTCAGCGTGGAGCGCCGACGCCCCCTGGAGGGCGAGGACCCCGATCTTGCTGCCGCTCCGCCTGCCGCTCGAAACCATGGGGGGCACCTGGGGGGACCCTGGTCATGGCCCTACCAGCCCCGTTCGGACAGACGCACGTCGACCTTGGACGACTCTTCGCCACGCATGGCCTCGCCCAGGCCGCGGCTGACCTTGGCCACGATGTGCGGATCGTTGAAGTGGGCCGTGGCCTCGACCACAGCCTTGGCCCGGAGCTCGGGATCGCTGCTCTTGAAGATGCCCGACCCGACGAACACCGACTCGGCGCCCAGCTGCATGACCAGGGCGGCGTCGGCCGGCGTCGCCAGTCCGCCGGCGCAGAACAGGGGCACAGGCAGGCGGCCGGTGCTGGCCACTTCCTGCACCAGGGCCACCGGGGCCTGAAGGTGTTTGGCCCAGCCGTAGACCTCGGCCGAATCGGCCGTGGTCAGGCGGCGGATGTCGCCCAGGATCGAGCGCAGGTGTCGCACCGCCTCCCGCACGTCGCCGGTGCCGGCCTCGCCTTTGGAGCGGATCATGGCCGCCCCCTCGGAGATGCGGCGAAGTGCCTCCCCCAGGTTGGTGGCGCCGCAGACGAACGGGACGGTGAAGGCCCACTTGTCGATGTGGTTGGCTTCGTCGGCCGGTGTGAGCACCTCGCTCTCGTCGACGTAGTCGACGCCGAGGGCCTCGAGGACCTGGGCCTCGGCGAAGTGGCCGATGCGGGCCTTGGCCATCACCGGGATGGTGACGGCGGCCTTGATGCCCTCGATCATGGCCGGGTCGCTCATCCTGGCCACGCCACCGTCGCGGCGGATGTCGGAGGGCACCCGCTCGAGGGCCATCACCGCCACGGCACCGGCGCGCTCGGCCAGGGCCGCCTGCTCGGGCGTGACCACGTCCATGATCACGCCGCCTTTGAGCATCTCGGCCAGGCCCCGCTTCACCCGATCGGTACCAGTGGTGCGCTCTTGGTCCACGGCGTCGAGCCTACCGCTGCCGCAGGCCAATCTGGCCGTGATTCGACGTCGCCGGAACTTTCAGGTGATCCGGGCTCTCACGTGATCGCCGCCTTGGCTCCGATCGGCGGCAGCTCCACGAAGGTATGGCCCGGAGGAATGGCGAGGGGGGCACCGGTGGCGTCGGTGTAGGTGGTGATCCCCGTCTGGGACGATTTCGACCATTTCCCCTTCACGACCTTGCCGTCGGACAGCACCCAGGCCTCACCCGTGCCCTGCACCCGGCCCACGAACACCTGGGAGCCGGTGGTGTCGACCGCACCTTCCACCGGGTCGTACTGAACGAACTCGATGATCACGTTGGTCGGCGCGATCTGGGTGCCATTCTGCAGCAGGTCGGGTGCGCCGTCCATCGACCGCTTCCACGTCTTGGTGGCCGCATCGAAGTCGAAGCCCACGGGCTGGTTGCCGACGATCACGGCGAGTCGGGTGGCCGGAGTGGCTCCGGCCGGGGCGAAGGGCTCGCCCGCCTTCAGGAACGGCGAGAACGGCGGCGGCGCCTTGGCCCCCGCCGCCGCGTGGGTGTACAGGGCCGCGGTGGACGTGTAGGAGGTGTGGTCGCCGGTGTGCGGCCCGTGCTTCGGGAAGGCGGCGGCGTCGTCGCCCGCGGAGACGGCGGTGAGTCCCGGCGTCGAACGGATGAGCGCTTCGAAACGGGTGGAGCCACCGGAGAACCCGAACACTCCCCCGAAGGGCGCGGCCAGGTCAGGGTCGGTCGGGCGCACCGAGCGCACGGGGCCGATGGGATCTGCGTCGGTGGACTGGAAGACGGCAAGGAGGCGCGTGAGCCCGCCCTCGACCACTTCTTCGTAGACGACGTCGGCCGCGTCCACGCCCGCCTGGGGCCGGGCCGCAGCCACGTTGTCGACCTTGATGCTCAGCGCCGGTCGCGCCGCGTTGGCGGCATTGGTGGCGGGCAGGCCCGTGAGCGGGTACGTCGCCGGCACGGTCGTGGTGGTGGCTGCGGGGGCCTTGGCCTTGGTCTTCGGTTTGGACTTGGAGCAGGCCGCACCAACGAGGGCGAGGACGGCCACGAGGGCGACGAGGTAGACGCGGCTTGACGTGCGGGTTCTCAAGATCAGAGCTCCTTCAGGGCCTGGATGCGTTCCTCGAGCGGAGGGTGGGTATCGAACAGGCGGTTCAGCCAGGCTAGGCGACCCTGGTCGGGGGTGCGGGCAAGGGGCGATTCGATCCAGAGATGGGCCGTCGCCCGCGAGCCCGAGTGCACGACCGTGGTGTCGTCACGCAGCTTCTCGAGGGCGGCCAGCAGACCCGGAGGGTACCGGGTGAGCTGCACCCCGCTGAAGTCGGCCAGGGCCTCGCGCCGCCGGCTGACGGCGGCCTGCATCACCCGGGCCACCAGGGGAGCCAGGAGCAGCAGGGCGAAGCCGAACACGGCCACCAAGATCCCCGCGCCGGCGCCACTGTCGTTGTCGTGGTCGCTCTGGCGGGGGCCGCCCCACCACAGGAAGCGCAGGGCGAAGTCGGCCATGAGCGTGACCACGCCCACGAAGGTGACGGCCAGGGTGGACGAGAGGATGTCGTAGTTCTTCACGTGGCTGAGCTCGTGGGCCAGGACCCCTTCCAGCTCGATGCGGTTCATCTTCTCGAGCAGACCGGTGGTGACGGCGACGGCGGCGTGCTTGGGGTTGCGGCCGGTGGCGAAGGCGTTGGGCGCCGGGTCGTCGATGATGTACACGCGGGGCTTGGGCAGACCTGCGGCGATGCACAGGCCCTCGACCAGGTTGTGCAGCCGGGCGTAGGTGTCGGGATCGGCGGGCTTGGCGTGGCTCATGGCCAGGGCGACGCTGTCGGACTTCCAGTACGCGGCGAAGCTACCGACGACGACCACGACGGTGGCGATGACGAGGAACACCAGGCCGAGGCCGAGCAGGCGGTCGACGGCAAAGGTCACGAGGGCCACGAGCACCACGAAACCGGCGACGAGCAGCACCGAGCGCCGCTTGTTGGACGAGATCTGTTCGTACAGGTGACCCGGCTCCCGAGTCAGCCGGCGGGAGCGGAGACGCTGGGCCCCTGAGAACGTGACCTCGGAAGATCAACCATCAGAACTGGACGGAGACCGGGCCGCGCGAGGCGTCGTCGGCCTCGAAGTACTCGCGGGCCTTGAACCCGAAGGCGTTGGCCAGCAGGTTCGACGGGAAGCTCTGGATCTTGGTGTTCAGCTTCAACACCGAGTCGTTGTAGAACTGGCGGGCGTAGGCGATGCGGCCCTCGGTTCCCGACAGCTCCTCCTGGAGCTCCAGGAAGTTCTGGTTGGCCTTGAGGTCGGGATAGGCCTCGGCCACGGCGAACAGCGATTTCAGGGCTCCGGAGATCATGTTCTCGGCCTGGGCCTGGTCGCCGGGACCGCTGGCGTTGATGGCGTTGGCCCGGGCCTGGGTGACGGCCTCGAACGTCCCCTTCTCGTGGGTGGCGTAGCCCTTGACCGTGTTGACCAGGTTGGGGATCAGGTCGTAACGGCGCTCGAGCTGCACGTCGATCTGGGCCCAGGCGTTGTCGATGCGGTTGCGCAGCTTGACCAGGCCGTTGTAGGACGCGGCCACGTAGAGCACCACCAGCAGCACCACCACGCCCACGATGATTCCCACAACCATGCCGTTTGCCTTCCGAAGACGCCGGCTGCCCATCATACGGGTACCGTTTCCGCCATGCCGTTGCATGCCCACGAGTCGGGCGACAAGGGGGCAGACAAGCACGTGCTGCGCATCGCGGTCCGCGACGGCTTCACCCGTGACCTGGCCGCCATGCTGCTCGCCGACCTGAGCCACGTGGTCGACCGCCTCGCCGATCGTGGCTCGCCGGCCCGTGACCAGGTCCGGGCCGGGTTCCACCACTGATGAGCCGAACGCGCGTCCTCCTGCCCGTCCTCGTCGGCGCCGTGCTCCTCGCGGCCGGCTGTGGCTCGGCCAAGACCACCTCGACGTCGGCCACGACCACTTCCCTGCGAGCGGCGACGACCACGACGATGGTCGGCCTATCGCCCGCCACCACCGCCGGCCCCCCCACGTCGGTGGCCTATTCGACGACTCCGGTGTCCGTGGCCGGCCAGGGGGCGACCGCCCTGCTCACCGCAGTTCGCACGGCGGCCCAGAACGGCTTCGACCGCGTCACTTTCGAGTTCGCCAACCGGTTGCCCGGTTACGCGGTGGACTACATCGCCCGGCCTGTCCTGCAGGACGGATCGGGGACCGAAATGGTGGTGGAGGGGACCGCCGTGCTCTCGGTCCGGATGACGCCGGCCAGCGGCTTCGATCTTTCCGGCGGCGGCAAGGCGACCTACACCGGTCCGACGCGCATCAAGGCGGCCGCTCCGAAGCTCGTCGAGGTGGTGCAGGCCGGGGATTTCGAGGGCAACCTCACCTGGGTTGCCGGCGTGAAGACGAAGTCGGGCTTCAGGGTCTCCACCCTGGAATCACCGCCCCGCCTGGTGGTCGACATCAACTCCGGGTCGTGATGATGGGCCGAGACGGACTGCGAGCCGTACAACAGCCGCTGAAGGACCGCTACCGCGAGGAGCCGACGACGGCTCAGGTCACGCTTGCGGCCGAGGGCACCCTCGACGAGGGGATTGCCTGCTCGGTCGCCACCGGACAGGCGTTGGCCAAGGCGGGACTGCATCCCGCCACGGGGGCGACGGACTGTCCCTGTGCTCGGGCGACATGCTGCTCCAGGCCCTCGTCGCCTGTGCGGGGGTGACGCTTCGGGCCGTCGCCACCTCCCTGGACATCTCCGTCAACGGCGGGACGGTTCATGCCGAGGGCGACCTGGACTTCCGGGGCACGCTGGCCGTGAGCAAAGACGTGGCCGTCGGCTTCACCGCCATCCGCGTCCGCTTCGAGCTCGACTCGGACGCCACCGACGACGAGCTCGCGACCCTCTTGCGCCTGACGGAGCGCTACTGCGTCGTCTACCAGACGCTGGCCAGCCCCCCCGCCCTCTCGGTGTCGCGCTCCGCCTGACCCCGGACGGGGTGGCCCCGACGTCGCCTCGTCACGTCCCGGTGCGGTAGTGGAGGTGTACCACGCCGCTGGCGAAACGGCGTTCGCCCACCAGTTCGAGCACGAGGCGGACATCGTCGGGGAGGGAGCGGCTGCCGCCGCCCACCACGACGGGCACGACGAGGAGGTGGTACTCGTCGACCAGCCCGGCCCTGATCGCCCGGGCGGCGAGGTTGGGGCCGCCCACGGAGAGGTCACGTCCCGCTGATGCCTTCAGCTGCCGGACCGCTTCAGGATCGAAGTCGCGCTCGAGCTGCGTCCGTGCGCTGGAGACCGCCTCCAGCGTCTTGGAGTACACGATCTTGTCGGCCGCCTGCCAGATCTCGGCGTAGTCCTGTATGACGGGGGGCTGGTCGGGCGCGGCGTGCGCCGTCTCCCAGTAGGCCATCACCTCGTACATCCGACGCCCGTAGAGATAGGTGCCGACCGTTCGCTCGATGTCGTTGACGAAGGCGTGCACCTCCTCGTCCGGTGCAGCCCAGTCGAAGTTGGCATCCTCGTCGGCGACGTAGCCGTCGAGCGAAGCGATCATCGAGTAGATCAGCTTGGCCATGGCGAGCCTCCCTTGCCCTTCGAGCCGGAAACGCTCCACCGTAGGCCGACCGTCTGAGCTGGCCACCGAGGACAGGGGGGAACGAGCGGCGGCGTCGGTCGAGTCAGCGCCCGTACAGCGCTCGAGGAGGGCGCGACCCGCGTGGCGCGACGTGGCGCCCTGAACGACTACCCGAGGTGGCCAGAGCCCGGCACGGAAGCCGACCTACTCCCAGTGCGGCACACTCAGGGCGCGTCAGCAGTTGGCCAGCGCGTCGAGGGCCTCGCAGATGCGACGGCGCCCACCTACGCCGAGCTTGCCGAGTCGTGTGGTGAGCACGGACTTCGGTACGGCTGCGAGATTGTCGAACGTGGCAACGCTGTCGTGGTCGATTCCTTCCTCGGAGCCCACGGGAATGCAGGTCGGGATGTCCCGGATCGTCGTCGTCACCGGCGCGACGACGATGTTGTTCAAGACCGGGATCACCTCGTCACGGGACACGACGAGCACCGGTCGGCGCTTCTGATTCGGTGTCTCCATCAACCACAGCTCGGATTGCGCTACCACGGCTCGGCCGCCGTGAGAGCCATCGCGCTCGCCATCGCAAGCTCGTCATCGTCGGGCGTCTGCGGACGCTGTCGATACGACCCGGCGATCGCGGTGCCGACGCGAGCCCGACGAACTGAGTCGGCGAGATGGACCACACCACGCCGGATCACTGCAGACCGACTGTCGCCTACTCCGTCGGCAACGAGCTCATCGATCAGCGCCAGCTCCTCATCCGTGAAACGGGTGGGCACCGGAGTCGTCATACGGATCAGTATACGTTCTGTAGAGCAAGTCGGCCGGTCGCTCGAGGTGACTCGAGGTCGAGCCCGAACGCCGGCTCTTGGACACAGTCTCACCGCCTCGCAGGCTGGCAGCTGGGGCGTCGGGCTGGTCCGACATCGTCGCCCATACTCCCAAGCTGCGCGAGCACGCAGACGGGCGCAAATTTCGGGCTTCCGGGCGTTGAACGACAGCATGAGCACATCCGGTATCGGCGCGCCGGAGCGTTGTGCGCTGGTCACGGGCGGTCGCTGATGGTGCATCGCGGCACGCTCGGGCTGGGTGCGGGCGGCCGCTAGCGTGGCGCGAACGGGAGGGCCGATGCCGAGCGCCGACGAGATCCGAGACGCCCAGCGAGCGACGTGGGCGGGGCTCTCTGCCGGCTGGGAAAAGTGGGACTCGGTCATCATGGATCAGTTGAGCCCGGTGAGCGCAGCGATCATCCAGCGTCTCGACATCGCCGAAGATCATCAGCATCTCGACATCGCCGCCGGCACGGGTGAGCCGGGCCTGAGTATCGCCCGACTCACGCCGACGGGACGGGTCGTTCTGACCGACCTCGTACCGGAGATGCTGGATGTAGCCACACGACGAGCCGAGGCGGAGGGGTCGCCAATATCGAGACGAAGGTGTGCAGCGCGGACGATCTGCCGTTCGACGACGCCACATTCGACAGTGTCTCGGTGCGTTTTGGATACATGTTCTTCCCCGAAATGGCCAAGGCGACTGCCGAGTTCGTGCGGGTCCTCAAGCCGGGCGGACGCGTCTGCTCGTCGGTATGGGTGAAGCGCGAGGAAAACCCGTGGACGACGATTCCGATGCAGGCAATCGCAACCGAGGTGGCGCTGGCACCACCCGACCCGGATGGACCGAATATGTTCCGGTGCGCGGCCCCGGGATATGTCAGCGCGCTGTACGAGGCCGCGGGACTGCGTGGCGTCGCTGAGTGGGACGTCGCCGTCGAGCTGGTGACGTCGTCGCCCGCGCAGTACTGGGAGATGATCAGCGAGCACGTCTCGCTCGCAGTTGCGGCGCTCCAGCACGTCGACGAACCGGCCCGGGAGCGGATTGGGGCAGCCGTCATCGCGGCCGTGAGGGCGTACGAGACGGGCGGCGAGGTCCGGATTCCAGGCTTGGCCCGCTGCATCGTGGGAACGAAATAGGACCGAGCGGCAGGCGCCAAGGCGAAAGTCGGGCCCGCGGCTACTGCCCGGCGACGGACCGACTGACAGCATCCCCGAACGACGACCGCTCCCCACAGGCGAGAACGCGGCGGCCTCTACCGGCTGGTCGACGGCGTCGATCGTCGCGACAGCACGCAGGTAGACGAGCAGCTCGCGGTGCCGAGCGGAACAACCGCGAGCGTGCCGCAACTGGAGGTCCCCAGACAGATTGGAGAGATCCATGTCCTCGTTGAGGGGCCCGCCCTTCGCTGACGGCAGGCCGTCGTCTCGTCCAACGGAGCGGTACGCTTGCACCCGTCGTGGCTGCCCAGGGTGTGGCCTATGTCAACGACCAGGGCTCGGGTCCGGGGCAGGGCCTGGTCTTCAGCGTGAAGGGCACGGCGGTCACACCGATTCTCACCGGTCTCGACCTGGGCGCACCCGCAGGGTGTGACGCTCGTCAATGATGACGCCACGCTGCTCATCAGCGCGATCGACGCTGCAACCCGTTCGGACCAGGTGATCCTCCTCGATCTGGCGACGGGCAAGACCACCGTGGCGACCAAGGGCATCCGGGGAGAACAAGAACAGCTTTTCGGTGGGCTCCACCGGGCACTGAGGTCCGCGGTCCTCGCCTGGTGTGACGTGAGCAGGAGCGGGAAGATCTACCGGATCGAGCCGTAGCCGCCAAGCCCCGCCGTCGTCCTACGGCTCGTGGACACGAAGCGACGTGTGCTGCGCGAGGGTGTCGAAGTCAGCGTCGGCGTGGAGCACCGGGACGTCGGCCCGGATGGCTGCGGCCGCGATGAGGCAGTCGATCAACCTCCGAACGGTCTGACCGCGGCGACGGCACGTGCGGCAGAGGGCGGCCGCCTCCTCGTAGTCGACGGGCTCGACGGTCACGGCCGAGGCCCTGGCGAGTAGCCGGCGAAGGTCGTTGAGGTGGTTCTCGTCCCGCGCCCCAGCGAGGACTTCCATGCGGATGGGATCACAAATCACGATGTCGGCGTCGAGAAGCACATCGACGCGCAGACAGACCGGGCTACCGGTGTCGCGCAGGAACTCCACCCACGCCGAGGTGTCGACAAGCGTCACCCGCCGCGGCCTGCCCGCATCTGGTCGAGATCGCCGTCCCACCCCGACCCCCGGAGCCGGCGGGCAGCATCCAGGTCGAGCGGCTCGGCCGCCAGGGTCCGCAACGCGTAGTTGACCGCATCCCGCTTCGTCGCCAGGTGATACCGCTCCATCACCGCCCGGCATGCCGTGTCGTCAAGATCGATGTTGGTGCGTGACATACACCTGCTATACACCACAAGTGGCGATGGCCACCTCGTACAGCTCCACGTAGCGCTCGGCCAGGTGGTCCATGGAGAACGACGCGGCTCGGGCCTCTCCCCCCGCGACCAGGGAGGCGGCGGTCGAGGGCTCGGTCAACACCCTGGTGAGCGCCTGACCGAGGGCCCTGGCATCCCCGGGGGGCACGAGCAGGGCCTCCCGGCCGTGGCGGGCCACGTTGCGATAGCCGGGAAGGTCGCTGGCCACGATGGGGGTACGGGCGGCCATGCCTTCGAGCAGGACCATGCCGAACGACTCGCCCCGCAACGACGGGGCACAGAGCGCGTCGGCGCCCCGCAGGCGCTGGGCCTTCTCCTCCTCGGTGAGGCGCCCGAGCCATTCGACGCGGGGATCAACGGCCACCTCGGCCCGGAGGCGGCGGGTCTCGGGCCCGTCGCTGCCCACCCAGACATGCACATCGCGGGGCAGGTAGGCGAGGGCGCCGAGGAGCACCCCGAGTCCCTTGCGGGTCTCGTGGCGACTCAGGAACACGATGGTCGGACCGGACGTGGGCCACGGCGTGGCCTTGGCGAAGGGTTCGAGGTCGATCCCGTTGTGGACGAGCTCGAAGTCGCCCCCCAGGGTCGCGGCCATGTCGAGGGCATCCTCGGACACCGCGCAGTGGAGATGGAGGCGGCGGCTCAGGCGGGTGCCGAGGGGCAACAAGCGCCGGTAGGCCATCGTGGCCCCGGCCGCGTGGAACGTGCCTACCAACGGTCCCGACGACCACACCAGGCTGGTGAGGGTGGGGCCGGGGGCCATTGGCTCGTGGAGGTGGAGCACGTCGAAACGCTCGTCGCGCACGGCCCGGATGGTGCGCAGCACGCAGGGGAAGTCCGGTGCCAGTGGCGCGATCGACCCGTTGAACAGGGCAGCCACGGTGTTGCCGAGCGGCGTCACGCCGACTTCGGGAGGGGGACCGTCGCAGGGGCCCAGGACGCGGGCCTCGTGGCCGAGCCCCCGCAGGGCCCGGGCCAGCCCCAAGACCTGCCCCTGGACTCCTCCCGGGAGCGAGAGGCTGTAGGGGCACACCAGGCCGACGCGCACGTCCGGATCGTACCCGTCGCCTGCTAAGCCCGGATCCACCGATCGGCGTCATCCTGACGGACTGAGCATCACGTAGAAGTGCCCCCTGACCAGGGACAATGGCGGTTGCGAATCCAGCCAGAACCCCGAATCGGAGGGCACCTTCTCGATGCGAT
>JBPCNP010000050.1:0-9403 GCA_051001215.1 Acidimicrobiales bacterium
ACGGCCACGGGGGCTGGGGCCAGCTCGGCGCCCAGGCCGCCGGCGTGATCACGATCGCGACCGTGATGTTCGCCATCGCACTGGCCTTCTTCAAGATCCAGAACGCGCTCATGAAGGGGGGCATCCGCCCCACCGCCGAGGTCGAGACCGAGGGCATGGACCTGCCCGAGATGGGGGTGCTCGCCTACGCCGAGTTCCTGGGATCGTCGCCGCATCTCTTCCAAGATGTCAATGGCGACAAGCACGTAGCCACCCCGGTGCCCGTCAGCGACCAGGAGCATTCGCGTTGAGGCCGCTCACCGGGGGCTGAGAACGGGCCCCAGCACGAGCCGCGCTGGCACTATCGTGACCGGACTTCGGTCGCTCGAGACCCTGGGCCGAGCGCGGCCCGTCCCACGCCTTGCGCGATCAATCTGAGCCACTTCCGACGAGGATGGGTACCCGACCGTTCCACCGCCCCGCCCGGGCACGCCGCACGGCTGCGTCCTCGTCGCTATGTCGCGACGAACGCGCAGGCGAGCACTGTGAGAGAGATCTTTGTTTCGGGCAACGAAATACCGGGCAGGCACGATGGGGGCCTGAGCCGGCCCCGCGGATCGAGACGGCCCGCACGGCCGAGTCGGGAGCTGGTGTTGGAAGGGCGACACATCGTGGTTGTGACAGGGGCGTCGTCGGGCGTCGGTCGGGCGACAGCCCGCCGGTTCGCTGCCGGCGGCGCCGACGTGGCCCTGCTGGCACGCGGGCATGACGGCTTGGAAGCCGCCGCCAAGGAGGTCGAGGCCACCGGGTCCCGGGCCTTGGCGGTGCCGACCGACGTGGCCGACAGCGAGGCCGTGGAGGCAGCCGCCAGCCGCATCGAGCGTGACCTCGGGGCTATCGACATCTGGGTCAACGTGGCCATGACCACGGCCTTCGCACCGGTGTGGGACATCGAACCCGACGAGTTCCGCCGGGCCACCGAGGTCACCTATCTGGGCCAGGTGTACGGCACCATGGCCGCCCTGCGGCGCATGCGGCCCCGCGACCGCGGGGTCATCGTCAACGTCGGGTCGGCCCTCGCCTACCGGGCCATCCCCCTGCAGTCGGCGTACTGCGGGTCCAAGTTCGCCGTTCGCGGCTTCACCGATTCGGTGCGCACCGAACTGGCCCACGAGCACAGCGGGGTCAGGATCACCAGCGTCCATCTGCCCGGCCTGAACACGCCTCAGTTCGGGTGGTGCCTCAGCCGCCTCCCCCATCATCCTCAGCCGGTGCCGCCCGTCTACCAGCCCGAGGTGGCGGCCGAGGGCATCTTCTTCGCCGCCGGCCACAAGCGGCGCGAGGTCTGGGTGGGCGCCACCACGGTGGCCACCATCGTGGCCAACAAGATCGCCCCGGCACTGCTCGACCGCTACCTGGGGCGCACGGGGTTCGCCTCCCAGCAGACCGACCAGCCCGTGCGGGCGGATCGGCCGGCCAACCTGTGGGAACCGGTCGACGGCGACCACGGGGCCCACGGGATCTTCGGCGGCGAGGCCCACCCTCGCAGCGCCCAACTGTGGGCGACCCGTCACCG
The DNA here is from genome assembly GCA_051001215.1 of Acidimicrobiales bacterium. Classification (GTDB taxonomy): domain Bacteria; phylum Actinomycetota; class Acidimicrobiia; order Acidimicrobiales; family AC-14; genus DATAQC01. The sequence continues at coordinate 1,556 of JBPCNP010000050.1, forward strand.
CCGCCCCCTCCTCGCCGCAGCCGCCGCCCTCGCCACGACCACGGTCGCTGCCGCCCTGGGCCGGGGGCGATCCTGAGCTCCCTCGATGCATCACGCCGCCCGGCTCCACCCGCCGGACGACCCGACCCCAAGGAGGCACCATCATGGCCATGAACGTCGCCGACCACCTGCTGGAGCGCCTGCGGGAATGGGGGATCCACCGGATCTTCGGCTACCCGGGTGACGGCATCAACGGGATCGTCGGGGCGTTAGGGCGGGCCGGTAATGACCCCCAGTTCATCCAGGCGCGCCACGAGGAGATGGCTGCGTTCATGGCGTGCGGCCACGCCAAGTTCACCGGTGAGATCGGCGTCTGTCTCGCCACCTCGGGCCCCGGCGCCCCGACATCCCACCCATCCCGCCCCACGTCGAGTGGAAGCAGGCCAAGGCCATGATGAGCGCCCTGTTGTCCGGAGACCCCGATGCCGCCGGCATCATCCGCTCGGCCACCAAGCAGGAGCTTCTCGGGTTCCTTCCCGGCCGTGGATGACAGCGCCCCCGTCGAGGGGATCGACGTCGCCGTCTACGAGGTGCCCACCGACGGACCTGAGTCCGACGGAACCCTGGCATGGGATTCCACCACCGCGGTCGTCGTGCACGCCCGCGCCGGGGGGTGCACCGGACTGGGCTACACCTATGCCAGCGCGGCCACGGCCACCGTGGTCCGGACCACCCTGGCACCGCTGGTGGCGGGCAGCGATGCCATGTGCGTCAAGGCCAGCTGGCGGGCCATGGTCCGCGCCGTGCGCAACCTGGGCCGCCCGGGGGCGGCGGCCATGGCCATCTCCGCCGTCGACATCGCCCTGTGGGACCTCAAGGCCCGCCTGCTCGACCTGCCCCTGGTCGTCGTCCTCGACGCCGCCCACGATCGGGTGCCGGTCTACGGCAGCGGCGGGTTCACGTCCTACAGCCAGGAGCGCCTCGAGTCCCAGCTCGCGGGCTGGGTGGAGGCGGGTATTCCCAGGGTCAAAATGAAGGTGGGCCGCCACCCCGACGCCGACGTGGCCCGGGTCCTCGGTGTGCGCAAGGCGGTGGGCGACCAGGTCGAGGTCATGGTCGACGCCAACGGCGCCTACGACCGGGCCCAGGCCCTCGGCTTCGCCGAGCGCTACGGCGAGCTGCGTGTGGGGTGGTTCGAGGAGCCGGTGTCGTCCGACGACCTCGACGGCCTGCGTCTCGTGCGCGACCGGGCCCCGGGGGGGATGGAGGTCGCCGCCGGCGAGTACGGGTGGGACCCCTGGTACTACTACCGCCTGGTGGCGGCGGGGGCGGTCGACGTGGTGCAGGCCGACGTCACCCGCTGCGGCGGCATCACCGGTTTCACCCAGGTGGCGGGCCTGTGCCAGGCCGCTAACCTCGGTCTGTCGCCCCATTGTGCGCCGCACGTGAGCGCCCACGCCGGTGCGACCGTCGACGCCCTGCGGCCCATCGAGTACTTCCACGACCATGTCCGCGTCGAGCGCCTGCTCTTCGACGGCGTCGGTGAGCCCGTCGACGGCTGCCTCGTCCCCGACCGGAGCCGGCCGGGGCTGGGCATCGAGCTCAAGGTCGCCGACGCCGACCGCTACCGCAAGGAGGCGGTGTGAGCGACGAAGCCGGCGCACTGGAGGCGGAGCTGCGTCGCCGGACCGACGCCGAGGTGCGCTTCGACGCCGGTAGCCGGGCCCTGTACGCCACCGACGGGTCGAACTACCGCCAGGTCCCCATCGGCGTGGTCGTGCCTCGCACGGTCGACGACGCGGTGGCGACGATGGAGATCTGCCGGGAGCACGCCGCGCCAGTGCTGTCGCGCGGCGGGGGGACGAGCCTGGCCGGCCAGTGCTGCAACGTGGCCGTCGTGGTCGACTGGTCCAAGTACCTCCGCCGCGTGCTGTCGGTCGATCCCGAGCGTCGCCGCGCCGTGGTGCAGCCCGGACGTAGTCACCTACGACGGGCTGCGCCTGCGCGTCGGGCCCACGAGCGACGAGGAGCTGTCGTCGATCATCGCCGGCGGCGGCCGCCGGGGCGAGATCTACCACCGCCTGCGCGTCCTGCGTGACACCTACGCAGAGGAGATCCGCACGCGGTACCCCGACATCCCCCGGCGGGTGTCGGGCTACATCCTCGACGAGTTGCTGCCCGAGAAGGGGTTCAACGTGGCCCGGGCGCTGGTGGGCACCGAGGGGACCTGCGTGATGGTGCTGGAGGCCGAGCTCGACCTCGTCTACGACCCACCGGCCAAGTCGCTCCTGGTCATGGGCCACCCCGACGTCTATGCCGCCGGCGACCACGTGCCCGAGATCATGGAGGCGGGGCCGTGCGGGCTGGAGGGCGTCGACGACAAGCTGTTCCGGCTCACCAAGGACAAGGGCCTGCACCCCGAGGCGCTGGGCCTGCTGCCCGCCGGAGGGGCATGGCTGTTCTGCGAGCTGGGGGGCGAGACGAAGGAGGAGTCCGACGCCAAGGCCCGCGAGCTCATGGACCGCCTCAGGGGCGACGACACCGCGCCGACGATGAAGCTGTTCGACGACCTGGCCCAGGAGACCAAGATCTGGGAGGTCCGCGAATCCGGGCTCGGCGCCACCGCCCACGAGCAGGAGATGAGGAACAACGCCTGGCCCGGCTTCGAGGACTCGGCGGTGCCGCCCGCGCGCGTCGGCGACTACCTGCGTGACCTGCGCGATCTCTTCGACAGCTACGGCTACGACGGCGCTCTCTACGGCCACTTCGGCCAGGGCTGCATCCACACCCGGATCAACTTCGACCTGCGCACCGCGGCGGGGATCGCCCACTGGCGCTCGTTCATGAGCGACGGTGCCGACCTGGTGGTGTCCTACGGGGGCTCCATCTCCGGCGAGCACGGCGACGGCCAGGCCCGGGCCGAGCTGTTGCCCAAGATGTTCGGCGACGACCTGGTGGCGGCGTTCGGCGAGTTCAAGGCCATCTGGGATCCCGACGATCGCATGAACCCGGGAAAGGTGGTGCGGCCCAATCCCATCACCGGCCAGCTGCGAGCCGAGTTCCTGGCCCACCACTATCACCGCCGCATACGCCCGGCCGCCCACTACTCGATGGGCTGGCTGCCGCTACTGGCTCGGGGGGCGTCGCGGGCGCCCAGACTGGTCAACGCCGTCTCCCGGGCGCCGGGCCTGTCCACCGCCGTCAAACGGGTGGGCGGCATCGCCCCCGAGCGCTACGTGCCCGCGTTCGCCACCCAGACCTTCCGGTCGTGGTTCGAGGGCCGGGGCGGTTCGACCACCCAGGGTGACGAGGTGGTGCTGTGGCCGGACACCTTCACCAACTTCTTTCACCCGTGGGTGGCCCAGGCGACGGTGGAGGTGCTGGAGGACGCCGGCTTCCGGGTGGTGCTGCCCGAGCGGGGGCTGTGCTGTGGGCTCACGTGGATCTCCACCGGCCCGCTGGCCACGGCCAAGCGGGTACTGGGCCGCACCGTCGCCGCCCTGGCCCCTCAGGTGCGGGCCGGGTTACCCGTGGTCGGCCTGGAGCCGAGTTGCACGGCGGTGTTCCGTGAGGACCTCGGCGGCCTGTTCCCCCACGACGAGGACGCCAAACGCCTGCGGCGCCAGACCGTCACCTTGGGCGAGCTCGTCGGCTCGCACCGTCCCGACTGGGCGCCGCCGGCCCTGGACCGCCAGGCCATCGTTCAGGGCCACTGCCACCACAAGGCCATCATGGGCATGGATGCCGAGATGGACCTTCTGGGTCGCGCCGGCGTCGACGCCAAGCTTCTCGACTCGGGCTGTTGCGGGCTGGCCGGCAACTTCGGCTTCGAGGCCGGCCACTACGACGTGTCCATGGCATGCGCCGAGCGGGTGCTGCTGCCCGCAGTTCGCGGGGCATCACCGGACACGGTCGTGGTGGCCGACGGGTTCAGCTGCCGCACCCAGATCTCCCAGGCCACCGACTGCCGGGCCCTGCACACCGCCGAGGTTCTGGCCATGGGCCTCCGTCATGCGTAAGGGCACACGGGCGGCAGCTATGGGTGCGGTGGCCGCCCTGGCCATGGGTTGTGGCTCCGCTGGCCACACGAGGGCGCAGCCCGCTCCGGGGGTCACCGCGTTCACCGGGGGTGCCTTCGACCAGATCCCTCTCTTCCCGCGCAGCGAGCCCCTCGGCGCCCGCAACAACACGACAACCGTCTCCCAGCAGAGCTTCCAGGCGACCGGAGCCGGCGCCGAGCAGGTAGTCGACTGGTACCGCGATCACCTGGATGGCTGGACGGTGATCGAGGCTCCCCACGGCACCGGAAGCACCGACTTCGCCGGCGAGTGGGAAGCAGGCGACCGCCGGCTGAGGGTGACCGCGGGCCCGGCGCCCACCCTCGGCTCCCGGTCGACCATCCAGTTCAGCCTGCTCGTCCGTCCCCGCTGACCGCCCGAGTCTGCGTCCGTGCTCCGGTCCGCGAGACGGCTGACGAAGGACGACGGCTCCCCCGCGCCCGCGAATCGAGCCTATCGGGGCCGGGTGCTCCTCCTGCTGTTTCTCGTGTTGGGCCTCGAACACGCCGACCGGGCCGCGCTGGGAGCGGTTGCCCCCGTCCTCAAGCGAGTCTTCGACATCACCAACGCCCAGATCGGCCAACTCGCCGCCGCCGTCAGCCTCGCCGGGGCGCTGGCCACCGTCCCCGTCGGGATCCTCGCTGACCGGTCGAGCCGCACGCGCCTGCTCGCGGTGGGCGTGGCGGCATGGTCGGCGGCGATGGCGCTCGCCGGGGCCGCGGTCTCGTTTGCCATGTTGCTCGGTAGCCGTGTCCTACTGGGAGCGGTCACGGCAACAGCCCGACCGACGACCTCATCGATGGTGGGGGATCTCTACCCGGCCGAGGAGAGAGGCCGGGTCCTCGGTGTCATCGAGAGCGGGATGTTGCTCGGCACGGTCGCCGGCTTCCTGATCGGAGGCATCACCGCGGCGTTCGTCTCGTGGCGACTCGCCTTCTGGGTCCTCGGGGGCGCGGGCATCGGACTGGCCGTGGCCTTCTGGCGAATGGCCGAGCCTGCCCGCATGCGGATGCGCCGAGCTCCCTCGGACTCCGGTCGCACATCCGGGCCGGATCCGGATGGCGCCCGTCCGGCGGTCGTTGCCGATCCGCGCCTGGTTCTCGACGGTGACCAGGCCGACCTGGCGCTGTGGAGCGCGGTTCGCTACCTCCTGTCGATCCGCACGAATGTCATCGTCCTCGTGGCCACGACGATCGGAAACTTCTTCTTCGTCGGTGTCGAGATCTTCGCCATCGTGTTCGTCGTGAACCAGTACAGGATCACGACGCTGACGGCCGACCTCGGCGTGATCGTCATCGGGCTGGGGGCGCTGGTCGGCGTGGTCGTCGGCGGCCGCCTCGGCGACGCGCTCCAGCGCCACGGCCATCCGGGTGGACGCCTGGTGACGGCGGCGGTCGGCTTCAGCGTCGGAGGGCTGGTCCTGTTGCCGGCGGGCCTGACTCACTCGCTGGTCGTCGCCGCGCCACTGTTGGTGCTCGGCGCCGCGGGTGTGAGCGCCGCCAATCCGGTGCTCGATGCCGTACGCCTCGACGTCGTGCATCCACAACTGCGGGGACGAGCCGAGGCGGTGAGGAACGTCATCGACACCGGGGTGGGGTCATTGGCGCCCCTCGTGTTCGGGACGCTCTCCACCCATCTCGGTGGCGGAGGGGAAGAGGGTCTGCGACTCACGTTCTTCGTCATGCTCCCAGCGCTCGTCGCTAACGGCCTGCTGCTGCTCCTCGCGCTGCCGAGTTACCAGCGCGAGATGGCGGCGGCAATGGCCTCGGTGGAACCACGGTGAGGTCCGCACCCGCCGGCCGCCGGCAGGCAGCGTAGACCGGCCATCGCGGTCGCTCTTGGCGTGAACGCCCGGTGGGGGAGGTAGCTCCCATGAGGTACCTCCGTCGGCTGATGCCCGCACCCGTCGTCGCGCTGGTACGGCGGCTCCGGGACGCGCCGCAAACGACGCCGGCTGGGACCGTGCTCGCGCTCGTCAGGAGGGCTCGCGCCGACCGGATCACCGGCCTGGGGGCGGAGGTGGCTTTCTTCGTGATCCTGAGCGTGTTCCCGGCCTTGCTGGTGATGGCATTGGCCCTCGGCTTTCTGGGGTCGATCCTCGGCCACACCGTGGCCCAGGAGGCACAGAGCCGCGTGCTCGGCGCGTTGCAGCGGGTGCTCACCAGCGACGCCCAGGGGACGATCGATGCGGTCCGCCGGCTGTTCACCGAGAAGCAGACCGGTCTACTCACCTTCAGCGCCTTGGCCGCGGTGTGGTCGACGGGGCGGGGATTCGCCGTCCTGGTTCGGGCCCTGGGCCAGGTGTACGGCGTCGCCGACCAGAGGAGCTGGCTCCGACGTCAGGCGATGGCATTGGGCCTAGCGCTCGGCACGGTCCTCACCGGTGCGATCATGCTGGTGACGCTCGTGGTCGGACCCCTCCTCGGCGCCGGCGGGTCGGTTGCCGGAGCCGTGGGGGTGGGTGGCGCCTTCGCCACGGCATGGGCATGGGTCCGGGTGCCCCTCCTGGTGATCGTGGCCTTCTTGTGGGCGGCGACGGTGCTGCACGTAGCGCCCAACCACCAGACCTCGTGGCGCAGCGATGCCGTCGGCGCTGCGCTCACCACCGCGTGGTGGATCGTGGCCTCGTTGGGCCTGCATCTCGGATTGGCGGTTGCGTCGACCAACCAGGTGTTCGGTGTCCTCGGCGGATCGCTCATCCTGCTCGTCTGGATCTACCTGCTCGGTCTCGGGATGCTGATGGGCGGCGAGCTCAACGCCGTGCTCGACCGCCCTCGTCCCGACTGACCGCCGTTCACACCGGCGCATCGAGACCGCTTGCGCGAAGCCGTGCAGAATGGCCCCGTGCGCATCCGCATGAACTCGGTGACCGAACGGCTGCGCACCAGTCTCTTCTTCGTGCCGATGGCGTCGGTGGTTGCCGCCGTCGTCGTGGCCGAGATCGGTATCCTCACCGACAGCCGCCTCGACCTCGATACCGCCAGCCTTCCCCTCGGCGTGGCCTCCACCGTCCAGAGCGCCCGGGCCGTACTGAGCACCGTGGCCGCCGCCACCATCACCTTTGCCGGGATCGCCTTCTCCGTGTCGCTGCTGACCATCCAGCTCGCCTCCAGCCAATACTCGCCGCGTGTCGTCCACACCCTTTTCCGGGACTCGTTCAACAAGCGCGTCATGGGTCTCGTCGTCGGCACGTTCGTCTTCTGCCTGGTCGTTCTTCGCGCCGTTCGCTCCCCGCTCGAGCAGGGCGGTACGCCGGTGATTCCCAACCTGTCGGTGGCCTTTGCGGTTCTCCTGGGCGTGACCGCCATCCTCGGCCTCATCGCCTTCATCGACCACAGTGCCCACACAATGGACGTCAGCGAGATCCTGGAGCGGGTGAGCACCGAGGCGCTCGCTCACATTCGCCGTGAATGGCCGCTCCATGCGCCACCGATGCCGGCGGACCCCCGCGACGCACGGCCGGCCCATGTCGTGCGCTTCGACCGGACCGGCTGGGTCCAGCAGATCGATGCGGTAGCGATATTGGGCTGCGCGACACCGGGCGGAGTGATCCGCGTGGCGGCCCGCCCCGGCCGCTACGCGGTGGTCGGCGCCCCGATCTGCACCATCGTGCCGCCGCCGGAGGATCCCCAGGCGACCGAACGCCGGATCTTCGGCGCCGTCGTCATCGGCGCCTCCAGGACGATGCAGCAGGACGCGCCCTACGGGCTGCGCCAGCTCGTCGACGTTGCCCTCAAGGCGCTCTCCCCCGGCGTGAACGACCCGACGACAGCCCAGGACGCCATCTTCCACATCGCCGCCGTCCTCGCCG
>JBPCNP010000051.1:0-28912 GCA_051001215.1 Acidimicrobiales bacterium
GAGGGTTGTCCCTCTCCCCACGCTTGGGTCGTTGGGGGGGGGGAGAAAACTCCCGTTGTCGGGGGTGCGCCCCCCCCCCCGCAACCACGATGGCGTGGTGCCCACGACCGTCGTCGTCCAGTTGGTGGAGCCCGAGGTGAGGGTGCCCGACGACGAGGTGGTGGGAGCCACGGCGGCGATGTCGGGCGCTGCGATGTTCGACCCGAGCGCATCGGCATCGGCTTTGGTGAGCGTCGAGGCCGATCCGAACCCACCCCGGATGCCCGACGTGGCAGTGGCGCTGCCAGGAGACACAATGATCAGGTTCGTGCCCAGGGAGTTGATCTGGTCGCGAACCTGGGCCTGCGCCCCCTCACCGAGGCCGACCGTGAGAATGACCGCAGCGATGCCGATGAGGATGCCGAGCATGGTCAGCCCTGAGCGCAGGCGGTGGGTGCGCACCGCCTCGAGGCCGGTGCGGAGCGTCTCCAGCCAGCTCACGAGACGGCGACGGGGGCAAGGCTGACCCGTCCGTCGAGCATGGTGATCACCCTGCCGGCGGCGGCGGCGACGTCGTGTTCGTGGGTTATGAGCACGATGGTGCGGCCTGAGCGGTGGAGGTCACTGAGGAGCTCGAGCATCTCGGCACTGGCGACGGAGTCGAGGTTGCCGGTGGGCTCGTCGGCCAGGATCAGGGCCGGTCGCGTGACGAGGGCTCGGGCCACGGCGACCCGTTGCTGCTGGCCACCCGACAGCTCGCCGGGACGATGGTGGATACGGTCTCCGAGCCCCACGCTCTCGAGGGCGGCAACGGCCCGCTCCCGCCGCTCGGCTCGGGGCACGCCCGAATAGACGAGCGGCAGCTCCACGTTGCGCCACGCCGTCATCGACGCCAGCAGGTTGAACTGTTGGAACACGAAGCCGATGCGGCGGTTGCGCACTTCCGCCAACCGGTCCTCGCCCATGGTGCCCACGTCCTGGCCGGCCAGTCGGTAGGTTCCCGACGAGGGGACGTCGAGGCAGCCGATGATGTGCATGAGCGTCGACTTGCCGGAGCCGGACGGCCCGGCGATGGCGACGAACTCGCCGGCGACGATGCCGAGCGTGACCCCGCGCAGCGCTTGCACCTCCAGCGATTCCGAGCGGTAGACCTTGCCCACGTCGACCAGGTCGATGACGTGACGGGCCGAGCCTCCGGGCGCAGGCGTGGTCACCCGCCACCACCGAAGGTCCGCGCACCTGTCCCGCCACCGTTGCCGGTTCCCCGGGTGCCGGTCCCGCCACCGCCGCCGTTGCCCGTGCCGCCGCCGGTTCGACCGGCGACGGGGATGCTGACGATCACCTGGTCTCCCGACGCCAGACCGCTGGTCACTTGGACCTGACCGCCAGCGGTGATGCCGGTAACGACCGGGCGCGAACTCTTCTTCCCGTTGGCCAGGACGGTGACGGTTGCCTGCCCGCTGGTACGGGTAAGGGCGGCGATGGGTACTTGGACCACGTCGGGTAGCTCCTGGTAGGTGATGGCGACCGACGCGGTGGCGCCGGCGTGGAAGCCTGTCGGGTTCCCGGTGACGGTGACCACGACGGGGAAGGTGGCGACCCCCGACGTCGACGTGGCGATGACGCCGACCGAGGTGACCGTGCCGGCGGCGGCGGCGCCGGATGCATCGCCGCCAGGGCCCGCCGTCGGGGTTGACCCTGCAGTGCCACGGGCCTGGCCGGCGGCCGCCGCCCGGGCCCCACCGAACCCGCCGCCCCCGCCGAAGCCGCCAACTCCGCCGCCGCCGGCGTTGCCGACGGGCGAGCTGGAGAGGGTGACGGTGGCCTGTTGGCCGGCGGCGATCCGACCGATCTGGGTGTCGTCGACACCGAGGTCGACGACGTAGGAGTCGGTGCTGATCACCTGGATCTCGCCCGTCGAGGAGGAGGACGAGGCCGCGGCGGTGCTGCCGGTGGTGGCCGAACTACCGCCGCCCCCGCCGGCGCCACCCGCCGCCGAGTTTGTGGAGGACGGCGCCCGGGTCTGGCCGGAGCCGGTCGAGGAGCCGGTAAGGCTGCTGGCCGAGCTACCGCTGCTTCCCAGCTGCTGGCCGACCGTGAGGTTGACCGAGGCCACGGTTCCGTCGATCGGCGATGCGAGAGACGCCCCGGCCAGCGAGGCCTGGGCACTGGCCAGCGAAGCCTGGGCAGCGGTCACGTTCGCCGCGTCGGCGTCGAGCTGGGCCGTCGTGGCCCCGTTGCCCGTGTCGGTGGACAGGTGGGCCTGGGCTGTGTCGACCGTGGCCTGGGCCTGGGCCACGGCGCTCTGCAGGGCGGCGGAGTCGACGGTGGCGAGGACGTCCGCCTTGGCCACCTTCTGGCCGGCCGAGGCGTTGACGGCCGTGACCTTGCCGGACACCGCGAAGTTGAGTTCGGAGGTGTTTGCCGGCCTCAGCGTTCCCGATGCCGTGACCGTCTGGCGCAGAGGACCGTCGGTGACGGCCACCGTGCGTTCGACGGTGGTGGCGGAGGGCGACCCGGACGACCGGAGGCTCAACCAGGCCACGACACCGGCCACCAGTACGACCGCGACCACGGCGATGAGCACTCCGGGCCTCAACGACAGTCGACCTGAACCTCTGGGCACTCGTGGCTCCTCGGAGTTGCGACATCGCGCCGTCTCGCCACCATGGCTGGCCTTCCTGAGAGTTCGCTGGGAGGAGCCCCAGAGTTCCCTCCGAAACGGGTATCCTCGGCGTCGGCTGCGACGCTGCGGCGTACTCCGGTCGCCGCCCCCTACGCTGACGCGATGCGCGCTACCGGCACGATCTTCCGCTTCTCCTACGGGAGGGTGGCAGCGGCCGAGCTGGTCGTCTCGCGAGCTCAGCTGGAGAGGGACGGGGGGAAGCTCACCGTGCCGCCGGAGGCCGCAGAACGCCTGCGGGCTGCCGGGCTCCAACCCTCGGCCCACTGACCGCCTGTCACAGTCGTCTCCTCTCCCTCGTCGGGCACGACGAGGGAGAGGAGAACATCATGCGAATATTCGTCTCGGGGGCGACCGGCGTGATCGGCAGGAGGGTCGTGGGACAGCTCGTGGCCGGAGGCCACACTGTGACTGCGGTGGCCCGCACCGACGCCAAGGCGTCGTGGGTGGCGGCCAACGGCGCCACACCGGCGCGCGTCGGGTTGTTCGACGGAGAGGCTCTGACGACGGCCGTGGCGGCCACGACGCGGTGGTGAACCTGGCGACCCACATCCCCACCGGCAACGACATGATGCTCCGGCGGCCGTGGCGGCAGAATGACCGGCTGCGCACGACGGCGTCCGCCTTGCGGGGCGATGCGGCCGCCGAGGGCGGCGCCGAGGCCTTCGCCCAGGAGTCCATCGCCCTGCTCTACGGTGACGGGGGAGGCGCATGGCTCGACGAGCGCTCGCCGATCGACCCCACCGTCTTCACCCGCTCGGCGGTGGAGGCCGAAGCCAACGCCCTGTGCATCGACGTGCTGCGCTCCTCCCGGGTGCAACGCGAGACCTACGTGGGCTCGTGGCTGCCCGAGCCCCTTGCCACCGATGCGGACACCGGCGCAGCGGTCGAGCTGGCGGAGTCGGTGACCCTCGCCTTTCTCGTCGTCATGGAGACCCTGTCGCCGCTCGAGCGGGTGGCACTCGTGCTCCACGACGTGTTCGGTCATTCCCACGACGAGGTGGCTGCCGTCCTCCGCAAGTCCCCGGCGGCAGTCCGCCAGCTGGCCAGCCGGGCGCGACGTCACATCGACGAGGGCCAGCCCCGTTTCGAAGCCGACGCCGATCAACGTCGCCAGGTGGCGGATGCCTTTTTGGCCGCCTGCACCGGGGCCGATCTCGACCGCCTGCTGGAGGTGCTGGCGCCCGATGTGGTGCTCGTGGCTGGAGGCGGCGCCGTGCCCACGGTCCGCCAACCCGTCAATGGTGCCGACAACGTCGCCGCCGTGCTCCTGCGCATCGCCGGCCAGCTGGCTACCGACACCGACGTTCGCCGCCTGGAGGTCAACGCCATGCCCGCCATCGTGGCCTTCGTGGGGGGCAGGCTCGACACGGTCGTCGCTCTCCACGTGGCCGGCGACCGCGTCGCCACGGTCCGCATCATCCGCAACCCCGACAAGCTCGCCGGCCTGGCCGCCCGCTTCGAGCGTCGTGACGAAGCCGAAGAATTGCCCAAGTCTTGATCCAACGTTGGACCCCTGGATCGCGTGGTCCTGGTGTGGCCGCCGTCGTCGAAATCCGGGCATCAGCGGGCGGCGATCGTGCGCTGGCTGAGCGAGCTGGGCCCTGACGCCAAGCCGCTGAAGGGCACACCACCACCGGCCGATCAAGCGGCGTCGAGCGCTCCGACGACCGTCGGAGCTGCTGCGGAATCGAGTGCCACTCCCCTGGGGGCGCCCGGCCTCGAAGCGGCCCAGGGAGGCAAGGCGGCGGCGCTCAGCCGCCGTTTGGTCGTCAAACCGTGGTCCGGCGATCGGACCAGTCGGCACGATCGTCGGCAGCCCCGAGTGATCTACCTCGACGAATCGCTGGCCCAGGCGCTGGTCGGCGGCGACAAGGGTGGCGTGCTCACCGCCCTCCAGCAGGCCCTCGAGCTCGAGCACTCCACCATCCCGCCCTATCTGTACGCGCTCTACTCGCTCGTGCCCGGCACCAACGACGCCGTCGCCGAGGTCATCGAGTCCGTTGCCGTCGAGGAGATGCTCCATCTCACCCTCGTGGCCAACGTGATCAACGGGCGCCGTGGAGGGTGGTTTGATCGTCGGCCTGGCACCGTGTTCGATCGATCTACCGGCGGATCAAGGACACGATCGTGGGTCTGGGCGACGGTGCGTTCGTCTACGGGCCCCCCACCAGATCGGACCCGATCGGATGGACAACAGCATCGTGGTCGTCGACGTCGACAGCGCCTGTCAGGCGATCGACACCGTCATCGACCAGGGCGAGGGCACCCGGACTGAGCCCCTGAAGGTCGTCGGCACCGGCTACGCCCACTACTACCGCTTCGCCGAGATCGTCAACGGCGGCCTCCTCGTGCCCAACCCCGACGCCGGTCCCGCCACCCCTCCCGACCAGCGCTACGTCTACGACACCGTCAACCATCCCCTCCCCTTCGACGCCACTGGTGTCTATGGGGTGCCGACCAACCCAGCCGCTTACGCGCCGGGAAGTGTCGGCGAGGTTGCCAACGACAATTTCAACTACACCTACACGAGCCTGCTCAAGGTGCTGCACCACGCGGTGAACGGGGAGCCGAAACTGCTCGACTCGGCCCTCGGGCTGATGATGTCGCTCAGGCAGCAGGCGATGGACATGATGTCGGGGCCCGCACCGCCAACCAGAACATCGGACCGACATTCGAGTACCAATTCGTGAACCGAGGTCCGGCGAGCACTTGACCGAGGTGTCAGATGCACGACCCTGTGGAGCAACGAAGAATTGGGAACCAGGTGAAGCTCGGCCCCACCCTCAGGCTCCGAAGAACATGTTCTGGCGGTGCAGCGCCGCTCCCCGCCCGGACCGTCGAAGATGGTGGCGTTCCACCCCGGGGCGATCGCAGCCCGCCCCCGAGACTCCACATGGCGATCACCGGGCCGTCGGAACGATTGTTGCCGGTCACGGAGTGGACGGTGACGGCCGACCGGCTCCTCCGGGCAGCCGATGAGTCCGGCTATGGGCCCGCGACAGACGCTCACCAGCGCTGCCTGCAGTGCGCTGACATGGGTGAGGGTCACGCCGCCTCCGACCGGGCTCAGGCGGATCCTGGCGAAGCGCTGGCCGTCGATCTCGGCGTCGAGGTCGAGGCCGAACACCCGGCGATACCAATCCGTGCCGATTTCCAGGCCGGTCAGGCTGACGCTGACGTGGTGAAGCCCACTACCTGCGTCATTTGTTTCCGGGGTGTGATGCCGCCGGAGGCGCCCCGGCGACCTCGAAGACGGCCTCGTCGACGTAGCACCAGAACCAGTCCTCACCCGGCTCGAACGAGCGGATGATCGGGTGGGCGGTGGAATGGAAGTGCTCGGTGGCGTGCCGCCCCGGCGAGCTGTCGCAACAGCCGACGTGGCCGCAGGTCTGGCACAGGCGCAGGTGTACCCAGTCACGTCGGCCCGCGGTCAGGCAGTCCTCGCAACCGGGCGACGAGGGTAGGACGGCGCGGACCTGGTCCAAGTGGCGGCACGGCGACATGGCTCCATGATGCACAACCGTGGACGGGCGCGCTTCCCGTGATCGCTTGGCCATCGAGAGGTCGCGCGTCACCGGCATGTGGTTCGGGTTCTCCGCGTCGAGGCCGAACGCCAATAGCAGCATGTCCCTGTTCTCGCACACCGAGTCGTAGTCGCCCAGCCTCACGAACCGTTTCATCACCGGATAGAGGTTCTCGAACTGCTGCAGGACGGATTGCAGGCTGCCCCACCACGTGACCGGATCCTCCGGCGGGTGGAAGTCGTCCCAGACCAGCACACTGATGAAGTCGGAGGGGTTGAACGGGTACGGGGCGTCGGGAGAGAAGATCGTCTCCTCCAGCACCGGTCGCACCCCGTACACCTGACCGTCGATGTAGTCGCGAGGGTTGCCAGGGTCGGTGACGCCGACGCGCAGCACGGCAACACCGTCGTCGGTGGTGGTGACCCGGGCGGGGAAGTCGATGGCGCTGTCCGGTGTGGCCACGGCAGGGGCCGGGCCCAACGGGCTACCGGCCTGTCCCTGGAGCGCCGCCGGATCGCTGTCGCCGGAGTCGACGTCCCCGTTCGTGTGTGCCGGTGGGAGCACCTGGGACGATCGTTCGCCGCGCCGTTCGACGCTGTGCTGTGCTTGGCAACTCGCTCACCCATGCACCGGGCCGCGGGCGCTGGAGTCGGCGTTGCGAGGAATGCACGCGGCGCTGAGGGACGGCGGGGTGTTGGTGGTGACGTCGCGTGACTGGGAGCAACCCCAATCCTCCGGAAGCGACGTCACTGTCGGAGTCGAACCGATTCACAGGCACGGCGTTTCCTGCGCCTCGATCTACCTGTGGGAACTACCCGAGCGGTGGGATCGTCCTCACAAGGTGAAGCTCGTGCTCGTCTTCAATGTCCCCACTCGGCCCGTCGTCCGATGTCACGACCTCGAGTTCTGGCCGTTCTCGAAGGGCCAACTCCTGCGTCGCATGACCGAAGTCGGTTTCGTGGACCTAACCGTCGTCGGCGAAAGGCGACGGACGCTACCGCGTGACCGGTCGCCGAGCGGGCGGGTCCGACGGGCTTCCGACCGTGTGTCGCGTCCGCCCCCAGCCGACCTAGTGCCGCCTCAGCGAACCTTGGCCTCGTAGGTCCACCAGGTCCACCACTTCGACGTGGCGCTCGCGCATTCTGATCTCGTCGCATTGGACGGGCGCGGGAGGTGGCGTGGCCAGGGAGCGCTTGCGGGTCCGGGAAATCCCCGACGATGAGGGCAACCGCTTGTTGAGGATCGTGCGCCGAAGCTCCGGCTCGGTGGTGACGTGGCGGCGGGCCCAGATGGTCCTGCTCTCCGGCCAGAGCATGACCATCGAGCAGACCGCCAGGTGTCCTTCACCAGTCCGGACCGGGTGCGGGACGTGATCAACAACTTCAACCAGGACGGGTTCGACTCGTTGTACCCGCGCTACGCCGGCGGCCGGCCGCCGGCGTTCACGCTGCCCCAGCGTCAGCAGGTCAAGAGGATCGCCCTCTCCCGACCGGTCGACCACGGTCTGCCGTTCTCGACCTCGAGCCTGCCCACCAACGCCTCCTGGTTGAACCGGATCGAGTGCCAGTTCACCGCGTTGCGCTACTTCACTCTCGACGGCACCGCTCGCACGAGGAGCAGACTCGATGATCCGCCGCCGCTACATCGCCTGGCGCAACCGGCACACCGACAACAAGGAACTTCGTACCATTTCAATCCGCGCAACGGTTGCCTGACGCGGCACTAGGTTGGCTGCTGATGCCTCGAGCCGCCACCCTGGGCCAGTTGCGGGCGTCGGGCTGGCAGTCGCTGGCGGTCTCCGAGGAGCTGAGGCGCAACGCTGCTACTCGCATCGCCGCCGGGCGCCCGGTCGTCGAAGGCGTCCTGGGCTACGACGACACTGTCCTGCCTCAGCTCGAGAACGCCCTCCTGGCCGGCCACGACATGGTCTTTTTGGGGGAGCGTGGTCAGGCCAAGACGCGGATCATCCGGTCGATCACCGATCTGCTCGACGAGTGGATGCCCGTGGTGGCGGGCTCGGAGATCAACGACGACCCCTACCGGCCCGTGTCCCGCCACGCCCGCGACCTGGTGGCCGAGCACGGTGACGACACGCCCGTGGAGTGGGTCCACCGCAGTGACCGCTTCGGCGAGAAGCTGGCCACGCCCGACACGTCGATCGCCGACCTCATCGGCGAGGTCGATCCCATCAAGGTGGCCGAGGGCCGGTACCTGTCCGACGAGCTGACCCTGCACTATGGGCTCGTCCCTCGCACCAACCGGGGGATCTTCGCCATCAACGAGTTGCCGGACCTGGCCGAGCGCATCCAGGTCGGCCTCCTGAACGTGTTGGAAGAGCGCGACATCCAGGTGCGGGGCTACAAGATCCGCCTCCCCCTCGACATCGTGCTGGTGGCATCGGCCAATCCCGAGGACTACACCAACCGGGGTCGGATCATCACGCCCCTCAAGGACCGCTTCGGAGCCCAGATCCGCACCCACTACCCCCTCGACACAGCCACCGAGCTGGCCATCGTCGCCCAGGAAGTCGACATGGCGCCGACCACTGGTGTCGTCGTGTCCGTGCCCGCCCACATGGCCGCCATCGTGGCCGCCATCTCGGCCGAAGCCCGGCGAAGCCCGCACGTGAACCAGCGGTCGGGGGTCTCGGTGCGCCTGTCCATCGCCAACTACGAGACGTTGGTGGCCAACGCCACCCGCCGGGCCCTGCGCCTCGGGGAGGCCGAGGCCGTACCCCGGGTCAGCGATCTCCAGGCCCTGGGGTCGTCCACCGCCGGCAAGGTCGAGGTCGAGGCCTTCGAGGAAGGCCGCGTCGATGCCACCCTCGACCACATCTCGAAGGCCGCGGTGCTGGCAGTGTTCCGGGAGCACTGCCCGATGGAGCGCTTCGGTGGCGTCCTGGGCGACTTCGAGGAGGGCACCGTCGTCCACACCGGTGACGACGTCGCCTCGGGTGCATACGTCACCATGCTCGAAGGCCTCCCGGCCCTGCGCCAGGTGGTCCTGCCGCTGGCGGAGACAGAGACGCCGGCCGCGGTGGCCAGTGCCATGGAGCTCGTCCTGGAGGGCCTCCACCTCTCCAGACGGCTGAACAAGGACGTGACCGGCGGTCGAGCGACCTACCGGGGTCGGTAGGGCCTGTGCCCGCCGGCTTCCGCTACTCGCGCTGGGACGGTACCCAGTCCGGCTTCGACGTCGACGCCGACGGCGTCCTGTCCCAGCTCACCGACGACCTGATCTACCACGGCGACCTCGACGCCGCCCTCCGGCGCCTGCTGGCCGAAGGCGTGACCGGCCCCGATGGCGAGCGGGCGGCCGGCCTGCGGGAGCTCATCGAGCGCCTGCGCCGCCGCCGGCAGGAGGAGCTGGCCAACAACGACCTGGGCGGCGCCTTCTCCGAGATCGCCCGGGAGCTGCGCGAGATCGTGCAACGGGAGCTGGAGGCCATCGATGGCATCGAGCGCGATGCCGTTCGGTCCGGCGACGAGCACCGTCGTCACACCGCCCAGGCCTCGGCGGCCGAGCGCCGGATGCGCCTCGACCTGTTGCCGTCCAACCTGGCCGGACAGGTGCAGGAGCTCTCGAGCTACGACTTCGCCTCGGCCGAGGCGGGCCGGCGCTACGACGACCTGGTCGAGCGCCTGCGCCAGGAGCTACTCCAGAGCCGCTTCAACGAGATGACCGGCGCCATGGCCAACCTGGGCCCCGAGCAGCTCCAACGCACCAAGGACATGCTGGCCGCCGTCAACCACATGATCGACGAGCGGGCCCGGGGTGTGGAACCCGACTTCGCCGCCTTCATGGCCTCCTACGGCGACTTCTTCCCGGAGAACCCCCGGAGCCTGGACGAGCTCCTCGAAGGCCTGGCCGCCCAGATGGCCGCCTTCCAGTCGTTCGTGAGCTCGCTGTCGGCCGGGCAGCGGGCCGAGCTGGCCCGCCTGTCCGACCAGCTCCTGGGAGACATGGATCTGCGCTGGCAGCTCGACCAGCTGAGCCGAAACCTGCAGGGCGCGTTCCCGGACCTGGGCTGGGCCAACAGCTACGAGTCGTCGGGGCAGGGACCGTTGAGCATGCTCGATGCCGTGGCGATGGTCGATCGCCTGGGTCAGATCGACGCCCTCGAGGGACTGCTGTCGGGGGCGACGTCGCCCGGAGCCCTGGCCGAGGTCGACCCGGACGTGGCTCGCGAGCTCCTCGGCGACGACGGCGCCCGAAGCCTCGACCGCCTGGCCGAGCTGGCCCGCACGATGGCCGAGGCCGGCCTCATCGAACAGCGCGAGGGTCGACTCGAGCTCACGCCCCGAGGCCTGCGCCGCCTTGGCCAGAACGCCCTCACCGACCTTTTCGCCCGGCTCACCGCCGACCGGCTCGGCCACCATGCCAACGACCGTGAGGGCCCTGGGCACGAGCGCAGCTACGACACCAAGGCCTACGAGTTCGGCGACCCGTTCAACCTCAACATCGAGCGCACCATCCGCAACAGCCTGCGCCGCGCCGGCGGCCTGCCGGTGACGCTGCACCCCGACGACTTCGAGGTAGAGCGCACCGAGACCCTCACCCGGGCCAGCACGGTGCTGGCCATCGACCTGTCGCTGTCGATGCCGATGCGCGACAACTTCCTGGCGGCCAAGAAGACGGCCATCGCCCTGCACTCGCTCATCTCCGGCCGGTACCCGAGCGACTACCTGGGCATCGTCGGGTTCAGCGAGGTGGCCCGGGCGCTACGCCCCGACCAGCTCCCCGAGGTGTCCTGGGACTTCGTCTTCGGCACCAACATGCAACACGCCCTGCTCCTGGCCCGCCGCATGCTGGCGGGCCGACCCGGGAGCCGCCAGGTGATGATGATCACCGACGGTGAGCCCACCGCCCACATCACCGCCGAGGGCGAGCCTCTCTTCCACTACCCGCCGACGCGGGAGACCGTCGAGGCCACCCTGGGCGAGGTCGTGCGGTGCACCCGAGAGGGCATCCGTATCAACACCTTCATGCTCGACGCCACTCCGCACCTCCAGACGTTCGTCGAACGGCTCAGCCGCATCAACCGGGGGCGGGTGTTCTTCACCACCCCCGAGACCCTGGGCGACTACGTGCTGGTGGACTTCATCGACCAGAAGCGGGCCCGGCGCACCGGTCGCAGCGCGTAGACGTTCGACGTCCGGGTGAGCGGGCGGTAGCTGTTCGAGATCACCATTGACCGCGGCCTCGCCGGCTGCTAGTCCTTTGCCCGGTACGCTGTACGTCGCACGGTTGAAACTGCAGCCGCTTTCGTGAACATGCTTCCTGAGGGAAGGTCGGCTCATTGTCACCCGAGTTGCGCGTGTCGCCGTTACGCTCGCCCTGCCCCTACCCCCGGGTCGAACCGAGGGGCGCCGACGAGGACGGCTTCGTCGTCGAGTGGCAGCTCGGGTCCCCCGGGTCGGGCCGGTCGTGACCAGCGTGCACCCCCTCGGGGCGCCCGAGCCCGACTCGGAGGCGGCCGACGACGAGCCCGAAGACCCCACCGCATCGCCCCGCCCGCACCTGTCACTCATCGTCACCGTCGGCAATGGCGTCATGACCGCCTCCCGGCGGGACTCGATGGCCAGGCATCCATCGGCGGACCGCAAGGCCTGAACAGGGCCTGAACGACGAGCCGACCGGCGGTCGGCTGCCAGACTGCGGAGGTGACGCTGGGTGACCTCCTGCCCGCAGGGGCAGAGCCCGGCCCCGACGCGTTGTTCGATGCCTTCACGGGGTGGACGGCCGGGAACGGGTTCGACCTCTACCCCGCCCAGGAGGAGGCGCTCGTCGAGGTGGTGACGGGGTCCAATGTGATCCTGAGCACGCCGACGGGCTCGGGGAAGTCCCTCGTGGCCCTGGGCGCCCACTTCGCCGCCCTGGCGACGGGGGCCCGGAGCTTCTACACCGCCCCCATCAAGGCGCTGGTGTCGGAGAAGTTCTTCGACCTCTGCCGAGTGTTCGGTGCCGACCGCGTCGGCATGATCACGGGCGACTCGAGCGTGAACCCACACGCCCCGGTCATCTGCTGCACGGCCGAGATCCTGGCCAACATGGTGCTGCGGCACGGCCCTGACGCGGGTGCCGATGTGGTGATCATGGACGAGTTCCACTTCTATGCCGAGCCCGATCGGGGCTGGGCCTGGCAGGTGCCGCTCCTCGACCTGCCGCACACCCAGTTCCTGCTCATGTCGGCGACCCTCGGCGACGTTTCCAGGTTCGAGACCGACCTGACCTTGCGTACCGGGCGGCGGACCGCAGTGGTGGCCACCACCTCCCGCCCCGTGCCGCTGCACTACTCCTACCGCGAGACCCCGCTGCACGAGACGCTTTCCGAACTCCTGGAGACCCACGGTCACGGCATTCAGGCACGCAGCCAGGCCCCGGTCTATGTCGTGCACTTCACCCAGGCGGCGGCGGCCGAACGGGCCCAGTCGCTCATGAGCGTCAACATGTGCTCCCGGCAGGAGAAGGATGCCATCGCCGAGCTCATCGGCGATTTCCGCTTCACCGCCGGGTTCGGTCGCTCGTTGACCCGCTTCGTCCGCCACGGCATCGGTGTCCATCACGCAGGCATGCTCCCGAAGTACCGCCGCCTGGTCGAGCGCCTGGCCCAGGCCGGGCTGTTGAAAGTCATCTGTGGCACCGACACGCTCGGTGTCGGGATCAACGTCCCCATCCGGACGGTGCTGTTCACCGCCCTCAGCAAGTACGACGGCAGCACGGTCCGCCTGCTGAAGGCGCGCGAGTTCCACCAGATCGCCGGACGCGCCGGGCGGGCCGGCTACGACGCCGCCGGCACCGTCGTCGTGCAGGCCCCGGATCACGTCATCGAGAACCTCAAGGCGCTGGCCAAGGCCGGTGACGACCCCAAGGCGCGCCGCAAGGTCGTGCGCCACAAGCCCCCCGACCGCTTCGTGTCCTGGGGCCAACCGACCTTCGAACGCCTGGTGGGTGCCCAACCCGAGACCCTCACCTCGAGCTTCTCGGTCACCCACTCCATGCTGCTCAACGTCCTCGATCGTCCCGGCGACGGGTGTCGGGCGCTGCGTCGCCTGCTCACCGACAACCACGAGCCGCGCCATCTGCAGCGACACCACATCCGCCGGGCCATCGCCATCTACCGGACCCTGGTGGCCGCTGGGATCGTCGAACGCCTCGATAAGCCCGACGAGCACGGGCGCTTCACCAGGCTCACCGTGGACTTGCAGGAGAACTTCGCCCTCAACCAGCCCCTCGGCCCCTTCGCCCTGGCCGCCTTCGAGCTGCTCGACCGGGAATCGCCGACCTACGCCCTCGACGTGGTCTCCATCGTCGAGGCCACCCTCGACGATCCGTCTGCCATCCTGGCCGCCCAGCAGTCCAAGGCCCGCACCGAGGCCATCGCCCGGATGAAGGCCGACGGCCTCGAGTACGAGGAGCGCATGGCCCGCCTCGACGAGGTCACCTATCCCAAGCCCCTCGCCGATTTGCTCGACGGGGCCTGGGCCATCTACAGCCACGGCCACCCGTGGGTGACCGATCACGCCGTGCGACCGAAAGCGGTCGTCCGCGACCTCTGGGAGCGGGCCATGACGTTCGTGGAGCTGGTGGGCTTCTACGGGCTGGCGCGATCCGAGGGGCTGGTGCTGCGCTACCTCACCGATGCCTACCGGGCGCTCGAACAGAGCGTGCCCGACACAGCCAAGACCGACGAGCTCCGGGACCTCACCGAATGGCTGGGCGAGCTCGTCCGCCAGGTCGACAGCTCACTGCTCGACGAGTGGGAGCAGTTGCGGCACCCGACGGCGCTGGCGACCGCCGTCACGGCCACGACCGCCAGCACGGCCGTCCCCATCGACGCCGCGCCGCCTCCGGTGACGGCCAACGCCCGGGCGTTCTCGATACTGGTGCGCAACGCCATGTTCCGGCGGGTGGAGCTGGCCGCGCTGCACCGCTACGACGATCTGGCCGCCCTCGACGACACCGGCGGCTGGAGCGCAGATCGTTGGCGCGACGCTCTGGCGCCGTACTTTGCCGAGCACGACACCATCGCCACCGGGCCCGATGCCCGGAACAGCCGACTGCTCGTCGTCGACGAGCGAGGGCGGACCTGGAGCGTGCGCCAGGTCCTCGACGATCCCGCCGGCTACCACGAGTGGGGCATCGAGGCCACGATCGACCTCGACGCGTCCGACGAGGTCGGAGAGGCTGTGTGCCGGGTCGACGCCGTGACCAGACTGTGACCGCTTCCGACAGCCTGGCCACGACGAGGGTCGACCGCTGGCTCTGGGCCATCCGGCTCTACCGCACCCGCCCGGAAGCCACGAGTGCCTGCCGGGCCGGTCACGTCCGGGTCAACGGCGGCCCGACCAAGCCGGGCACACCGGTGAGGGTGGGCGACCGCGTGGCCGCCCGTGCCCATGGTCGCGACCGTGAGCTCGAGGTGGTGCGGGTGATCGACAAGCGGGTCGGAGCAGCGGTGGCCGCCGAGTGCGTCGTCGACCACAGCCCGCCTCCTCCGCCGGTCGAGCGCCAGGCCCCCGGCGTCGTCCGCGACCCCGCCTCGGGCCGACCGACGAAGAGGGATCGGCGCCGGCTCGACGCCTTCCGGGGCCGCGGCTCCTGACCGTTACAGCCCGGGTCCGGTCGGCCAGTTCGTCGGCATCTCGGGCTCGTAGGAGCAGAACGTCCCCGTGCGCACCGAATGGCGGAGGTGGCGGCCGAGGGCGGGGTGAGCCGTGTCGATGCGGTCGAGGCACAGGCGGATCCGGGTGGCGACGGCCCGCCGGGCTCTTTCCACGGGATCGCCGGCCGACGACCGCTTCGCCCCACCCGAGGCGAAGGCAAGCTCGTCGGCGATGAAATCGCGCTCGGCCAGGGCCAGCGACACCCGCACGGGATCAAGGGTCGAGCCGGCACCCCGTTCGGGCACGGAGCCGGCACTCCGTTCGGGCATGGAGCCGGCACGCCGTTCGGGCACGGAGCCGGCACTCCGTTCGGGCACGGAGCCGGCACTCTCGGCATCCAGCTCGGAGAGGCGGGCCACGTACTCGGCTCGGGCCAGGGCGTCGACATCCGGAGGGGGAACGCTCTCAGCCGTACCGGCAGCGGCGCGGGGCCGCTGTCCCGCCTGGCCCACGCCGCCCGTGAAACTGCCGGCGACGAGATCGGTGACGTGGAAGCTGCGGCCCGGGTTGGCCAGGAGGGCGGCCAGGTCGTGCATGCCCAGGCTCTCGGCCACCCGCACCTCCATCCCGCCGTAGGACAGCACCCATCCGTCGCCCTGGCGACGGAAGGCGTTGTCGGCCCCCGCCCTCTCGCTCGCTGGAGGCTCGTGGGAGCGGGCCAGGAGGTGGCGGGCCTCGTCGGCCAGGCGGTCCACACCGAGGCGCCGGTAGATCGCCTCAGCCCCGAGCAAGAGATCGAGGCCCCGCTCCCAGTCGTCGTCGACGTCGCTGGCCCGCAACAGCGCCGACCACTGCCGGCGGGTGTGAGCCACGAGGAGGGGGGCGCCGGCCGCCTCGTTGGCGGCCAGGGCCTGCCGGAAATGGGCGTCGGCGTCGTCCCATCGGCCGAGGGCATGGGCCAGGAGCCCGAGATGACGCGACACCGACCCGTGGCACGCCGATCCCATGGCTTCGACGGCGAACCGCTGTGCATGGGGGACGAGCAGGTCGTAGATGACGGTGGCCTCGGGCCGCTGGTCGAGGGTGGCGGCCAGCTCGGCCAGCACGGCCATGGCCGCCAGCCAGCGGTCGTCGTGATCGGTGGCGATGGCGTAGCGCTCGGCGGCCATCCGGGCCAGTTCGCCCCGGGCCTCGCCGTCGCGCCCGAGCAGGCCCAGCAGGCATGCCTGCGTGGCTCCCGAATCAGCCCGGTCGTCGGGGCGGCCGGCGAGGGAACGGGCGGCCGCCTCCACCTCGACGACCCGGTCCTCGGACAGGCGCAGATTGAAGAACTGCACCATTCCCAGGGTGTCGACCCGACTGATGCCGGCCCGCCGGCCCAGGGTCGTCGCCTCGGCGTTCCTCCGCTCGCACTCGGCGAACCGACCCTGGAGGAGGGCCCTCATGCCCCGCCACAGCGCAACGCTCCAGGAGAACCGGGGCTGGCCGAGGCGATCGGTGATCGAGGCGAACGCGGAGATCTCGGTGTCCGCGGACTCGACGAGACCACCTTCCAGCAGGGAGACGATCCGCAGGCGGCGCCCGAGGAGCTCGGTCTCGCGGTCACCGGCGCTCACGGCCAGGCTCACGATCTCGTCGGCGCCGTCGAGGCGGAGCCGGTGGTGGCCGGGCCCGGCGTAGGCATCGCACCGGCTGGCCAGAGCGGCGGCCAAGGTCGGGCCGTCGGCCAGGCCGCGGGCCCGGTCGACGGCGTCATCGCTCAGCTCCTGGCGCCGCCGTCGCACCCCCGCACCACCTCCGAGGGCCATGGAAAGGCGTGCCTCGACCAGAGCCGGCAGCGGGCCCGGCTCCCCGCTCAGCGCGGCCAGCGCTTCCTCGAGCAGAGGGACAGCAGCCCGATCGGCAGGGGAGGGTTCGAAGCCGCTCAGCCCCGAGCTGAGGCCGAGCGCGGCCCCGGCCAGGTCGCCGGCCCGGCCGCGGCTGCGGGCCAGGTCGGCCGCGTCCTCATAGGCCGACCGGGCCCCGGCGTCGTCGCCTGCGGCCAGCAGGGCTCGACCCACGGCCACCAGCAGCCGGGCCCGGGCATCGTCGCCCACCGCAGCACCCACGTCGAGGGCCTGCCGGTAGGACACGGCGGCGTCCTCCCACGCCAGCTCCCGCAGCGCGTGGTCTCCCGCCTGCTCAGCCCACCGGACGGCCGAGTCGGGGTCGATGGCGGCGGCGGCGAGGAAGTGTGTAGCCAACTCGACGGCGTGAGCCGGCGCATCGGCTCCGTACCGCTGCTCCAGGGCCCGACCCACCTGCAGATGGGCCTCGGGCCGTTCGGCCTGGGTGAGGCCGAATGCCGATGCCTGGCGCCAGCGCGTGTGGGTGAAGGCCCACCGGCCGGTGCCCGCATCGCTGACATCGACGATCCCCGCCCGCTGTGCCTCGCCCAGGACGACGGAGATCTCTTCCTCCCCTGCGCCGTCCACCACCCCGAGCACGTCGAGGTCGAGCTCCTCGCCGACCACGGCGGCCAGGGCGAGGGCCCGCCGGGTGGCCGGCGTGAGGCGAGCCAGGCGACCGTCCAGTTCCGCCGTCACCTCTGCCCCGAGGGGGGGTAGCGCCAGGCGGTGGGCATGGTCGCTCAGACGGACGAGCAAGGGGGTGTCGGGGGACATGATGGCCACGACCAGCATCGGGATGTCGGGCAGGGCGGGGAGGAGGAACTCGAGGAACCGATGCGAGGCCATGCCCGCAGCATCGAAGTCGTCGAGGACGACCAGCAGCGGCCCGGCGCGGGCCAGGTGGTCGATCAGGAGGGTCGTCCCGTCGAACAGCGCTAGGCGGTCGGGCAGAGGGGGCTCATCGGGCGGCGCACGGCCCGGGATCAGCTCGGGAGCCATGCCCAGGGCGTGGGCGGCCGTGACCCGCCCTCGGAGACTGGCGAGCAGGAACCCAGGGTCGGTGGCGCCGACGGCCGCCCGCACGACGTCCGCCCACGGCGCCAGCGAGGGTGCGCCGCGACCCGGCACCGACCGCGACCACAGCGGGCGCATGCCTTTGGTTTCGGCCCAGGTGCAGAGCTGCCCAGCCAGGTTGGTCCTGCCCGTTCCCGGCGCCCCGCTGAGCACCACCAGGCTTCCCCGGCCGCCTATGGCATCGGTCGCCATCGCCTTCAGCGCTTCCAGATCGCCTTCCCAGCCGGCCAACGGCCGATGACCTGTGTGCGTGCGTCCCGCCACCAGTCTCCTCGTCAACCGCCCTGCCCGGGCTGGAGTCCCACGGTACCGGGCGTCACCGGGTCTGTCGGGTCGCCGGGCCCCGTCGTGGCAGTGTCCCCGGTATGGCCAAGGGGCACATCGTGATGGGCCTGCTCTTCTTTCCGCGCGGGGGATCGGCTCAGGTGGCGCGCTACCTGTCGGGGGCCCTGACCAGCGCCGACTGGTCGGTCGAGCTGGTGGCGGGGTCACTCGGGCCGCCCGGCGAGGAGACCAACGCGTCCACCTTCTTCTCCGGGATCTCCACGCGCCACCTCGACTACTCGGAGGCGGTCCGGGTCTTCGCTGCCGGCGGGAGCGCCATCGCGGCTGCGGTGCCGATGCATCCGTCGTACGAGGACCGTGTGGGAGCGCCCGACGTGGTGTTCGCCGCCGTGCCTCCCGGGCTGGCCGAGCATCTGTCGTCGGTATGGGAGACACCGTTCAGCGACGCCGGCGGCGATCGTGCTGATGTCTTCCACCTTCATCACCTGACTCCCCAGCACGACGCCGTCCGTCGTCGCTGGCCCGACCGAGCCGTCGTCGCCCACCTCCACGGGACAGAGACCAAGTTCATCGAGGCAGCCATGGAGCGGACCGCCCTCGCCCGGTCGTTGGGCACCACCCTGGCCGGGATGCCCGACTGGATCCGGGACCACCCGGGCCCCGATCCGGTGCACGGGGGTGACCACGACGAGCTCGTTCGCACGACCAGATGGGAGCAGTGGGTCCACGGCCAGGCCTGGAGCGACCGCTTCCGCCGTCAGGCTCGCGCCGCTGACCACCTCGTGGTGGTGTCACCGACCGAACGGGCGACCGCAGTCGACGTCCTCGGCGTCGACGCCGACCGGGTCACCGACGTGCCCAACGGCGTCGATGTGGCCAGGTTCCGCCCACGGCCGATGAGCCCGAGCAGGCGCCGGGCCCTCTTCCGACGCTGGCTCGTGGAAGACCCCCAGGGCTGGGACACCTCCGCCGTTCCCGGTACGGTCGCCTACCGCGATGCCGACCTCGACCGGCTGCAAGACAACGCCGGCCCTGTCTTGATCTTCGTCGGACGGTTCAGCGCGGCCAAGCGGGTGCCGCTGTTGCTGCGGGCCTTCGCCCGAGCCCGGCCGCAGTTCGACCGCCCGGCCTCGCTGCTGGTGTGGGGAGGCCACCCCGGCGAGTGGGAGGGCCAGCACCCGGTGCCGGTCGCCCGGGAGGTCGGCCCGGAGGGGATCTTCTTCGCCGGTTGGCGCGGCCATGACGACCTTCCCGAGGCCCTCGCCGCCTGTGACGCCCTGGTGATGCCCTCGGTCGACGACTCGTACCCTCAGACGCCGCTCGAGGCCATGGCCGTCGGGCTGGCGGTGATCGCAACCGACAGTGGCGGGTTCCCCTTCATCGTCAACGTCGACCCGGCTCGACCGACGGGCTGGCTCGTCCCGCCCGACGACGAGGCAGCTCTGGCCGAGACCCTCGTCGACGCCGTCAACCAACCACGGGAGATGGCGAGACGAGGAGCTGCGGCCCTGGCCCACGCCCGGGCCCACCTGTCCTGGGCCGGCCGGGTGGCCGGCTTCGAGCAGGCCTACGCCCTGGCCCGTGATCACCGGGCCCGGCAGGAGGGTCGCAGCCGATAGCCTGCGCCGCCCCGACGTTTCTTGCCATCGACACCCGGGGTACATGTGCCTCACAAATACTGGAAAAAAGGAGCTCGACCATGCCTGTCGTCAACCCCGAAACCGGAGAGCCCATGTCGGACGATCCTGACCAGGAGAACCAGGACCTGGCCGGCGGAGAAGGGCGGGGGGACAACGTGTCGGCCCACGGCAGCCCCAGTGAGGGCACCGGCGTCTCCACTGGACCACAGGACGATCCCGCGGAGGCCCAGCCCGGCGGGACCCTGGGCGACAGTGGCGACGACCCGGGTGGCTCGAACGCCACCGGTGGCGCCTGAGCGTCAGGCTCTGGCCGCCACCTGATCGGAGACGGCGAGGACGAGGTCGGCGAAGGTCAACAGATCGCCGACCTCGTCCTCGGGCAGGGCGATGTCGAACTCGTCCTCGAGCACCATCAGCAGTTCGACAGCGGTGAGGGAGTCCACGCACAGGTCCTCGCCCAGGCGGCTCTGGGGCGTGAGACGATCGAGGTCGACGTCGAGGTGCACGGAGAGGATCTGGCGGATGCGTTGTTCGACGCCGGGCATGACCTGTTCAGGAACTGGCACTCTCGGTCCTCCTGGATTCCAGCTCGGCGAGTAGCGCGTGCCGAAGGGAGGCTTTGTCGACCTTCCCGGTCCGGTTACGAGGGATCGTATCCACCACTCGGACATGACGAGGGACGGCGAAGTCGGCCATCTGCGAGGCGACCCACTGCTGCACGGCGGACGGTTCGATGGACCGGCCCGCAGCGGGCACCACGTATGCCGCCACCGACTCGTAGGCCACCCGGTCGGGCAGGCCGAACGCCGCTGCCTCGGCGATGTCGGGGTGGCTGACGAGCACGTACTCGAGCTCCACCGAGTACACCTTGAAACCACCCCTCATGATCATGTCCGTCTTGCGATCGAGGATGAACACGTAGCCCTCCTCGTCGATGCGGACGAGGTCGCCGGTGTGGAGCCAGCCATCGGTGATGGCCCCTGCCGTGGCCTGCGGATCGGCGAAGTAGCCCGACGTGATCATCGGCCCTCGCACCCACAGTTCCCCGGGCTCACCGGCATCCACGTCGCGACCGTCGTCACCCACGGCCCGGGCCTCGGCGCACGGCAGGGGGCGGCCCACCGATCCCGGTCGGCGACGGAACTCGGCGTCGAGCAGGACGGTGACCGGTGAGTGGGTCTCGGTGAGGCCGTAGGCGTCGAACAGGCGGAGTTGAGGCATGCGCTGGCGCAGGGCGGCGACGGTGGAGATGGGCACGGGCGACCCCCCGAAGGCACCGATCTGCACGTGAGCCAGGTCGGGCCATTGGAACCCTGGCACTCGCATGAGCAGGGGCCACAGTGAGGGGACGACCATCAGATAGGTGATACGGCGCTCGCCCATGAGCCGGACGAGATCGGCGGCCACGACCTCTCGCACCGGGACCGACGTGCCGCCCACCAGCATCATCGGCGTGACCTGGGCGATGTGGCCGGTGACGTAGTAGAGCGGGAACACGATGGCCGTCCGGTCGTCGCCGGTGAGGCCCAGGGTGCGCACATAGGCGATGGCCGAGTGCATGGTGCAGCGGTGCACGAGCTGGCTGGCCTTGGGCCGCCCCGTCGTGCCCGACGTGTAGACGACGCCGTAGACGTCGTCTTCGTCGGGGAAGGGGAGGTCGGCCCCACGCCAGGGCCGGCGCCGGCCCGTGAGGACGTCGGAAACCGGGCGGACCCGATCGGGGGCCAACCCGGCCTCGGCACCGGCATCGCCCGCCCCGTCGAGGTACGCCGGATGGCACAGCACGAGGGCGGCACCGGAGTGGCGCAGCATCCACGCCCATTGGGGTGGCTGCAGGCGGGTGGACAGGCCCACGAACACGAGTCCGGCCCGGGCACAGGCCCAGATGGCCACGATGATGTCGAGACCGTTGTCCAGGCACACGGCGAGTCGGTCACCCGGCACCAGACCCTCGTAGAGCAATCGTTCGGCCGCTCCTTCGACCAGCTCGGCTAGCTCCCCATAGGTGACGCCGCCACCGTCGCTCTCCACGGCGGTGTTCTCGGGGAAGGTGGCTCGAGCCCGGTCGAGGGCCTCGACGATCGTGCGGACCCGACCCGGGTAGCAGCGCACGAGGGTGCCCAGCCATGGTTCGAGAACCAAGCCGTCGGGCCGCGCCTCAGGGGCGACGAAGGTGATGGCGGCCTAACACGGGTCGTCGCGGGAGGGAGAGATGGATTCGACAGCCGCTCCGGTGACCCCGGCCAGTCGGCCCAGCTTCTGGTAGAGCTCTCTGAAACCCTCGCGATTCGCGGCGTAACAGATGTAGTGACCCTTGCGCCGCCGGGTCACCAGGCCGGCCCCGGCCAGCACGGCGAGATGATGGCTGGCCAACGACGGCTCCATCCCCACGGCCTGGGCCAGGAAGCCGGCACTGCGGGCCCCCCGTCGGAGATGGCGCAACACCAGCAGGCGGTGCGGCTCGGCCAGCACACCGAGCTCGTCGGAGAGACGCTCGGCTTCGGACCGGGTGACAGCGGTGACCACGGCCCAACCCTACCTGAACGGCGTCCGCGAGCCATGGTCAGGAATTTCAATGCCTGTTGAGATAACCTTGCCTTTTGAGATAATCTCCGGCTCGCCGATGGAGCTTTTTCTCACTGTCTGTGTGACCAGCCTAGTCCTGGGACTCCTCTATTCGCTGTTCGCCACCGGGCTGAGCCTGGTCCTGCGCGCATCGGGTGACCTGAACCTGGCCCACGGTGACTCCCTCATGCTGGCCACCTACGTGGCCGTCGGGACGCTGCACGTCTCCGGTCTGCGCCCGCTGGCCGTCCTGACCGACGTGGCCGTGGCTGCGGCCATCGGCGTTGTCGCCTACCTCGCGGTCTACGGCCCGGTCGCCCGCCGTCGCCGGGCAGGCACGGCCGGCCTCGGCTTCCTCCCCGCCCTGGGTGTGGCCCTGGTCGTTCGCAATGTGGCCGCGCTGGTGAACCCGAGCGGGAGCGAGGCCGTTCGCCCGCCGCTGTTCCCCGGTGGCCGGGTCAACCTGTTCGGCGATTACCGGCTGCCGGCCGCGGCGTGGTGGGTCGTGGCCGCGGGCATTCTCGTACCGCTTGCCCTCGCCGTCTTCCTCCGTCGCGGGGTGACGGGCCCGCGGGTGCGCGCCGTGGCCGACGAACCGACGCTGGCCCGCCTCGCCGGCATCCCCGTCGCTCGTACCCTGGCGTGGACCTACGCCATCGCCGGAGCCGTGGGCGGTCTGGCCGGCGCCCTGTTCTCGTCGTTCTTCGGCCTGGTGTACATCTCCCTCGGTTGGCAGGCCACCCTCACCGGGTTCGTGGCGGCCATCCTGGGCGGGGTCGGATGGTTTCGGGGGGCCCTCCTCGGGGGGCTGGCGCTCGGGACGGTGCAGAGCTTCGTCTCCGGGTACCTGTCAACCCGGTTCCGCGACGTCGTCACGTTCGGTCTCCTGATCGCGGTGCTGCTCCTCGTCCCCGAGGGGATGCTGGCCCGCAACCGCTTACGCACCGTTTGATCTGTCATCGCTCGACCCGACTACTACTCGACCCGACCACTACGCGACCCAACCACTCGGAGGAATTCGTGAAGAGACTCGTCATCGTGGCATCGGCGCTGGTTCTGGCCGCGGCCTGCGGCGGCAGCAGCTCCAAGAACGACGCGGCTGGT
This sequence comes from Acidimicrobiales bacterium, assembly GCA_051001215.1. Lineage (GTDB taxonomy): Bacteria > Actinomycetota > Acidimicrobiia > Acidimicrobiales > AC-14 > DATAQC01. The sequence continues at coordinate 23,353 of JBPCNP010000051.1, forward strand.
GGGAGCTCGACGACGGCCGGGCCCAAGAAGGTGGTCATCGCCGTCGGCGGCCCCTTCTCGGGTGACGACAAGGCGACCGGCGACCAGATCCGGGCCGGGGCCAAGCTGGCGGCCAGCCAGATCAACGCCGGCGGGGGGATCACCGCCGGGCCCCTCGCGGGCGCCCAGATCCAGATCGACGACGGCTTCGACGACACCGATCTCCCGCAGAAGGCCGTCGACAACATCCGCAAGGTGGTCGACGACGAGAAGTACATGGCCTTCGTGGGCTCCGGTCTGTCCGACGGCTCCGTCGCCGCCGCCCCCGTGGCCAGCCAGGCCGGCCTCTCCTACCTGGCCGCCTACGCCTCCTCACCCAAGATTCTCGACGGGGCCACAGCCCTGAAGAGCGTGTTCGTGGTGCCCCCCACCTTCCCTGCCTACGCCTTCTCGGTGGCCGACCAACTGCTCAAGAAGGGCCTCAGGAAGCCGGGCATCCTTCACGCCACCGGCACCTACGGCGACGGCGTGACTGACTTCTTCGTCGAGCGCCTGAAGGACAAGGGCGTGACGCCGGTCGCCAACGAGACCTTCAAGTTCAACGACCCCGACTTCACCACCCAGCTCGGGAAGATCAAGGCGGCGGGAGCCGACTCGCTGGTGATGGTGGGTCTGGCCCCCGACGACGCCCTCATCGTGAAGCAGGCCGGCGAACAGGTCGGCCTCAAGGTGCCCGTGTTCGACCCGGGCGGGATCACCAACAGCGACTCGTTCCTCGGCGTCGCCGGAGCCCTGGCCAACGGTGTCATCGGCAACTCGCCGACCGACGCCCAACGCAACACGCCCGCCGCTGTCGCCTTGCGCAACGCCTACACCGCGGCCACCAAGGAGTCGGTGGTCCCCGATCCCGCCGTCTTCGCCTACGAGGGCGTGCAGGCGGTGGCCGCCGGCTTCGCCGACGGGGCCAGCACCCGGCTCGACCTCTCCGACCACCTGCACAAGATCTCCATCGCCGACACGGGCGTCGGTCCGCTCAGGTTCGCGCCGGACGGGTCACGGGTGGGCGGCCGGCTCTACATCTTCCAGATCCAGGCGGGCAAGCCCATCTTCACCACCGGCTACGAGCAGACCGGTCCCAAGGAGGTCAAGGAGATCTCCCTGGAGCGTTGAGCCGCCTACGACGGTCCTCGGCCGGAGCCTTGTCGGGCCTGGCCCTGCTCGCCCTCCTTCCGGTGTGGATCGGGGGTCGGCACGGGTACGGGCTGGGCACGACGGCGGTGATCGCGGTGATCACCGCGCTCGGCCTCCAGGTCGTCTTCGGCCTGTCAGGACAGCTCTCGGTGGCGCAGGCCCCCCTCCAGGGCGTCGGGGCCTACGCCGTCGCCCAGCTCATGGTCGAACTCGGGTGGTCGTTCTGGGCCGCCCTGCTCCCTGCCGTCGTGGTCGCGGCCGGGTTCGGAGTGGTGGTCGGGTTGCCCGGACTGCGGGTGCGCGGCGACGTCCTGGCCCTTGCCACCCTGGCCGCCGGCGAGATCCTCCAGTCGCTGTTCCTCAACACCGAGCGCTTCACCGGCGGCTTCCAGGGCATCGCCGGCGTCCCGGGGGTGTCGGTGTTCGGCCACGCCCTCGATGACCGTGGCCTGTACGCGGTGGCCCTCGGCCTCGGGCTCGCCGTTTTGGCCGGGGCGCTGGCGGTGAAGGCCTCGCCGCTGGGCCGGGCGTGGATGGCCCTGCGCGACGACGAGGTGGCAGCGCGATCGTTCGGCGTCCACACAGGGCGACTTCGCCTCCTTGCCTTCGCCGTGGGATCGGGAATGGCCGGGGTGGCCGGGGGCATCTACGCCGTGCAGAACGGGTTCGTGTCCTCGGTGTCGTTCGGCCTCAACCAGACCGTGGTCGTCATCCTCGTCGTGCTGATCGCCGGCGAGGCGCACATGGGCCGTACCGTCGTCGCCGCCGTGGCCATCACCGCCGTGCTCGACCGCCTCGCTGCCTACGCCGACGTGTCCGAGGCCGTCACCGGGCTGGTCATCCTGGCCGTGGTCGCGTCCCGGCTGGGGCTGGTGGGTTCGGCCCGGGTGCGACTGCGCACGATGCTGCGCCTGCCGGCGCCGCGCCCAGCGGGGGGGGCAGAGGTCCCGGTCCCGTGACCGACGACCAGCGCGCATCGGGCCTGCATCTCGGCGCCGTGTCCCGTGACTTCGCCGGGGTCCACGCCGTCGTCGACGTGTCGTTGACCCTCAGTGCCGGCGAGGTGCTCGGGGTCATCGGGCCCAACGGCTCGGGCAAGACCACGCTCGTCAACCTGGCCAGCGGGGCGCTGGCGCCGTCGTCGGGACGGGTGGTGGTCGACGGCGTCGATCTCACCGGAGCGAGCAGCGCCCGCCTCTGCGCCGCAGGCGTGGTGCGCAGCTACCAGAACCTTCGCCTGTTCGAGGGCCTGAGCGTGCTCGACAACGTCGTGGTCGGCGCCCAGCGAGGGGTTCGGCCCTCGCTGGCCGGCGCCTGGGCCCGGCCGCCCGGTTTCCGGCGCCGGGAGCGAGCGCTACGCGAGAGCGCCATGGGCGCCCTCGACCAGCTGGGCCTGGCCGCCTTCGCCGGCCAGGCCGTCGGGGCGCTGTCGCACGGACAGCGGCGGCGGGTGGAGCTGGCCCGGGCCTTTGCCGCCCGCCCCGGCTACCTCGTGCTCGACGAGCCCGGCGCCGGCGTCGACCCCGAGCAGCTCGGGGGCCTGACCCGCCTCATCCGCGACCGGCGCGACAGCGGCGTCGGCGTTCTGGTCGTCGAGCACGACCATGGCTGGGTGGAGCAGGTCTGCGACAGGGTGGCGGGTATGTCCGACGGGAGCATCGTCGCCGAGGGATCCTTCGCCTCGGTGGCCGCCCACCCCGCCATCTCCCCGCATCTCGCCGGCGCGCCGCCGTGTTGACGGTACAGGGCCTGGAGGCGGGGTGGGACCGGGTGCCGGTGGTGCGGGGGGCCGACCTCGACGTGGAGGGAGGCGAGATCGTGGCCGTGCTGGGCGGCAACGGATCGGGGAAGTCGTCGTTGCTGTGGGCCATCGCCGGCCTGTTGCGCCCGCGGCGGGGCCGGATCGCCCTCGGCGGCCGGCGGGTGGACGCCATGGGCGCAGAGCGGCGGGGTGCCCTCGGCCTGCGCCTGTTGCCGCAGTCGATCCGCGTGTTCCCGTCGCTCACCGTGGCCGAGAACTTCGAGGTGGTCGACCTCGGGTCCCCGCCTCCCGACCGGACGAGGTCGCACGCCACACGGACCGAATGGATCGAGCGCTTCCCGGTGCTGGGTGCAAAGCGTGGGCAACGGGCGGCATCGTTGTCGGGGGGCGAGCAGCAGCTCCTGGCCATCGGGCGGGTGCTGTGCACCCTGCCCCGTGCCCTCCTGCTGGATGAGCCCTCGGCTGGGCTCTCTCCCGATCGGGCCACCGAGTGCGGCCGGGCCTTCACCGATTTGGCCGAGTCGGGCGTCGCCGTGGTGCTGGTCGAGCAGAACGTGGCGTTGGCTCAGAGCCTGGCCTCGCGCACCCTGGCCATGCGCGACGGGGCCCCCGGCGCTCCGTGATCGACGGCGCCGGTCGGTACCATCATTCGGTGGTCGCCGACGCCGCCCGCCTCCAGGGAGGGGTCCGGGCCGATTTCGTCCGCCGCATGGTCGGGTACCGCCTCCCCGTCGGATCACTGGTGGCCGATGTGTCCTGCCATCCCGACTCATGTCTCCAGTCGTTCACCGACGACTACGCCACGCTGGCCGTGACGACGGCGGCGACGCTCGCGGTCCGGGCGCCGGTGGCCACCCTCGTGCTCAGGGCCGGCCCCGCCCACCTTCCCCTGGCCGACGCAACCGTCGATTGCGTGCTCCTCCTCGACGTCGTCGCACGACCCCATGGCGGCCATGGCCCGCTGACCGAGGCCAGGCGCGTCCTGCGCCCTGGCGGCCTGGCCGTGCTGTCGGCCTCGGTGGGGGCGCCGACATCGGGCGTCGCCGGCACCGGTCCCGGCACCCGACGCCAGGCCGGCGCCCGGCTCGTCGCCATGCTGGGCGATCTCGGGCTGGTGCCCGAGCAGGTCCACCACCTCCAGTCCCTGTTGCATCCGTCGTCGCTCGTCACCCGGGTCCGCAGCGGCAGCCGCGCCCGCAGCGGCAGACGCAGCCAGGACCACGCCGAGCCCTGGCTGTGTCGGACCATGGCTGCGGTGAACCGCCTCGATCAGGCCAAGCTGGCCCGGCTGCGCGGGCCGAAAACGTCGGCGGTCATCGCCCTCGGCCGCAAGCCGTAACTCCGCTGGGCGGTGCGGCGCCGGTCAGGATGGCAATGGCGTGTGGTCGGCTGGCACCGCCTCGTCGGCCGGCGGTGGCCCCGGCGGTGTGCCGTCGCCGAACGGGCGTCCGCCCAGGGCTTGGCGACCGTGGTCGGTGAGCCAGTTGGCGAGGTCGGGGCCTGCAGGCACGATGGCGGTCGGGTTGATGTCGGTGTGGACCTCGTAATAGTGGTGCTTGATGTGTTCGAAGTCGGTCGTGTCCCCGAAGCCCGGCGTCTGGAAGAGGTCGCGCGCGTAGGCCCACAGCACCGGCATCTCTGACAGCTTCTGCCGGTTGCACTTGAAGTGACCGTGGTAGACGGCATCGAAGCGGGCCAGCGTGGTGAAGAGCCGGACGTCGGCTTCGGTGATGGTGTCGCCCACCAGGTAGCGCTGGGTCTCCAGCCGCTCGGACAGCCAGTCGAGGCGGTCGAACAGGCGCCGGTAGGCCTTCTCGTAGGAGTCCTGGGTGCCGGCGAAGCCGCACCGGTACACGCCGTTGTTGACGTCTTTGAAGACGAGCTCGGCGACCTCGTCGATCTCGTCACGGCTGGCCTCGGGGTAGAGGTCGGGGGCACCCGGGCGGTGAAAGGCGCGCCACTCGGTGGAGAAGTCGAGGGTGATCCGCGGATAGTCGTTGGTGACGACCTCGCCGGAGGGGATGTCGACGATGGCGGGGACGGTGATGCCCCGGTCGTAGCCGGGGAACCGGGCGAAGAAGGCCTCCTGGAGCCGCTCGATGCCGAGCACCGGATCGCGCCTACCCGGGTCGAGGTCGAAGGTCCAGCTCCGCCTGTCGTGGGTCGGGCCGGCCACCGCCATCGACAACACCGGCTCGAGGCCGAGCAGGCGGCGCACGATGATCGCCCGGTTGGCCCACGGGCACGCCCGGCTCACCACCAGGCGGTACCGCCCCGGCTCGACGACGTACCCGTCTCTGCCGTTTGCGGTGATGCGGGTGGCGATGTAGTTGGCGTCGCGGGTGAACTCACCCTTGGGGTTGACGTAACCGGCGGGACCGTCGGAATCGCTCATGGGTGATCCTTACCCCGGATCCACCGATCGGCGTCGCCCTGACAGCCTGAGCATCACGTAGAAGTGCCCCCTGACCAGGGAGAATGGCGGTTACGAAGCCAGCCATAACCCCGAATCGGAGGGCACCTTCTCGATGCGATCATCCCACAGCCTCGATGCCGTCGCCGTGACCTTCGACGACGAGCACCTGGTGGCCGATGCAGGCCTGATGCTGCCGGCCACACTGGCCCAGC
>JBPCNP010000052.1:0-9569 GCA_051001215.1 Acidimicrobiales bacterium
GCCAAAACGACCTCAGGCCCCACACAACGCAGTGCTCGAAGGCCTCCCACCAGACGCGCCTCGACAGGCCCTTCATCGTCGGCCCCCAGACCCGCCCAGACCCCCTCTCGATATTTCGACAGCCTGCCGAGCGCGGTATTCTTGAACAAGATACCGATGCCTCGCGGGGTGCAGGGGAAAGGTAATGCCCAGGATCACGATCCGCTGTCCCGAGTGCTACAGCCGGGTGGTCCTCGAGCCTGACGAAGACGCCCAGACCACCCTATGGCTCCACGGTCTGTCCGGCCGGTGCCGCGCCCGCCAGATCCCCAAAGCCGAGCGGCCCCGGCGCAAGGAGCGCCTCGAGGCAATGCTGGGCGAGGAATGGGGCTGACCGCAGGCAAGATCGTAGTCCGGAGGCGGTAACCTCTCGACCGGGATGCGCGTCCTCGTCCGCTTCGTCGTCGTCATCCTGCTGGCCGGGACGGGCATCGCCGCGGGGACCGTGGCCGTGGCCACGCAGGTCAACCAGGTAGCGGCCGCCGGGATCGGCGGCACCGCCGGCGATCCCCTCGCCCTCGATCCCCTCGCCGCCCGGTCGGTCGTGTACGCCCGGGACGGCAGCGTCTTGACCACCCTTCACGAGGAGGAGAACCGCGTCCCGGTCTCGCTCGACCAGGTGCCCGACCACGTGCAGCGGGCGGTCCTCGATGCCGAGGACGACCGGTTCTACGATCACGGGGCCATCGACGTGCGGGCCCTGACGAGGGCCATGGTCGTCAACGTCCAGTCGGGTGGCGTCTTCGAGGGCGGCTCCACCATCACCCAGCAGCTCATCAAGATCACCCTGTTGAACTCCGAGCAGAAGGCCAGCCGCAAGATCAAAGAGGCCGCGCTCGCTCTGCGCCTCGAGGCGAGCATGACCAAGCGCCAGATCCTCGAGCGCTACGTCAACGCCGTCTACCTCGGGAACCACGCCTACGGCCTCGAAGCGGGGGCGGAGACCTATTTCCGCAAGCACGTCGACCAGCTCGACATGGGCGAGGGCGTCCTGCTGGCCAGTCTGATACGTGATCCGGTGGGTGCCGATCCCTGGGTCGAGCCGGCCGCCGCCCGCACGCGTCGCGACGCCGTCATCGACCGCATGGCCACGCTCGGTCATCTCTCACCCGCCGACGCCGACACGTTGAAGGGTGCTGCTCTGCCCACCCCGCCTCCGGTCGAGCCCGTGAAGGGCAGTGACTACTTCGCCGAGCAGGTCAAGCAGCAACTTCTCGCCGACCCTCGTATCGGCGCCAGCCCCAAGGAACGCTACGCGGCGGTGTTCAAGGGCGGGCTCAGCATCCACACCACACTCGATCCGATCATGCAGCAACAGGCCGAGCAGTCGGTGGCCGACATCGTGCCCGACACCGGCGGCCGGTTCCGGGCCGCCCTGGTCTCGGTCGACCCCACGTCGGGTGCGGTGCGGGCGCTGGTCGGAGGGCCCGACTTCGCCAGCGCCAAGTTCGACCTGGCCACCCAGGGCCAGCGCCAGGCCGGGTCGGCCTTCAAGGCCTTCACCCTGATGGCCGCCCTGGAGGAGGGCTACCTGCCCGAGGACACCATCCTGGGCGCGTCGCCGTGCGTCATCCCCAACCCGGGCAGCGACGACTGGGCCCCCGACAACGTGGAGGGTGAGGCGCCTGGGGTGCTCAGCCTCACCGACGCCACTGTCCACTCCGTCAACTGCGCCTTCGCCCGGTTGGTGAAGCTGGTGGGCCCCGACAAGGTGGTCGACGCGGCCCGGCGTATGGGCATCACCTCGCCACTCCAGCCCTTCCTGTCCATCACCCTCGGCACCATGGGCGTGTCGCCCCTCGAGATGGCGGGCGCCTACGCCACGCTGGCCGCCGACGGCCAGCACCACCCGACCTACTTCGTGGACGACGTCGTCGACAACCGTGGGCGCGTCCTGCTGCGGGCCGATACGCACGGCCAGCAGGTCGTGTCGGCCCAGAACGCCCGCACCGAGACCAAGGTGCTGACCCAGGTGGTGCAGCGGGGTACGGGGACGGCGGCCGCCGTGTCGGGATGGACGGTGGCAGGCAAGACGGGGACGACCGACGAGAACAAGAACGCCTGGTTCGTGGGTTACACGCCCACTCTGGCCACCGCGGTGTGGATGGGCTCTCCGGAGGGCGACGTGCCCATGCGCAGCGTGGGCGGCATCACCGTGTTCGGCGGCACCTATCCGGCTCGCATCTGGCACGAGTTCATGACCGCGGCACTGGGCGACGGCCCGGCCGTCGACTTCCCCGAGCCGGTACCGTCGGGGATCGGCTCGCGCTACCTGTCGGTCACCGAGGGTTCGAAGCCCACGACCCTTGTCCCGTCCCGCCGGTCCCCGGTGGCGCCGGTGGGACCGGTGGCGCCGCTGAGTCCCGACACCACCGCCGTCCCGCCAGCCGCCGGCCCTACCGTGCCCGACAGACCGAGTTTCACCATTCCCCCCATCAGCATCCCGGGCTTCCCGGTGATCACCATCCCGCCCCGCCGGCCTCGTCCCACCCGCCCGCCGGGTTAGCGCGGGGGCACGAGGCTGACCATCTACTCCCAGCTCCTGGTCGTCCAGGGCCACGACACCGCCATCGACCGGTTGCGCCACCGTCGCGAGACGTTGCCCGAGATGACCGAGCTGGCCGGCGTCGAGGACTCGAGCGTTGCTACCGAGGCGGCGCTGGCCGACACCGGTGCCCGGCGCGACGAGGCGGCGCGCCGCCAGGGTCGGGCCGAGGACGACCTGGCATCGATCGAGGCCCGGATCGCCGAGGTCGACCGGCGTCTCTACTCGGGCGCGGTGACCATCCCCCGCGAGCTGCAGGCGATGCAGGCCGACCGGGATCTCCTGCACCAGCGGGCCGGCCTCCTCGAGGACGAGGTGCTGGACGCGATGGGGGAGCGGGAGCCGCTCGACGAGTCGGTGCGGGCGCTCGAGGCCGAGCGCGGTCGTCTCGACAGCGAAGGCTCGCGGCTGCGGGCGGCCATCGTCGAGGCCCAGATCGCCATCGACGCCGACCTCGCCGCCGCGGCGGCCCAGCGAGCCGAGGCCGCCGCCGGCCTACCCGCCGACATCGTCTCCCTCTACGAGCGACTGCGGACCAGGCACGGGGGAGTGGGAGCGGCCTCGCTCGTCGGCGGGCGTTGCCAGGGCTGCCATCTGACGTTGCCGGCCACCGAGGTGGACCGCATCAAGCGGGAGCCACCCGACGCGCTGGTGACGTGCGACCAGTGCGGCCGGATCCTCGTCCGCCCTGAACCATGATCCTGTGGCCGTGCGGGATGGCCCTGGTCGTCGTGTGGAGCGTCTTCCACGATCCGGCCATCGACTACCGGGTGGTCGTCGTCGGCGCCCTGCTCCCCGACATCGGTGACGCGGGGTTCGGGGGGCCGCGGGCCTTCCACACCCTGGCCTTCGGTGTCGTGTCGCTGGGTGTGGTCATGTTCGTCACCCGAGGCCATCGGGCGGCCCGGCGCCGGTGGCTCTTCCTGCCCGTCGGGACCTTCCTGCACCTGGTGCTCGACGGCATGTGGGCCCGGACCGACACGTTCTGGTGGCCGGCGTTCGGGCTGGGCCTGCACGGTCGCCTTCCCTTTCTCGACCACGGCGTGGCCGTGCTGTGCGCCGAGGAGGTGGCCGGCGCCCTGGCTCTGGCCTGGTTCTGGCGCCGTTTCCGCCTGGGTGACGCCGAGGTGCGGGCTCGGTTCTGGCGGACAGGCCGCGTCCCTCGGGACGCGGTGGTCTGAGCGATGTTGATCCTCGTCCGCCACGGGGAGACGGCGGCCAACGCCGCCCACCTCCTTCAGGGCCGCGCCGATCTCGCCCTCGACGACCTGGGGCAGCAGCAGGCACGCGCCCTGCGTGGCGTCGACGGTGGTGCGTCGTTGGTGGTGTGCAGCCCCCTGTTGCGGGCCCGCCAGACGGCGGCGGCCTTCCGGGGTGAGCGGGCGAAAATCGTGATCGACGAGCGGTGGGTGGAGATCGATTACGGGGACCTCGACGGTCGACCGGTGGCCGAAGCCTGGGCCCCGCTCTGGGCCCGCTGGCGCGATGACCCCGACTACGTTCCCCCCGGCGGCGAATCGCTGGCCGCCGTGGGTCGTCGCGTGCGGGCTGCGTGCGATGAGCTGGCCGAGGCGGCCGCGACCGGCGACGTGGTCGTCGTGACCCACGTCTCACCGATCAAGGCGGCCGTCGTCTGGGCGCTCGGGGTGGGGGACGAGGCCGCCTGGCGCATGTTCTGCGACCCGGCGTCGGTCACCCGCCTGACGATCGCCGAGCGTGGCCCCGTCCTGCGCTCGTTCAACGAGGTCCACCACCTGGCCGCGCTGGACCAGGGCTAGCGCTAGCCGGCCCAGCCCACCCCAGGCCTACCCGTGGCGGGCCTGGAAGAGGTGGTACAGCAGGATCAGCTGAGCCTGGGCCAGGGGTTCGCTGCGGACACCCTTGTCGATGGTGCCGAGCGCCTGGGGCACCTCCTCGTCGACGCCCAGCTCCTTCCAGATCTCCTCCTCCACCTCGCGGGTGATCTCGCGGTCAGCGTACGAGTGGATGTGCAGCGAGTCGACGGGCTTGCCGTCTTCGTCGCGGGAGAGCTTGAGGTGCATGGCCTCGCGGTGGTCATCGGTGAGGATCTTGGACAGCTCGGGGTGCGAGATGGTGGGGCGCAGCAGGATGGTGGCGCTCAGGGGCTCGTCCTCGGAGTCCTGGCGGCCCTCGATCGGGGCGAAGCGGATGACGATGTCGGCGTTGGATCGCTGCGGGCGGATGAACTCGGCCGACTCCGGCTCGCGCTTCTCCATCTCCTTTCGGACCTGCTCTTCTTTGTAGCCACGCTTGCCGGTGTCACGGTTGAGCTTCCACTGGAAGCGGATCTCCTCGGGTGGGTCGAGGTAGACGGTGGCGTCGAAGCACGCCCGGGCCAGCCTGGTGTGCAGGGGATGAAGGCCCTCGATGATCACGAACTCGCGCGGCTCCACCAGCTGGGGGCGCCCGAGGGTGCCGTCCTTGTGGTTGTACACGGGCTTGAGGATCGGGTGACCCATGGCCAGCAGCTGGAGGTGCTGCTCCATGATCTCGATGTAGTTGCAGTCGGGGTGCAAGGGCGTGAAGGGCTTGTCCTTGCGCTCCTCGCGGTCGAAGCGGTGGTAGTCGTCCACGCAGATCGCCGTGATCCGCTCGGGCCCCAGGGCTTCCACGATGCCCTTGGTGATAGTGGTCTTGCCCGATGCGCTGTCGCCGGCGATGGCCAGCATGATGGGGCGGCTGCTCCCGTTGCCGTTGCTGGTGCGCCAGGCTCGTTGGATGGCGATGGGCTTGTCGGTCACAGTCACCTCGGGTGCAGCCGGTTCGGGAGGGTCCATTGTGGTCGTCCCCCGTGCGGGGATCGCGGCGGCGAAGCTGGGGAGATGCCGACCGACCATCATGTCTCGCTCCTTGGCTCGAAGTGCGTCTGCGCCCGGTGTCAGGGGGAAGGGCAAACCTACCGAAAGGGCTCTCACCGTCACCTCCCCCCCACGGTGGGTCGCAGGGGGGAGGGTCCTACGGCGGAGGGGTAGTGTTGGCCGTGACTCAGACCGAGCGCTCGGCTTCACCGGGCCCCGTCCGGCTGCTCCTGGTCGACGACCACCAGGTGGTGTTGGAGGGCCTGGCCTCCATGCTGGCCTCTCAGGCCGACCGCGTGGTCATCGTGGGTTCCACCACCGAGCCGCACCGGGCTGTGGACCTGGCCGGCGACCTGGCGCCCGATATCGTCCTGCTCGACATCCGGCTCAGGGGGGCCAGCGGTCTCGACCTGTGTCAGGCGCTCATCGGTGGCCATCCGGGGATCAAGGTGGTGTTCTTCACCGTGTACGACGACGAGCAGTACCTCTTCCAGGCGTTGCGGGTGGGCGCTGCCGGGTTCCTCCTCAAGACCACCACGGCCCCGGAGCTGGCGTCGCACCTCGAGCGGGTCATGGAGGGCGACGTGGCCATCGACCCTTCCCTGGCCGGGCGGGTGGCCATCACCGCCGCCCACCTGCAGAGTGGTGAGTTCTGGCCGGGGGCCCGGCTGGGCCTCACCCAGCGGGAGAGCGAGGTGCTCGAGCTCATGGTCCGGGGGCTGTCCAACCGGGCCATCGGCCAGAGGCTCTACATCGGGGAGGAGACGGTGAAGACCCACGCCCGGGGCGTCTACCGCAAGCTGGAGGCCACCGACCGCTCCCAGGCAGTGGCCACCGCCCTGCGCGAAGGCATCTTCCATTGAGCGCCGAGAGGCCCGAAGGGCCTCCTTCGGCGGATGGGAGGGCGGCGCCGAAGGCGCCCGAAGGGGTTCGGGGGGCCGTCGGGGGGGAGGGGCCCCCAAATCCGGGGGCTCACGCCTCCCTGGATGCGGAGAACCGCCTCCTCCGGCTGGTCATCGACCTGACCTCCAGCGATCTCGACCTCGACGAGGTGCTGCGCCGGGTGCCGGCGCTGGTGACCGAGGCAACGGGTTCGGACGTGTGCTTCGTGCACCTGGTCGACGAGGAGCGCCAGCGGGTGGTGCTGGCCGGGGCCACCCCGCCGTTCGACGAGGTGGTGGGCACCGTCGAGCTCGCCATCGGCGAGGGCGTGGCCGGATGGGTGGCGCGCAACGCCGAGCCCGCGGTCATCCCCGACAAGTGGAACGACCAGCGCTACCGCTACATCCCCGCGCTGCGCGGGGAGGACTACGCCTCCCTCGTCTCGGTGCCCATGCTGGTCGAGGGCCGGGTGGTGGGCGTCCTGAACGTCCACTCCGAGGAGCACCGCACCTACGTGGACGCCGACCTGGCCCTGCTCACCGGCGTGGCCAACCTGGTGGCCCGTTCGGTGGAGAAGGCGCAGCTGCATCAACGCCTGGCCGACCGGGAGGAGGCGCTGGAGGCATTCGCGGCCCGCATCGTCGAGGCCCAGGAGACGGAACGCCGGCACCTGGCGGGGGAGATCCACGACGGGATCAGCCAACGGCTGGTGAGCCTCTGGTACCACCTCCTGGCCGCCGGTGACGCCACCGGCGATCCTGCGCTGCTCGAACGGGAGCTGGGTCTGGCCAAGGAGCTCGCCACCGCCGCCCTCGACGAGACCCGCAGCGCCATCGCCGGCCTGCGCCCCTCGGTGCTCGACGACTTGGGCCTGGGGCCCGGCCTGGAGAGCCTGGCCCGCACGCTGTCGGGGCTCATCGTCCAGCTCGACCTGCCTGCTCAGCCCGACGGGGCTCCCGAGCGCCTCCCGCCCCACATGGAGGTCGCCCTCTACCGCATCGCCCAGGAAGCGCTGCAGAACGTCATGAAGCATGCCGGGGCGACGCGCGTGCGCCTCGTGCTCGAGCGGGTGCCCGAAGGCGTCCGCCTCGTGGTGGAGGACGACGGCTGCGGGTTCGACCCGGACACCTTGACGCAGGGCGACGCTCGGCCCTCGTACGGCATGGTGGGCATGAACGAGCGGGCCGAACTCATCGGTGCCCGCCTGAGTGTGTCGTCCTGGCCGGAGCGGGGCACCAGCATCGAGGTGATGGTGCCGAGCTCGACACCTCGCTGAGGCCTAGGCGGCGTCGGACTCCATGTCGGGCTTGTAGCCGGCCGAGGTGGCTGCGCCGTTGGCCTTGGCCCGGTGGGCGAGGGCCTTCTGGCCGGCGGGGACGTTGTCGGCCTTGCCCGACCACGCCTTGAGGGCGGGGTCCTGGAGGGCCCGGCCGTAGGAGAAGGTCAGCTTCCACGGGGCATCGCCGATGGCGTTCATGGCGTTGAGGTGCTCCGTCGCCACCACGGCGCTCTGGCCGCCGGACAGGAAGGCGATGCCGGGCACGGCCGGGGGCACGGTGCGCTTCAGGCACGCCAGCGTGCGCTCGGCCACCTCCTCGACGCTCGCCTGGGTGGAGCACTTCTTGCCGGAGATCACCATGTTGGGCTTGAGCACCATGCCCTCGAACTCCACCCGCTGGGCGGCCAGCTCGCGGAACACCGCCTGTTGGGTCTTGACCGTGATGGCGTAACAGGTGTCGATGTCGTTGTCGGCGTCCATCAGCACCTCGGGCTCGACGATGGGGACGAGCCCTCCCTCCTGGCAGAGGGCGGCGTAGCGGGCCAGGGCATGGGCGTTGGCGGCGATGCAGTCGTCGCTGGGGATGCCGTCGCCGATGGTGATGACGGCCCTCCACTTGGCGAACTTGGCGCCCATGTCCACGTACTCGGCGATGCGCTCGCGGAGGCCGTCGAGGCCCTCGGTGATCTTCTCGTCCGGGGCGAAGGCGAGCTCCTTGGCGCCGGTGTCGACCTTGATGCCGGCGAGGATGCCCTTCTCGGTGAGCATCTTCGGGAAGGGAGTGCCGTCGGCCGAGCTCTGACGGATCGTCTCGTCGTAGAGGATGACGCCGCTGATGTGCTCCTCGATCCCGGGCGTGCTGAGGAGCGTGTCGCGGTAGGCGCGGCGGTTCTCCTCGGACGCCTCGATGTCGAGGGCCCCGAACCGCTTGGTGATGGTCGCGTTGCTCTCGTCGGCGGCCAGGATCCCCTTACCGGGTGCGACCATGGCCTGGGCAACGGAAGCGAGATCGTGCGAGCTCATGATCCTCGTAGTCCTCCTCAGTGCAATTGCGTCATGCAATTGATTCGCCGACGGGCCCTCTTGCGGGCCGCCACAGGGAATTGACGTTACCCCGGAGGGGCCCGGTCGGGAAAGGGCCGTGGCCCGACCAGGCGAAAGCGGTCACCATCGTCGCCCGGGCTCGACGCGGCGACATGGGCGAGCAACAACTGCGCCGTCGGCGCCAGCTCGTCGCCTGCCCTCGCCACCATGTGCCATGCCCGGCGCAGCGGGATGGGGGGGCAGCGCCACTCCTCAAGGCTTCCCGCGTCCAGTTCGCGCCCTACCGCGTCGCGGGAGATCAGGGTGATCCCGAGACCCACCTGGACCGACTCGCGGATGGCGCCGTTGGAGCCGAGCGTGAGCGTGGGGAGCGAGAGCCCCAGGTCCTCGAGGATCTCCTCCGCCGTACTGCGCGTTCCCGATCCCGGTTCCCGCAGCAGCAGGACCTGCTTGCGCAACGTCTCGAGCGACACCGTTTTTCCAGTCTCCGACGGCGGCGCCTGCCCGGCCCGGGCCACGAGGACGAGCACGTTCGGTCGGGTGGCGAGGGTGACGAACCGGTCGTTCCCGGGGGGCCTCCCGCCGATGACCAGATCGACCTCTCGATGGTCGAGCAGGTCCCACACCCGGGTCCGGTTCCCGACCTCGAGCGAGAGCTCGGCGTGGGGGTACTGGGCGCGGAAGGAGGCGAGGAAACGCGGAAGCACGTGCTCGCCGGCGGTGGTGACGGCGGCCAGGCGGACCCGGCCCCGTTCGGGGTGGGGGTGCCCGGCGGCGGCGGCGGCCCGGGCCTCCTCCAGGAGGCCGAGCACCTGGCGGGCATAGCGGGCGAAGACCCGCCCGGACGGCGTGAGCTGGAGGCCCCGGCCCACCCGGGTGACGAGCGGCACCTCCAGCTCGCGTTGCAGGGCGGCGACCGCCGCTGATACGGCTGGTTGGCTGACGAACAGCTGCTCGGCTG
>JBPCNP010000053.1:0-13260 GCA_051001215.1 Acidimicrobiales bacterium
GCCAAAACGACCTCAGGCCCCACACAACGCAGTGCTCGAAGGCCTCCCACCAGACGCGCCTCGACAGGCCCTTCATCGTCGGCCCCCAGACCCGCCCAGACCCCCTCTCGATATTTCGACAGCCTGCAAGACCCGCCGAAACGTGACCGGTTTGCGGGATCATGGCGACTGGGCGGCGACGAGGCCGGGCAGGTGGCGGGGATCGAAGCCATTCCCTTCGGTCTCATGGTGTTCGTCGTGGCCGTGCTCCTCGTGACCAACGCCTGGGCGGTGATCGACGCCAAGATGACCGTGGCCTCGGCCGCCCGGGAGGCGACACGGGCCTATGTCGAGGCTCCCGCCGGTGGCGACCCCTCGGCCCTGGCCCGTGGCGCGGCGGCCGACGCCGTGCGTGGCGGGGGGCGTGACCCGGCCCGTCTGGCGCTCACGGCCGAATCGGTCGGCTTCACCCGTTGCCAGCGGGTGACCTTCGCCGCCTCGTACCCGGTGCCTGCCATCACGCTCCCTTGGATCGGTGGGTTCGGCCACGGGTTCACCGCTACCGCCCGCCACTCCGAGATCGTCGACCCGCTCCGGAGCGGGGTCCCTCTCGGTGCGCAGCCCTGTGAGACCGTTGCGCCCTGAACGGGCGGCGGGCAGGG
Source organism: Acidimicrobiales bacterium (assembly GCA_051001215.1). Lineage (GTDB taxonomy): Bacteria > Actinomycetota > Acidimicrobiia > Acidimicrobiales > AC-14 > DATAQC01. The sequence continues at coordinate 642 of JBPCNP010000053.1, forward strand.
CTCGGGCCCAGCGGGGCAGCGTCCTGTTGTTGTTCCCCGCCGCCGTGCTCATCGTGATCGTGCTGGCGGCCATCGCCGTCGACTCGGCCATCACCTTTCTCGGCCAGCGAGAGGTGGCCAACGCCGTCGTGGCTGCGGCCAACGACGCGGCCGGCGAGGGTGTGGGCAACCAGGTCTTCTACACCGCGGGACGAGTCGACCTGGATGCCTCCACCGTCCGCCAACTGGCCGCCGACCGGGTCACCGCCGCCCTCGACGCCGGCCGCTTCCACGACCTGGCCGTCGACGTGACCGTGTCAACGCCGGCCGCGGCCGGCTGCCCGCCGAGGGTCCGTGTCCACGCGTCGGCCCGGGTGTCGACCCTGTTCGCCGCCGCCATCCCCGGCGGGCCCGGGGATCGGGCGGTCGAGGCCACGGCCGTCGCCTCGCCGCTACGGGCGGTGCAGCCTGGGTGCCCATGACCACCACGGGGCTGGGTTAGCTTTCCGTCGTGCCCACCTGGCGACGGCTCGCCATCGTCGGGGTGTCGGGGTTCGTCGTGGCCGTGGCCATCTGGGCCTTTCGGCCGTGGACCAGCGCCGTGTCGTTCCCGGCGGTGAACAACAAGACGACGCAGGCGACGTTCAGGTGCGGGGCGCCTTTCGGCGGCAACGGCGTCGATCCGTCCAACGACCGGGCCAGGTCAGGCGACGTCGTTCCTCACCGGCCGTGCACGACCCGAACGGCGCGTCGAGGCCTGGCCGCCGTCGACGTGGTCCTGGGCGGTGTCGGCCTGGTGGCCCTCGCCAGCTTCCGGCGGCCACAATCAGTAGCTGAAGTGGACACGAATACATGAAAACTATTGAAACAGCGTGGCGCCTGGCATAACCTACTGAGATGACAGCGACGGCGCCGCAGTCGGCGACCGATGGGCGGGTGGTCAAGCGGGCGGCCGATGCCGTGGCCGCCACGCGGCTCACCGCTGAGGCCGACGTGCTGGCGGCGGGTCAGATGCCCGGCGTGGTCGAGCTCGTCGGCCTCGACAACGGTGGCGAGTGGCCCACGCTGATGACCACCCGGGTCGACGGTCCCGATCTGGGCCGGGCCCACGACCTGAACCTTGAGGAGGCGGCAGGGGTGGTGGCGGCAGTGGCCACCACCGTGGCCGACCTTCACGACCTGGGCCTGGTGCACGGGGCGGTCATTCCCTCCCACATCCTGGTCGGGCCCGACGGCGGGCCCGTCCTGTGTGGCTTCGCCTACGGGGGACGGGCCGGCGCACCCCCGGTCGCCACGGCAGCGTTGCCCGACGGCTACCGGGATCCTGCCCGTGCACCCGGCGACCCGCTGGCCCCCTCTGCTGACGTCTATGCCCTCGGAGCCCTGTTGGGCGAGCTGGTCTCGGCGGCATCCCGTGGCCGGGGACCGGGGGCTCTCCCGGCCCGGCGGGTGCCGATGCCGGTGAACCGGCGCCTTCGCCGCCTCGTTCCCGCCGATCGGCTCCGGCGCCGCCAGGCGGCCCACCGCCTGGCCACCGCCGCGCTGCTGGCGGTGGCCGACCGGGCGACGACCGCCGATCCCCAGCTGCGCCCGGGCGCCCGATCTCTGGCGTCGGCGGTGGGCGAGGCCGTGCCCGGGGCCCGCCTGCCCCGCCGGAGCGATCCCGAGCCGGTCACCGAGGCCGCCCCCCTGGGGACATCGGCTCTCCAGTCCCTTCGTCGCCAAGGCCCGGAGACGCCGTCGCCTGCCGTGTCGGCCCGACGGCTTCGCGTTGCGCTCGCCGGGGGGTTGGTCGTGATGGCCGTGGCGACCATGTTGGTGATCGGTCGCGTGGTCACGAGTGCCTCGCCGCGGCCCGCCTCGCCATCGGCCACCCCCGTCGCGGCACCACCCCCGGCCCTGTCGGAGGCGTCCGGCGCAGCCACGACGTCCGCGACGATGGGCACCACCGGCGAGGGCCTTCGTCAGCCCGACCCGGCGGTCACGGTCGGGCCCCCCAGGTCCTGCCCCGCCGTGAGCTCCCCGCTGTCGGCCGACACCGACGGCAACGGATGTCCCGAAGCCCTCCAGTGGAGCGACGGTGTCCTAGAGGCGGGTGATCGGCGCTGGACGGTCGGTCGACCGGACGACCGGGTGGCCACCGCCGACTGGTCGTGCTCGGGCCGCGCCACTCTGGCCCTGTTGCGCCCGGCGACAGGTGAGGTGTTCATCTTCGACGGGTGGGCCGACGCCGGCCACGATCTGAGCGCCGAGCTCGTCGGGCGGGTCGAGGGCGGGTTCGCCCTGCGCACCGCCGAGGTGGGTGACGGCTGCCCACTGGTTGCCGTCGACCGCGGCGATGCCGCGCCCGTCACCATCCCGGCCCGGCATCGGCCGTGATGCCGTGATCGACAGCGGCCGGCTGCCGGCGGACCGGGCTCGCCGGGCGAACTCGGCGCTGCCCGCGTGGATGGCCCTCGGTGGCGCCATCGTCGTCCTCCACGCTGCCGGTGGGGTCCTCCCTGCACCGCCACTGGGCACGCCCTCGGCGTGGTCGACGTGGATGGTCGGGCGCGACCCCGTCGTCGTGGCCTTCGGCCTGGTGCGGCTGCTGGGCCTCGGTGCCGCCTGGTACAGCGTGGCCGTCAGCGCCATCGGTGTCGGGCTGCGGCTCGTCTCGGCCCGCCATCTCGCGTCCCTCGTCGACCACGTCACCGCTGTCCCGCTGCGCCGGCTGGTGTCGACCACCGTCGCCGTGGCCATCTCGGCCGCTCCGATCGGCACCACTGCGGCTCACGCCCTGACGCCGGCCGGGGCCGTGTCGGTCGAAACAGTGTCGGTCGAAACAGTGTCGGTCGAAACAGTGCCGGTCGAAACAGTGCCGACCGAAGCAGTGACGGCCACGACCGAGGCCCCACCACCGACGATCACCATGCACCTGGAATCCCCGGCTGCCACCGCCGGCCCACCTGTCGCCCAGGCCTCACCGCCGCAGCCGTCACCCGCGACCACGACGCCGGCCCCCGAGGCGCCGCCGCCCACCTCCGGGAGCGCTACGGCGGCAGCCGAGGCGACCTGGACGGTGCGACCGGGGCAGTGCTTCTGGTCGATCGCCGAAGCTGAGCTGTCCCGGGCCTGGGGCCGGGCACCGACGTCTGCCGAGATCGTGCCCTACTGGCATCGCCTCATCGAGGCCAACCGCAGCGCCCTGGCCGACCCGGCCAACGCCGACCTCATCTTCGCCGGCCAGGTGTTCGCCCTGCCCGCGCCGTAGTCGGGTGAGGCCGACCGCCGTCGGTGGAGGAGCCGCCGATCAGGTCGAGGAGGCGCCGGCCATGTCGGCGCCGCGGTGGACGCGCAGGCGCTGGTCGTCGAGGCGGCGGGTGAGCTCCTCGGGCTCGACGCCGAAGAGCCCGGAGATGGCCCGAATGTCGTCGCCGCGGATGGTGAGCACCCGGCCGTTGAAATCCTGGCGCTGCACCATGATGGCTTTCAGGTACTGGAACACCATGGCCAACTGGGTGTCGTCGACGTCGTCGAAGCGGGTGAGGTCGAAGGTGATCTTGCCCGGCGGTCCCGCCGTTGGCCGGGCCTCCGGCCGGCCTCGGCCATCGTCGCCGGCGCCGTCCCTGCCGCTTGGTCCGCCGTCGGCGTTGGGAGGCAGGAGCTGGTCGACGGGCACGGCGTAGAGGCGGGCCAGGCGTTGCAGCCGAGGCACCGAGATGACGCGCTCCCCCCGCTCGTAGGCGCCCAGCACCGACGCCTTGAACTCGTGGTCGGAGATGGCCTCCACCTCCTGCAGGGACAGGGCCTTCTGGCGACGGATGTCCCGGAGGCGCTCACCGACGCGCCTCGCATAGGTGGCTGCCTCCGTGCCCGTCTGGTCTATCAACCGGCTCTTCTTCCAGGCAAAGGGTCCGCTTCCCCCGACACGGGACTTCCCCGACACGCGGGACTTCCCCGACACGCGGGACTTCCCCGACACGAGGGACGACGGTCGGAGTGTAGGCGCAATGGGCGTGGCGCGCCCCGGTCAGGTCCGCCGGGATGCCGGGAGACCGGCCACCGTTCCCGCCCGGATGGCACCGAGGAGGGCGGCCGCGGCGACGGCGGCGGTCTCGGAGCGCAGCACGTGCGGCCCGAGGGTCATGCGGGGCAGCGGCCGGCCCGCCTCTCCGGTGACGGAAAGCTCCTCAGGTGCCCATCCCCCCTCCGGGCCCACCAGCACCGGGCCCGGTGCCAACCAGGGCGGGCCGCCGTGCTCGTCGGTGAGGACGGCTCCCGGACGACCGGCGACCTCGGTGAAGGTAGTGGGCGTCTCCACCACCGGCAGCCAGGTGCGCCGGCACTGCATGGCCGCTTCGCGGGCCACCCGCCGCAGGCGCTCGGTCGCCCTGGTGGCCTTGTCCGCCTCCCAGCGCACGACCGACCGGGCGGCGGCGAAGGCGACGATGCGGTCGACGCCGAGCTCGGTGAGCTTCTGCACGGCCCACTCGGGCCGTTCACCTTTGACCAGGGCGAAGGCCACGGTCACCTCGGGGCCGGGCCGGGCGTCGACAGTGATGTCGCTGAGGGGCTCCAGGGCGGGGCCGAACTGGCAGCGCCGCCAGCCACCGGCGCCGTCGCCCACGGTGAGGACGTCGCCCGGGCGCAGGCGCAGGACCCTCTCCAGGTGGTGGCGATCGCCGGCGTCCAGCTCGGGCCGGGCCAGGTCGGCCACGAAGGCGTGGGCCCGCACCGGGGCCATGTGCCTACTTGAACGCCGAGCGGATTCGTGCCCAGGCGCTGGTGTCGGGGGGAGCCACCTCGTCGCCCCGCTCGTCGGCCAGGCGGCGCAGCAGGTCCTCCTGCTCCCGGCTCAAGTCGTCGGGCGTGTCGACGACAACCTGCACGAGCAGGTCGCCGCGTCCCCGGCCGTCGACGTGGGGGACGCCGCGGCCCCGGAGGCGGAAGATACGTCCGTTCTGGGTGCCCTTAAGGATCACCAGGTCCTCGGTGCCGTCGAGGGTCTCGTAGCGCAGGTGGGCGCCGAGGGCGGCCTGGGTGAGCGGCAGGTGCAACACGTGCACGAGGTCGTAGCCCTGGCGGGTGAAGCGGGGGTCGGGCTTGACCCGCAGGTGCACGTAGAGGTCGCCCGGCGCCCCGCCTCGGGGGCCGGCCGACCCTCGGCCCGGGACCCGGAGGGTGGAGCCGTTGTCGACCCCGGCGGGCACGTCCACGGTGAAGGTCTGCTCCTTGGTGACCCGGCCCTCACCCCGACACGTCGGGCAGGGGTCGGCGATGGCCTGGCCCGTGCCCCCGCAACGGCGGCACGCGCTGGCCGTGACCATCTGGCCCAGGATCGACTGGCGCACCTGGCGCACCTCGCCCGCCCCACCACACGCCTGGCACGTCTCGGCTTCGGTTCCCGCCCGGGCGCCGCTGCCCGAACAGCTGTCGCAGGTGATGGGAAGGCGCGCCCGCACCTGCGCCTCGGTGCCGAAGGTGGCTCCCTCGAAGTCGATCTCGACCGCCGTCTCCATGTCTGCCCCCCGGGGCGGGCCCCCGGCCCGGCGCCCGCCACCGCCGAAGTTGGCCCCGCCGAAGAACGTCTCGAACAAGTCGCCCAGGCCACCGCCGAAGCCCTCGCCCGGAAAGCCTCCGGCCCCGCTCGCCCCCGTGCCAGCCGCTCCCGACCCCCGCACCCCTTCGGGCCCGAACATGTCGTAGCGGCGGCGGCGCTCGGCGTCGCGCAGGGTCTCGTAGGCCAGGGTGCAGGCCTTGAAGCGCTCCTCGGCGGCCGGGTCGCTGTTGGTGTCGGGGTGCAGCTCGCGGGCCCGCCGGCGGTAGGCCTTCTTGATGTCGTCCTCGGTTGCGCTCGAGCTCACGCCCAACAGCGCGTAGTAGTCCTCAGCCATCTCGCCGCCGCTCGGGCCCGTGGTTCCGCTCAGAGGGCCGCTCGGGCCCCTGGTTCCGCTCAGAGGGCCGCTCGGGCCCCTGGTTCCGCTCGATCGCTGCGCTCACTCGGCTCAACCGTCCTGGAGGCGCCGGGCCAGGCGGGCGCTCACGATGGCCACGGCGGCCATGGCCCGGTCGTAGTCCATCCGAGTGGGGCCGAGGACCCCTATGGTGCCGGCCGGGCCGCCGGGCGCGGCGGCGTACGGCGCCACGACCACCGAGCATTCGGCCAGCGATTCGGCGCCGTGCTCGACGCCGATGGACACGAGTTTGTCGTGGCGCAGGGCGTCCTGGAGCAGGCTGACGACCACGTACTGCTGCTCGAGCATGACCAGCACGTGGCGCACGGTCTCGATGGCTTCGAAGGTGGCGGCCATGCGCGAGGCCCCCCCCACGAAGACGTGCTCGGGATCCCGGCGCGGGCTCGTGGCCAGTGCCGCCTGGGCTTGGGCCACGATGCTGTCGGTGACCTCGTCGCCGGTGGGGCCGGCGGCCGGGGCGTCGACGAGGGGACGGCCCGAGAGGTGGGCGCCCAGGTGGGCCGACGCGGCCGACACCCGGGCCTCGGCCGTCTCGCCGCTGAGCTCGAGGGTCTCCTTCTCCACCGCCCCGTCGGAGAGCACGGCCACGGCCAGGGCCACCCTGGGCCCCAGGGCCACGAGCTGGAAGGAGCGCACGGTGGCGTTGTCGTGGACGGTGGCCATCACCACCGCGGCGCAGTCGGTGAGGCCGCTGAGCAAGCGCCCGGTGTCGTCGAGCATCTGCTCCAGCTCACCATGGGCCTTGGCGAAGAAATCCTCGACCTGGCGCTTCTTGGCCGGGGCCAACGGTCCCGGAGGAGTGCCCAACTGGTCGACGTAGAACCGGTAGCCCTTGTCGGTGGGGACCCGGCCGGCGCTGGTGTGGGGGTGGATGAGATAGCCGTCGCGCTCGAGAACGGCCATCTCGTTGCGGACGGTGGCCGGTGACACCGCCAGGTCACCGAGACGCGCCACATGGGCGGAGGCCACGGGCTGGGCCGTCCGGATGTACTCCTTGACAACGGCGCGGAGGATTGCGGCCTTACGCTGGTCGAGCATCGGTTCGCCTCCGATGATACCGACCCTCGGCTGCAAACCTGGCTGACCCGCCTCCGGTCCCCGAAAACGGGGCCACACACGACGAACCGGGGTCCGTCGTGTGTGGGTCGTGTCTTGGGGGGACATGCATAGTTTCGGCCGCCCGGGCGTCCGAGACAATCACCCGGCCGGACCTATTTTCCTGGTCCGTTCGGACTACCCGCCTCCGGGTTCGACTCCCGGTGATCAGCCCGTGTGATCAGCCCGTGGACGGGCGTCAGAAGAGCTTGGACCGCAGGGCGTAGATGGCGGCCTCCACCCGCGAGCGCAGGTGGAGCTTGTCGAGGATGTTGGCCATGTGGTTCTTGACCGTGTTCTCCGACAGGTTCAGCGCCGCCGCCGCCTCCCGGTTGGTGCGGCCCTGGGCGACGAGGCGCAGCACGTCGAGCTCCCGGTCGGAGAGGCGGGCCGTGGTCTCGGTCGGGCGCCCCTCGGCCATGGCTGCGAACTCGGCCATCAGCTTCGTGGCCATCGACGGGTTGATGAGGCTCTCGCCCCGCGCCACGGCTCGTACCCCCTCGACGACGGTGTCGAAGGAGGAGTCCTTCAGCAGGTAGCCGTTGGCTCCGGCCCGCACCGCGGCGTAGAGGTCGTCGTCGTCGTCGCTTGCGGTGAGCATGATGACCCGGGTCGACGGCGCCTCCTCCCGGATGCGGGCCGCCGCCTCGATGCCGCCCATGTTGGGCATGCGCACGTCCATGAGCACGATGTCGGGGGCCAGGTCGGCGGTGCGGGCCACGGCTTGCACACCGTCGTCGGCTTCGGAGCAGGTGAAGCCGGGCTCGGTGTCGAGCACGGTGCGCAGGCCGCGCCGGAACAGCTCCTCGTCGTCGACCACCAGCACGCTGATGGAGTTGGGGTCCTCGGTCACGGGATCGTCCACAGGGCCATTGTCGCCTGTCCGGGAGCGTCGGGGGCAGGATGGGGCGCATGGCCCCGAATTCCCGTTCCTGGGCCGAGCGCGATGCCGCTGTGGTGTGGCACGGCTTCACCCAGATGCAGGGCTACGCCGACGCTGCCATCGTCGTCGAGCGGGCCGAGGGCCACGAGCTCATCGACGTCGACGGTCGCCGGTACCTCGACGCCATCTCGTCGCTGTGGGTGAACACGCTGGGCCACCGGGTGCCCGAGCTCGACGACGCACTGCGCGACCAGCTCGACCGGGTCGCCCACTCGACCATGCTCGGGCACGGCAACCGGGTCGTGGTCGAACTGGCCGAAGCCTTGGCCGAGGTGGTGGCCGTGGACGAGCCCCATGTGCTGTTCGCGTCCGACGGGGCGTCGGCGGTCGAACAGGCCCTCAAGGTGGCTTTCCAGTTCTGGGTCAACCAGGGCGTGGCCGGACGTACGGCTTACTTGGCCCTGTGCGACGCCTACCACGGCGACACCGTGGGGTCACTGTCCCTGGGCGACGGAGGGTTCGGCACCGACCTGTTCGACCCCCTGCGCTTCCCGGTCCTGCGCGCCCCCGGCCTCGGCGACCCGGCATGGGCGACGACGGCCTGCGCCATGGTCGAACAACACGCAGCCCGGCTGGCCGCCGTCGTGGTGGAGCCGCTCGTGCAAGGAGCGGCGGGGATGCAGATGGCGCCGCCCGAGGACTTCGCCGCCCTGGCTCGCACCTGTCGCGACGCCGGCGTGCTGCTCATCTTCGACGAGGTGGCGACCGGCTTCGGTCGCACTGGCACCCTCTTCGCGGCCGAGCGCTGCGACGTTCGCCCCGACCTGTTGTGCCTGGGCAAGGGGCTCACCGGTGGCTACCTCCCGATGGCGGCCACGGTCGCCTCGGGCCACGTGTTCGACGCCTTTCTCGGTGCCGACGTCGGTCCCCGCACCTTCTTTCACGGACACTCCTACGGGGGCAACGCTCTCGCCGCGGCAGTGGCCCTGCGCCATCTCCAGCTCCTGGCCGACGGCCGGGTGCTGGCCAACGTGGTCGAGCGCTCGGCCCAGTTGGGGCGCCTGCTGCAGGACCGGGTGGCGCCGATGCCCGAGGTGGGCGAGGTCCGTCTCTGCGGGCTCATGGGCGGGGTGGAGCTGCAGCCCGCACACCACCACGACGACGGGCTCCGGTGGGGAAGACGGGTGTGCGCCGCCGCCGTGGGACGCGGGGTGCTCCTGCGCCCGCTCGGCGCAGTCGTCGTGCTCATGCCCCCGCTCACTGTGACCGCGGGCGAGGTGGACCGCATCGTCGACGTGCTGGCCGCCTCGATCGACGAGGTGGCCGGTCGTGCCCCGGCCTGAGCGCCTGGTGGTGGCCATGGGCACGGCCACCGACGTGGGCAAGACCTGGGTGGGAGCGCAGGTGCTGCAGCGCCTCCGCTCCGACGGGGTGGCGATGGGGGCCCGCAAGCCGGTGCAGTCGTTCGAGCCCGGCGCCGGCCCGACCGATGCCGACGTGCTGGCCCAGGCCACCGGCGAGGCGCCCACCGAGGTCTGCCCTACACACCGGTGGTACGAGGTGGCCATGGCCCCGCCCATGGCCGCCGAGGCGCTGGGACTTGCGTCCTTCACCCTCGCCGACCTGGTCGACGAGTTGTCCTGGCCCAGACCGACCGCGGTGGGCTGGGTGGAGACCGTCGGCGGTCCACGCTCGCCGGTGGCGGCCGATGCCGACAGCGCCGCCCTGGCCGCCGCCGTCGAGCCCGATCTCGTGGTGCTGGTGGCCGACGCCGGGCTGGGGGCCATCAACGCCGTGCTGCTGTGCGTCGCCGTCCTGCCCCCGCCGGTGGTGGTGGTGCTCAACCGCTTCGACGGCAGCGACCTCCATCGCCGCAACCGCGACTGGCTGATCGGCACCGGCGCCGGCGCCGGCGCCGGCGTCGACGTGGTCGACGTCGATCAGCTGGCCGCGCTGCTGCGCTCCAGCCTTCAGGTCCGGTAACGGCGGCCTTCGGCTGTCCTGGTCATCCCGACCGGACGAACTCCAGTCTCAAGCTGTCGTCGTCACGCAGGACGATCGTCGTGCCGCCCGAGGGTGTCCACGACGCCGGAACGAGGAAGTACCGGCCGTCGGAGTGGAAGAGCAGCTTGAGCCCGTCGTAACGGAACCCGTAGGCCGACTCCGGCTCAGGAAACCTCGTTTCTCCGACGCCGGGGGCTTCGATGTGCAGGCGCTTCGGGCTGTACACCACTACTCCCGGCTGAAACTGCATCTGGTCGACGACGAACCTGGCTTCCTGTTGGCCCTTGACGTCGGCGTACTCGGCCACCACCCAGACGAGGCCGACGGCGATGAGCATGGAGACGAGGATCACGCTCAGCCCGGGCAAGCGGGCAGGGCCGGCCATCGATGGTGGGCTCGGACGACCCGCCTGGCGTCGGCGTCGGTCGACGAGGACTGCGTAGCTGAAGAGCCCGACGCCAAGCATGAGGGTCAGCGGGGTGAGGACCCGTACCGCGTTCGACCGGTAGAGATTGGCGTTCCAGACCAACCCGATCACGAAAAGGAGGACGCCCGTCACGGCCGTGAGGCCCGCAGCCCAACGCCAGAGGGGCCGATCAGGGCGGAGCTCGAGCTGACGCGAGATCACCTGGTGCGCCCACAGGAGGAGAAGTCCGGCGATGAGTGCCTCGCCCAACGGGAGGAACACCGAGTGAATGCTCTGGAGGACGTAGTCCTGGGTCGAGAGCCCGAAGAGCGAGACGTCGAGGCCGAAGTACTGGGCGAACGCCTCGGTCTTGGCCCACCCGAAGTAGTACAGGAGAGCGGTGATCAAAGCGGTGGGGCCGACGACTGCGCCCAGGCTCTGCACCGTCTTGAGGACGGTCGCCTCCGATGCCGTCCCGTCCATTGTGGTCGTGGCGTCCCCCCCTCCGGTCGGAGTCACCCCTGGAGACCTAGGCGGTCGTCGACGTCGTGGTTGACGTGGGCTCCTCGGTGGTCGTCGTCCTCGGCGGCAGGCAGCGCGGGCTGATCGGGGTGTTGAGGTAGGTGTCGAAACCGAAGGCCAGTAACCGTTGGGCGTTGCAGCTGGGGTCACCGGTCTCGTTGTCGTCGAGCCCCACCTGGCGCGCCTCCCCGAGATCGGTCCGGGCCGCCGTCAGCTGGCCGACGCATCCCTCGGCGATCCCCCGGTACAGCGCGACGTACTGGTTGTCGGGGTCGTAGGCCTTTTCCGGGTCCTTGATGTCGGTGTGGATCTTGTCCAAGAGCGGTTGACACTGGCCGGCGGGGACGAGCTTCAGCACCATGTCATGCCACTCGTGGATGGAGGTCACCAGTGTGCCCGGGCCGTTCGGGCCAGGCGGACCAGGTAGTCGCGCCCTGGTCCGGGTCGCTGTCCCGGGTCTCGGGGCCGCAGGGGCATTCGAGCCCTGGGCCCCTGCGGAAGAGGGCCTCGACGTGTCGGAGCCGGACGTGGCGCTCGTGACGGCCGAGGCAGAGCTCGATGGGGCGGTGGTCGACGTGGCGCTCTCGCCGGTGGACGCCAGGTGTTTGGCGGCACCACCTCCGCACCCGGCGGAGACAAGGAGGGCGATGGCCGCCGAGGCCGTCACGACGCATCGTGGCGAACGCCATCGTCGGTCCTCGACCGCACGACCGGCGTTGAAGCCCACTACGAGTCCTCCATCGTCGGGAGAATGACCGCCACCATGGTCAAGAGCGCGCCACCGCCTCGGTGATACGAGCGGTGGGTCGCCAATCGGCAGGATGACTATGGGACCAGATTGACCCCGTCGGCGTGAGGCTCTCAGTCGCGTGTCACCGCGGCGCAACTCAGGCGATGATCTCGACGGAACGGGTGAGCTCGGCCCGGGCCTGGTCGAGATGCTTGCGGACGGTCGAGGCCTTGATGCGCATCACCTCTCCGGCCTCGGTGGGGGTGTAGCCGATGACGAGACACAGCACCGCGCACGTCCGGCGCCGGAGGGGCATCGCCGCCAGGGCGTGTTCGACGTCAGCGTGCGCCGCCGCCGCCTCGGCCATGGCGTCGGGGGGGAGGACATCGCCTCCCGGGTCTGGCCGGTCCCGGTTGCGACAGTGTCGTGACCACAGACGGAACGCCACCCGGTAGACGTAGCCGGCCGGGCTGTCGCCCCCGCGCACCCGTCGCCAGCGGGCCAGGGTGCGGGCGAACGCCTCCTGGGCCAGGTCCTCGGCCGTGGGGCCATCGGCCCCGGCCAACTCCAGCGCCCGCACGACCCGCCGGTACTCGGCCCGGTACACCTGCACGAAGTCGTCCCTCTCGAGCCGGACGACGACCTCATCCACGGCCTCAGCCTGCCAGGTGCCGGTTCCGCGCGCCGGGGTGCCCGGCGGCGTCAACACCGTCACGGACGCGTCGTGGGCGGCGTGGTGGTCGTGGGCGCGGGGTCGGTCGTGGCCACCGCCGCCGGTGGGGAGACGAGGGTGGGTGGGGGCGGGGCCTGGCCCGACTCGTTGACCGGTACGCCCGGCGGGAGCAGAGGGCCTCTGCAGGCGGTCGGCATCGGCGGCTGGGGGGCCGGCATGAGATCGACGGTGGCGAGCACTCGGCCGGCGGCGTCGTAGGCCGTGAGGGTGCCGGAGGGAAGATCCTTGGAGCTGGGCGGGGGCGGGCCGGGGAAAACACACACCACCCCACCCCCCCCCACAAACCACCCCCCCCACAACCCCCCCCCCG
>JBPCNP010000054.1:0-18607 GCA_051001215.1 Acidimicrobiales bacterium
GAGCAGGCCCTGGAGATCACCGACATGCTGATCCGCTCGGGCGCCCTCGACGTGGTCGTCATCGACTCGGTCGCCGCCCTCACCCCACGGGCCGAGATCGAGGGGGAGATGGGCGACACCCACGTCGGCCTCCAGGCCCGGCTCATGTCCCAGGCCCTACGCAAGCTCACCGGCACGCTGAACAAGACCAACACCATCGCCATCTTCATCAACCAGTTGCGGGAGAAGATCGGCGTCATGTACGGCTCCAACGAGACCACGCCGGGGGGGCGGGCCCTCAAGTTCTACTCGTCGGTCCGCCTCGACATCCGCCGCATCGAAGCCATCAAGGACGGTGTGGAAGTCATCGGCAACCGCACCAGGGTCAAGGTGGTCAAGAACAAGTGCGCCCCCCCGTTCAAGATGTGCGAGTTCGACATCGGCTACGGGAAGGGCATCAGCCGGGAGGGGTCGCTGCTCGACGTGGGCGTCGACTTGGGCCTGGTGAAGAAGTCGGGGGCCTGGTACACCTACGACGGCGAGCAGTTGGGCCAGGGACGCGAGAACGCCAAGGTCTTTCTCATCGAGAACCCCGAGATCATGATGGAGATCTCCGAGCGCATCCGTCAGCAGATCAAGCCCAAGACGGAGGCCAAGGCCCCCGAGGCGGTCGGCGACCCCGACGACAAGCCCATCAGCATCGACTGACCGGGCATCGACTGAACAGCCCCTCCCCCCCCCCGGCGCCCGGACCGGGGAGGCAGGAGTTCCGTCCTCGGCCGTCGAACCTACAGAGCAGTCGAGCGCTGTTGGGAGATGACGTGGTCGAGGTCCTGAAGGTATCCAGTCGTTCCAACCCCAACTCTGTCGCCGGGGCCCTGGCTGGCGTGCTGCGCCAGTGCGGGGCGGTCGAGATCCAAGTCGTGGGAGCCGGTGCGTTGAACCAGGCCGTCAAGGCCATTGCGATCGCCCGCGGGTTCGTGGCGCCGTCCAACATCGACCTGGTCTGCATCCCGACCTTCGCCGACATCGAGATCGACGGTGAGGGACGTACCGCCATCCGCCTGGCCGTCCAGGACCGCAGCGGGCGCCTGCCTGCCGGCAGCGTCGGTCGGCCGCCGCCCCCCGACACGCACCGACAGCGCGGACCGGGTGGTCACGGCACGATCCCACCACCCCCGCTGGCCACCCTGCCGCCGCCGCCGCCGGTGGCCAGGCACGCCGTCGGCTGACCCGAACCGCTCGACTGGACCGGGCCGCCGGGCCGGCCCCGGCAGGTACGGTACGGCTGTGGCCCGACGATTCCTCATCCGCACCTTCGGGTGCCAGATGAACGAGCACGACTCCGAACGGTTGTCGGCCGTGTTGGAGGCCGACGGTCTGGAGGCAACCGACGACATCGACGCTGCCGATGTCGTGGTCCTCAACACCTGTTGCATCCGCGAGAACGCCGACAATCGCCTCTACGGCCAGCTCGGCCAGCTCAAGTCCCTGAAGGAGCAGCACCCCGGCATGCAGATCGCCGTGGGGGGTTGCCTGGCCCAGAAGGACCAGGGCCTCGTCCAGCAGCGGGCCCCCCAGGTCGACGCCGTGTTCGGCACCCACAACCTGGCCGCCGCCGCCGGCCTGCTTCGTCGCGCCGCAATCGAGGGCCCGGTGATGGAGATCCTCGACGCCGCCCAGGCCGGCGACGAGGCCATCTTCCCGTCGGCCCTGGCCACCCGTCGCAACCTGGCCTACGCCGCCTGGGTCACCATCCAGGTCGGTTGTGACAATGCCTGCGCGTTTTGCATCGTGCCTGCCGTGCGGGGTCCCGAGGTGAGCAGGCCCTTCGCCCAGCTGGTGTCCGAGGTGGACGGCCTGGCCGGTGCCGGCACCACCGAGGTCACCCTGCTCGGGCAGAACGTCAACTCCTACGGTCGCGACATCACCATGGGGCTGCGGGGCGCAACCGGCGCTTCGGCGCACGACCAGGTGTGGGCGTCCCATCAGGCCGGGTCGCGGTGGGCGTCGGATTCCCGCCGCCGGGCCCGGCCCCTTTTTGCCGACCTGCTGCGGGCCGTCGGCTCGGTCGGGGGGATCAGGCGGGTGCGCTTCACCAGTCCCCACCCCAAGGACCTGCGTCCCGAGACCATCGAGGCCATGGCGGCGACCCCCGAGGTCTGTGAGCACCTCCACCTGCCCCTCCAGTCGGGCAGCAACCGGACCCTGGCGGCCATGCACCGGGGATACACGGCCGAGCGCTACCTCGACCGCCTGGTCGAGGCCCGCAGCGCGGTGGCCGACCTGGCCGTCACCACCGACATCATCGTCGGGTTCCCGGGCGAGACTGACGACGATTTCGAGCGCACCCTCGAGCTGGCGGCCGAGGTGGGCTACGACAGCGCCTACACGTTCCTCTTCTCCCCCCGCCCGGGGACGGCGGCAGCGGAGATGCCTGAGCGCTTCGTCGCTGCCGAGGTGGCGGCCGAGCGTTTCGAGCGCCTCCGGGTGGTCGTTGAGCGGTCTGCCCTTCTCCGCCACCGAGCCCGGGTGGGCCGGGTGGAGGAGGTGCTCGTCGAGGGCCCCAGCAAGCGCGACGCGGCCGTCACCACGGGCCGTACCCGCCAGAACAAGCTCGTGCACTTCCCGGCCGGCGAGCAGGCCCCGCCGGGGCCGGGAAGCTACGCCACCGTCCGCGTCACCGGCGCCGCCCCGCACTACCTCCGGGGCGAGCTGATCGAGGTCACGGCCCGCCCCCGTCACCGCACCCTCATCCCGGTGGCGGGGTCCTGACCCAGACGTGTTTGCGGCATCTGGCGCTGGCGGGGCCCACGGCGTCGGGCAAGTCGGCGTTGGCCATGGCCGTGGCCCTCGGGCTGGGCGACGTCGAGCTGGTGTCGGTCGACTCGATGCAGGTCTACCGGGAGATGGACATCGGCACGGCCAAGCCCACCCCGGCCCAGCAGGCCGAGGTCCCCTGTCACCTGATCGACCTGGCCGACCCGGGCGAGGAGTTCTCGTTGGCCCGCTTCCAGGCCGCTGCCGCCGAGGTGGTGGCCGGAGTCGAGGCGCGGGGTCACCGGGCTCTCCTCGTCGGTGGCACCGGGCTCTACCTCCAGGCGGTGATCGACGGGCTCACCCTGCCCGGCCGGTTTCCCGAGGCCCGGGCCCTGCTGGAGGCCGAGGCCCTCACGCCGGCGGGGGTGGGGGCCCTTCACCGCCGCCTGAGCGATGCCGACCCCTCGGCCGCGGCGCGCATCGAGCCGACCAACGGCCGTCGCATCGTGCGGGCCCTCGAGGTCACGCTCGGCAGCGGCCGGCCCTTCTCATCCTTCGGCCCCGGCCTCGGGGCGTACCCCGCGAGCGGGTTCCGCGTCGCCGGGGTGTGGTTGCCGCGCCAGGTGGTGGCTGATCGCATCGCCAATCGCTACGTCGACCAGCTGGCCTCCGGTTTCGTGGACGAGGTTGCCGCTCTGGCTGCTCGCCCCGGTGGGCTCTCGCGCACGGCCCGCCAGGCCCTGGGCTATCGCGAGCTGCTCGACCACATCGCCGGCCGGTCGGGCCTCGACGGGGCCGTGGAGGTGGCCGTTCGCCGCACACGCAGGTTCGCCCGCCGGCAGCGGGCATGGTTCCGACGGGATCCTCGAATCACCTGGATGGCCACGTCAGAAGACCCTGTCGCCCTGCTGCCTGCCCTCCTGGGACACTGGTCCCGATGAGATTGCGGAAGTACCACGGCCTGGGCAACGACTTCTTGATCCTGTTCGACATGGACGGGGCCCAGCCCGTCGACGCAGCCACGGCCGCCGCCGTGTGTGACCGCCACCGCGGCGTGGGTGCCGACGGCTTCATCCGGATCACAGCCGGTGCCGACGGGTCCGATGTCACCATGGACCTGCGCAACGCCGACGGCGGTGTGGCCGAGATCAGCGGCAACGGCTTGCGTTGCGTCGTTCGGGCCGTGGTCGACGCCGGACTGGTGGCCGGCTCCGAAGTGGTTGTGGGAACTGCGGCGGGCGACCGGAGAGCGACGATCGGCATCGATGGCAACGTCAGCGTGGAGATGGGCGCCGTCTCCATCGTCGACCGGAAGGGCCCGGGGACCGGTCTGGGGCCCGACGACGCCGGCTGGTCGGGCTTCGTCGACGCTGGCAACCCCCATGCCGTGTTCGGCGTCGACGACCTCGACGGGCTCGACATCGTCGCCGACGGCCAGGCCTGGGACCACAACTGTCCCGGCGGTACCAACGTGGAGTACGTCGTGGTTGGTCCCGAGTCCGACAGCCTGACCATGCGGGTATGGGAGCGAGGCGTGGGGGAGACGCTGGCGTGTGGCAGCGGTGCCTGCGCGGCGGCCGTGATCGCCCACCATGCCGACCTGGTCGGCGATCACGTCACCGTGCACCAGCCCGGGGGCTCCCTGTTCGTCGACCTGTCGGGCGACAGCGTCATGCTGACCGGACCGGCCGAGTTCGTCTGCCGGGTGGAGACGCCGTGACGTCTGGTCGCTGCGGGCCTCCGCTGCGCTTCGGTCCTCGCTCAGCTTCTGGTCGCTGCGGGCCTCCGCTGCGCTTCGGTCCTCGCTCAGCTTCTGGTCGCTGCGGGCCTCCGCTGCGCTTCGGTCCTCGCTCATGACCCTCATCGAGCGGCACCGGCGGGAGCGGATCGTGCTGGTCGGGGTGGCCATCCCGCCGGTCTCGGCAGAGGCGGCCGAGGCATCGCTCGACGAGCTGTCCGCCCTGGTCGACACGGCCGGGGCCGACGAGGCGGAACGCATCCTGCAACGCAGGGACTCCCCCGACCCGGCCACCTTCGTGGGCAAGGGCAAGGCCGAGGAGCTGCGGGAGATCTCCGAGACCGTCGACGCCGACACCGTGGTGTTCGACGACGACCTGTCGCCCGCCCAGAGCCGCAACCTGGAAAAGATCCTCGGGCGCACGGCCATCGACCGCACAGCGGTGATCCTTGACATCTTCGCCCAGCACGCCCACACCCAGGAGGGCAAGGCCCAGGTCGAGCTGGCCCTGCTGCGCTACCGGCTGCCGCGACTGCGAGGGCGGGGGAAGGGGCTCAGCCAGCAGGCCGGCGGGATCGGCACGCGAGGACCGGGAGAGACCCAGCTCGAGGTCGACCGCCGGCGACTGCTGCGTCGGGCCACCAAGCTCGAGTCCGACCTGAAGGAGCTGACCCAGAACCGCCGCACCCAGCGCAAGGCCCGGACGCGCTCGCGCCTGGCGACCGTCGCCCTCGTCGGCTACACGAACGCCGGCAAGTCGACCCTGCTCAACCATCTCACCCGCTCGGACGTGCTCGTCGAGGACCGCCTGTTCGCCACCGTCGATCCGACCACCCGCCGCCTCGACCTCCCCGGAGGTGAACGCGTCCTCGTCACCGACACGGTCGGGTTCGTGCGCAAGCTGCCCCATCAGCTCGTCGAAGCCTTCCGGTCGACACTCGAGGAGGTGGGCGAGGCCGACCTGCTCGTGCACGTGGTCGACGCCGCCGCCCCCGACCCCGAGTTCCAGATCGACGCCGTGCGCACCGTGCTGGCCGAGCTGGGGGCCGATCAGGTCCCGGAGTTGCTGGCCTTCAACAAGGCCGACCGCCTTCCTGCCGGCGGCGGCCGCAACGGCGACGACAGTGCCGGCGACCGCCGCGACGACCGCGGCGACGACAGTGCCGGCGACGACAGTGCCGGCTTCGATGTGGTCGTGAAGCGCATCGAGGCCCGCCATCCAGGCTCGGTGCTCGTCTCGGCCCACACCGGGGCGGGCGTGGACGATCTGCTGAGCGCCATCGGGGAGCGCCTGCGGACCCTCACCAACGTGGTCGAGCTCGTCGTCCCCTACGACCGGGGCGAGGTGGTCGCCGCCCTCCACCGCTACGGCGAGGTTCTGAGCGAGGACCACGAGGACGCTGCCACCCGCCTGCGGGTGCGACTGGACGCCAGCGACCTGGCCCGCTTCGACGAGTTCCGGCCAGGGACATGAACTGCCTCCCGTCGGCGTGAAGCCCACGCCGGTCGTCGTCGAGGTGACCCTCACGCCATGAGTCCGAGGTTCTCCCCTCCGCCCTATCCCTACGATCGCCTGGGACCGGTCCAGGCGCTCGCCGCGGCCCATGCCGGGGGGGCCGTCGACCTGTCGATCGGCGCCCCCCACGACCCGCCCCCGGCTGCGGTCGTCGAGGCACTGGGCTCGTCGGGCGCCGAGCGTGGATATCCGCCGTCAGTGGGATCGACGGCGTTGCGGGAGGCCGCGGTGGGATGGATGGCCCGGCGCCTGGGCGTCGACGTGCCGCTCGGTGCCGTCGCCGCCTGCGTGGGCACCAAGGAACTGGTGGCGACGACGCCCCATTACCTGCGCCTGCGCGACCCGGCGCGCGACACCGTGCTCTACCCGGCCGTGTCCTATCCGACCTACGAGATGGGCGCCGTGCTGGCCGGCTGTCGGGCCGTGCCCGTTCCCGTCGACGAGCAGTGGCGGCTCGACCTGTCGGCTATCGGCGACGACGACGCGGCGCGGGCCCTGTGCCTGTGGGTGAACACCCCGGCCAACCCCACCGGTGCTCTCGACGACCTGGGAGCAGCGGCGGCGTGGGGCCGGGCTCGGGGAGTGCCGGTGTTCTCCGACGAGTGCTACGTGGAGTTCACCTGGGACGGCGGCCCGCGCACGATCCTGGAACACGGCCTCGACGGCGTGGTGGCCGTCCACTCGCTGTCGAAGCGGTCGAACCTGGCCGGGCTGCGGGCCGGTTTCGTCGCCGGCGACCCCGACCTGGTGCACTATCTGGCCGAGGTGCGAAAGCACGTGGGCATGATGGTGCCCGGGCCCGTCCAGGCCGCCGCGGTTGTGGCCCTGGGCGACGACGCCCACGTCGACGACCAGCGCGCCCTCTATCGCGAGCGTCTCGCTTTCTTCGCCGACGTCCTCACCGGAGCCGGTCTGGAGTGCACCCTGCCGGGAGGCAGCTTCTACCTGTGGGCTCGAGTGCGAGACGGAGATGCGTGGGCGGCGGCCGCCGACCTGGCTCGCAGGGGCGGGCTGGTGACGTCGCCGGGCGAGTTCTACGGGTCGGCGGGCGCCGGCTATCTCCGGCTGGCCATGGTCGTCACGATGGAACGCCTGCGGCTGGTTGCCGAGCGCCTGCACGGCTGAGGCGCACCGCGTCCGGCGACGGTGGTGGTGGGCGGCGTCAGGGCTGGTCCTCCATGGACGGGGGCCAGCCGGGCACGAACATCTGGTCACCGTTGATGCTGGCCACCTGCCAGCCGTCGTCGGAGTGACGCAGGGCGAACCGTCGGGCGAACGAGTAGCGCTTGGCCGACGCCTGCTCGGCATCGATCTCCACGAACGTGACCGTCTCCAGGTCGAGGCCGACGACCTCAGGGTCCTCGAGGGACCGCCACGCCAGGGTGCTGAACCCCTTCCATATCTTGTGCCACAGCTCGAGTTGCTCGGTGCTGAACCGGGGCCACAGGGCGTGGTCGGGCTCGGCGACGGCGAGCTTGGTGGCCAAGCCGTCCCAATCGGTGCCGCGGCCCAGCCACTTCTGGTGACGGTGGGCCCAGATCCAGTCCTGGACCAGGACCAGGCGCAGGGTGGGATGGGTGAGGGGCCAGGCCTTCGCCAGCTCACCATCGTCCATGACCGCCTCGACCCACGCAGTGGCCACGTCTTGGGCAGTGGGACGCGGGACCATGGCGGGTTCGGCCACTGGCTCAGGCTACCGGGACCTGCCGCCGGCTGACTCGC
This sequence comes from Acidimicrobiales bacterium, assembly GCA_051001215.1. Taxonomy (GTDB): domain Bacteria; phylum Actinomycetota; class Acidimicrobiia; order Acidimicrobiales; family AC-14; genus DATAQC01. The sequence goes on from JBPCNP010000054.1 coordinate 7,716, forward strand.
ATCTGGTACCACCGGTTCGTCGGTCACCCACGTGTGGCAGAAATTCGATGCCCGCTCACCGGCGGTGCCCGTCCGTGACGGCGCTCAGCGCCAGGTGCTCGCCCACCCAGCTGCGCTCGGCCAGGGCGACGACGAAGCGGGCGAAGGACTCGTCGAGGGCGTCGACCTCCGAGGCGCGGGGTGTCACCTCCTCACCCGCGGCGACCATCGCCTCCCCGGCTGCCACCAGGTCGGCATGCAGGGTGCCGGCGGCGGCCAGGATGCACGCCCCGAATGCGGTGTCGGCCCCTTCGGTCACCACGACGGGCCGGCGCAGGACCGTCGCCCGCACTCTCGCCCACACCCGGCTACGGCCACCCCGACCGGCCGAGCGCACCGACCCGACGGCGACGGCACCCAGGTCGGCCAGGTGGGCGTAGGCGAGGCGTTCGAGGAAGGCCACTCCCTCGAGCAGGGCCCGGTGGTGTTCGACCTCGTCGGCCGGTCGGCCCAGCCAGATGCCGGTGGCGTCCGGGGCGACGAACGGGAAGCGTTCGCCCGTGCCGAGCAGGGGATAGGTGACACAGGACGCGGGCCCGACCGCCGCGGCCCGGCGGTCGAGGTCGGCCAGGTCGGCTCCGGGCGACCCTGCCGCCACCGCCGCTCCGCCGGTGTTGGACGCGCCACCCGGCAACCACCACCCACCGGGATGGCGGTGGCTGTAGACCGCTCCTGAGGAGTCGTGGACGGGGTGGACGGTGGCCCCCTTCACCACCAGGGTCGTCCCGACCACGGTAACGAAGCGCCCGGGACGATCGGCCCCGGCGGCGACCTGCCCGGCACAGCCGTCGGTCATTCCCAGTCGTACCTGGCACCCGGCGGGGAGGCCGGTGGCCATGGCCGCCTCGACGCCGACGACGCCCGCCGGCGACGCCGGCGGACGGACCTGGCCCAGCAGGCCGTCGGGGATCCGCAACGCCGCGGTGGCCTCGAGGGCCCATTCCCCCCGCCCGGGGTCGTAGCCGCTCTTGAGGGCGTGGCTCCAGTCGGTCGGCGGTCGTTCGCCCGTGAGCCCGGCCACCACCACATCGGATGCGTGCCACGCCGAACGGGCGCGCTCGGCCACGTCGGGCTGGGCGAGGAGCCACCCCCACTTGGCCAGTCCCGACGTAGGCCCCGGTTTCCATCCCGATGCCGCCCACCGGCCCGCTCCCGCTTCGGTGGCCAGGGCGGCCTGGGGCTCGGCCCGCTGGTCGTCGTAGAGGAGGGCGGGCCCGAGGGGGTGGCCGTCGCCGTCGACGACCACGACCGTCCCCGAGGTGGCGGCCACGGCCACGGCCGCGATCCCGGCTGCCGCCTGGCCCAGGACGTCGGTGGCCTGGCGCAGGGCCGTCACCGCCGCCGGCCACCAGGCCCTGGCGTCGGTCTGGGACCAGCCCGGCCGGGGTCGCTCCGGGGCCGGCAGGGGGGCCCGGCCGCGGGAGACGACCCGCCCGGTGGGGTCGGCACACGAGACGCGCACCTCCTGGGTGGCCAGATCGATGCCGGCGACCAGGTCGGGGGACGAAGGCGGGCTCAGACGCCCGACGGTAGCGGCATCGCCGCCTACGATGGCCCGGTGCCCATCGACACGTCCGGAGAATCGTTCGTCGCCCTACAGAGCCTGCTCGACCAGATCGTCGACAACACGTCGCCGGCCGCCTCGCGCATCCATGCCACCATCGCCGCCCAGCAGTTCCTCGAGTCGCTGACCCGCACCCTGGTCGACGAGGCCATCGCCGAGGGCGCCAGTTGGGACGACCTGGCGTCGTCGTTCGGTACCTCGCCGGCCAACGTCAAGTCCCGGTTCGGTGCCTTGCGCAACTACGACGACTGATCGCCCGCACATGGACGACGAGCGTGTCGAGCGGGTCGCCGCCCTGCTCCGTGATCTCCGCGGCCGGCTCGACGCCGAGCCCCCCTTGCCGTTCGACGAGTGGGAGCTGGCGCTCTACGCCTACGATGAGGCCCTGGTGACGGCGGCCGACATCTTCGACCTGGAGGTGTCGGCGGCGGCCCGCGACGAGATGGGCCCCGATGATCGAGCCGACCTGGAGCAGGCCGTGACCGACGCCGGGCTCGACCTACGCACCGGCGCCTGACACGCACCGGCGCCTTCGGGGCCAGGTCATCTCCGCCGTGTACCGTTTCGACGCCGTCGAGCGGGTGCCGATCGACGGACAGGTGGACGACGCCACCGTTCGGGTGATCGCCGGCGACCTGGGGCTGACCCTGCACGGTGGACGAGGGTGGCCGATCCCGATGGCCGGCTTCCGGGGCCGGTCCCTGGGCCGACGGTTCGAGGCGCCGCTGGCCCGGTGGCTCCTCGGTGTGCGGACCTCGGGCACGGAGTCTCGGCGACGACGGGCGTCAGCCGACGCCGGCGAGGACCCGGGCCATGAACAGATCGGCGACCAGTCGTAGGATGAAGTTGATGCCATCGGAACCCGTGCATGACGTCGAGCTGGCCGAGACGTTCGCCGAGGTGGCCCGGGCGCTCCGGTGGTCCACCCCGAGGTGCCCGACGAACCGCTCCGGCAGGCCCGGTAGCGGCTGGCGTCAGTCTTCGGCCCGTCCTCCGAGGTGGTGGGCCAGGAAGCGTTCGGCGGCGGCGTAGAAGGACAGGCGGTTCTCGGGCTTGGCGAAACCGTGGCCCTCGTCTGGGTAGAGCAGGTACTCGTGCTCGATGCCCTTCTCGGTGAGGGCGGCCACGATCTGCTCGGCCTCGGCCTGTTTGACTCGGGGGTCGTTGGCCCCCTGGGCGATGAGGAGTGGGATGCGGATCTGGTCGGCTCTGGACAGCGGCGAGCGCGACCAGAGAAAGTCGGCCTCGGTCTCGGGATTGCCCACCCGGATATGGAACTGGGCCACCATCGGTGCCCAGTAGGCAGGGATGGAGGTGATCAGGGTCTCGAGGTTCGAGGGGCCCACGATGTCGACGGCGCAACGGAAGACATCGGGGGTGAACGCGGCGCCGACGAGAGCGGCGTAGCCGCCGTAGGACCCGCCGTAGATGCCCACGCGCTCGCGATCGGCCCAGCCCTTGGCCACCACGTGGTCGACGGCGTCGAGAAGGTCGTCGTGCATGGCCGCCCCCCACTGGCGGTCCCCGGCGTTCACGAACGCCTTCCCGTAGCCCGTCGACCCCCGGTAGTTGACCTGCACGCAGAGGTAGCCGCGGTTGGCCAGCCACTGGGCCTCGGGGTCGAACCCCCAGGCATCACGGGCCCAGGGACCTCCGTGCACGTCGAGGACGGTGGGCAGGCCTCTTGGTGGCAGGACCGGGGGGAAGGTGGCATAGCCGTGGATGACCAGGCCGTCGCGGGCGGTGAAGGAGAACGGTTCCATCTTGGCCAGCTGGTAGCGCGAGAGGCTCGGTTGGTGCTCGAACATGAACGTGGCCTGGGCCGCGGCCCGGTCCCACGCGTAGTAGCGGACCGGCCCGTCGTCGGTGGTGTAGGCAACCAGCCACACGCGGTCGGCGTCATCGTGGCCGAGGAGCACCGGGTCGCCGGGGGAGAGGCCGAGAAGGGCTTCGACGTCGTCGGCCACCGCCGGGTCGAGGACCCGGTAGTCGGCCCGGTCCTTCATGAACACCACGATCTGTGGCTCGCGGGAGTCGGGATGGAAGCGGACGGCGCCGACGTCGTAGGTGGGGTCCTCGGCCACGACGGTGCTCTCGCCGGTGGCACAGTCGATGCGCACCAGCCTTCCGGCGTTCGCTCCCACCGAGGTGATGGCCCAGATGCCGGTGCCGTCGAGGGTGAAGCCGAGGGGCTCGCTGCTGAGTGCGTCCTCCTGGCCGATCTCGAGCAGCGGCCGCCACTCGTCGTCGGGCGTGTCGCGCACCATCAACACGAACCCGCCGTCGGGAGTCGGGGCGACCCCAGCCCGCACGTTCCAGTCGGCGTCGGCCAGCATCCCGATGAAGCCGGGGTTGTCGGCCACCTTCTCCAGCTCGCCGGTGCGAAGGTCGATTCGGTACACATCGTGAAGCTCGGGATTGTCGCGGTTGAGCCCGACGAGGAGGTGGTCGGGGAACCGTTTGTCGACCTCGTCGACCCGTACCTGGACATCGTCGAACGGTGTCAGGTCACGGATCTCGCCGGTGTGCAGGTCGACGTCGTGGAGGCGCCAGTTCTCGTCGCCCCCGGCATCTTGGACGTAGAGCAGATGAGATCGATCGTGGGCCCAGAAGAACGAGCGGATGCCACGCTCGCGGTCGCGGGTGAGGACCCGGGCTTCCTCGCCGCCGATGGGGCTCACCCACACGTTCAGCACGCCTTCGTCGGGGGCCAGCCAGGCCAGCTGGGTCCCGTCCGGCGAGATGCGTGGGCTGGTGCGCTCGGGGTTGCCGAACAACACCTCGCGGGGGACAACGGGAGATGCGACTGGTGCGTCGGTCATGCCCGACTGCCTAGCAGACCGCTGTCGGTAGGGGGCCCCCGGCCGTACACTCGATGGTCGTGGACGCCACCCCCGCCAACCGGTGGCTGGCCGAGGCGCACGGCCGGGCCACGAGCTACGACGACCGGTGGGAGCAGTTGGCGGCCGAGGGTGAGGAGGTGCACGGCGAGGCCGACCTCGTCGAATCGCTGTGCTCCGAGGGCTCGGTGCTCGACGCCGGGTGCGGTACGGGCCGTGTCGGCGCCGAGCTGGCCCGCCGGGGTCTCGACGTGGTGGGTGTCGACCTCGACCCGGCCATGCTGGCCCGGGCCCGGGCCAAGGCGCCGGAGGTGACGTGGGTTCAGGCCGACCTGGCCCACCTGGCCCTGGAACGGGTCTTCGACGCCGTCGTGGCCGCCGGCAACGTGATGATCTACCTCACGCCGGGCACCGAAGGCCTGGTGCTGGCCACCTTGGCCCGCCACACCCGTCCCGGTGGCCTGGTGGTGTCCGGCTTCCAGCTCGACGCCGGTCGCCTCGACCTGGCCGGCTACGACTCCCACGCCACCGCCGCGGGCCTGGCGGTCGTGAACCGCTGGGCCACGTGGGACCGCCAGCCTTATGCGGGCGGCCCCTACGCGGTGTCAGTGCACCAAAGGGTTGTGAACGTTTAGAAGCCGTGCTTCTGGAGCCAGTCCTGGGCCAGGACCTCGGGGTCTTCCTTGTCGACGCCGGCCCGCTTGTTCAGGTCCGTCAGGTCGGCCGTGGTGAGGGCGGCCGACACCTTGTTGAGCGTCTGGCGAGCCTTGTCGTCGGCTGCCGCGGTGCGGATCACCGGAACGACGTTGTCGGCGTTCTGCAGGTGCTTGTCGTCCTCCAACACCACGAACCCGTTGGCGGGGATGGCGCCGTCGGTCGAGGTCAGGAGGCCCACGTCGATGTCTCCGCCCTTGAGTGCGGCGACCGTCAGGGGCCCACCTACATCGAGGGGTTTGAACTCTTTGAAGTTGAGCCCGTAGGTGCTGACCAGGCCGGCCTGGCAGAAGGGTCGGGTCGGGCATTCCGGGGGCCCCCCGAGCTCGAGCTGGCCGGCGACGGGCGCCAGGTCCGAGAGCTTCTTGAGGTTGTACTTGTCAGCCGTGGCCTTGGTGACGGCGAAGGCGTTGGCATCGATGGCCGGAGAGGGATCGAGAGCGGTGCTCCCCTTCGACGCCAGCACGGCCCGGAGCTTCTCGGTCGTGGCTTGGGGGTCGGGTGTGGCCTGGCCCGCGGAGTTGTTGTAGAACTCCAGGTCGGTGGCCGCGTAGCCGGGGTACAGGTCGATCTCGCCTCGCTCCAGCGCCGGCGCCACCACCTCGCGGCTGCCCAGGTTCGGTCGCACCGTGACGTCGAAACCGGTTTTCTTCAGTGCTCCTTCGTAGATGCCGGCCAGGATGGCGCTCTCGGGAAAGTTGAACGCCCCGATCTTCATTGTCTTGGGCGGTGTGCTGGAGCCGGTGCTGCTCCCGCTCTTGGACGAGCTGCCGCATGCCGCGACCACCAGGGCCAGACCGGCGACTCCGGCTCCGAAGACGTACCTGCTCGGCGATCGCATGGGTGTCTCTCCTCTGGTCAGGCAGCCTCCACGACGGGTGCCGTGGCGACGAACGTCACATTCTTGTCGCAAACGCGGTGTCGCAGCCCTGCCGGCGACAGCAGGCGCTGCAGGCCGGCCAGGGCGACCTCGGTGACCACGGCCACGCCGGCCACGAGCACGGCCCCGGCGAAGACCTGCACGAAGTCCCGCTGGGCGAGGCCGTCGACGATGTAGCGGCCCAGGCCACCCCACGCCACCAGGGCGGCGATCGTGGCGGTGGCCACGACCTGGACCGCCGCGGTTCGCACGCCGGCCATCACCATGGGTACGGCGATCGGCAGCTCGACCCGGCCGAGCACCTGGCGACCGGTCATGCCCATGCCCCGAGCCGCTTCCCGGACCCGATCGTCGACCTCCCGGACACCGATGAAGGAATTGGTGACCATGGGCGGCACGGCCAGGGCGACCAGGGCGCAGAAGGCGGGAAGGGCCCCGATTCCAACCACCTGGGTGGCCACGACGAGGATGGCGAACGAAGGGATGGCCCGGCCCACGTTGGCCAGGTTGATGATGAGACCCCCCAGCCGGTTGACATGGCCCAACAGGATGCCGGTGGGCAGCGCCGCCACCATGGCCGTCAGCATGGCGGCTCCGCACATCACCAGATGTTCGGACAGGCGACGGGGGATGCCGTTGCTGCCGTGCCAGTGGGCGGCCGTGGTGAACCACCGGACGACCTGGCCGAAGAAGGTCACTTCCCTCGGCTCCGGGCCCAGGGGGTGATGAGCCGCTCGAGGCCGACGAGGCCGACATCGGCCACCACGGCGAGGGCGATCGACAACACCGTCCCCACCACCAGCGGGGTGCGGAAGTCGCGAATGAGGCCGTCGAGGATGAGCTGGCCGAGGCCGCCCTGGCCGATGAGGGCGGTGACGGTGACCAGCCCGATGGTGGTGACGGTCGCGATGCGGATGCCGGCGATGATCGACGGCACGGCCAGGGGGAACTCGATGCGCAGGAGCTGCTGGCGTCCGGTGAGACCCATGCCCCGGGCGGCCTCGCGCACATCGTCGGGCACGGCGTCGAGGCCGGTCACGATGTTGCGAATGAGGATGAGCAGGGTGTAGCCGACCAGGCCGATCTCGGCCGTGGTCCGGGTCAGCCCCGTCCACGGCACGAGCATGGCGAACAGGGCGAGGGAGGGGACGGTGTAGAGGATCCCGGTGGCCGAGAGCACCGGCGTGTTCGCCCATCGCCAGCGGCGGGCGGCCAGAGCCAGGGGAACGGCGATGACCAGGCCCAGGCCGACGGCGATGACGGTCAGCTCGACGTGCTGACGGGTTGCCGCCCTGATGGTGTCGGTGTGGCGGGACACCCAGTCCCAGCGCACCCAGGGATCGGTACCCGCGGCCACGAGCCCGCGACCCAGCACTCGGGCAGACTATCGACCCCCATGGCTGCAAGCTGGTGATCGTCATCTCATGATCCGCCTCGAGGCGCTCACCAAGCGCTACCCGAACGGCCAGGTGGCCGTCGACGCCCTCGACCTCGAGGTCACCGGCGGCGAGGTGTGCGTGCTCGTGGGACCGTCGGGGTGCGGCAAGACCACCACCCTCAAGATGATCAACCGCCTGGTGGAACCGACCGGCGGGCGCATCTTCATCGGCGACGACGACGTCACCGACGTCAATCCCGTGGTCCTGCGCCGCCGGATCGGCTACGTCATCCAGCAGGTGGGCCTGTTCCCGCACCTGACGGTGGCCGCCAACGTGGCCACTGTCCCCCGCCTGATGGGGTGGGATCGCCAGCGCACGAGCCGGCGCGTCGACGAGCTGCTCGAACTGGTCGGCCTCGACCCCGCCGCGTACCGCGACCGTTACCCCCACCAGCTCTCGGGCGGCCAGGTGCAGCGGGTCGGCGTGGCCCGGGCCCTGGGTGTCGACCCGCCGGTGCTGCTGATGGACGAGCCCTTCGGGGCCATCGACCCCATCGCCCGCGAGCGTCTCCAGCAGGAGTTCCTGCGCCTCCAGTCCGAGGTCCAAAAGACCGTGGTGTTCGTGACCCACGACATCGACGAGGCGGTTCGGCTCGGTGACCGGATCGCGGTGCTACGGCAGGGCGGGGTGCTTGAGCAGTACGCCGACCCGGCCACCCTGCTGGGCCATCCCGCGACCCCGTTCGTGGCCGACTTCGTCGGGGCCGACCGCGGCCTGACCCGCCTTGCGGTCACTCCCATCAGCACGGTCGACCTGGACAAGCCGCCGGTCGTCGGCGTCGACGACTCCTTGGCCGATGCGCGGCGGGTGCTGGCCGCCAGCGGGGCGCGCTGGGCGGTCGTGCTCGATCCCGCCGAGCGGCTGCACGGCTGGCTCGCGGCGGACGCGGCCGGAGGTGAGGGGGTCGTCGCCGACCGGGCGCGGCGAATGGCGGCGTGGGTGCCGCTGGAGGCGACGCTCAAGCAGGCCCTGGCCACGATGCTGCAGTACGACGCCGGGTGGGTGGCGGTGCTCGACGGCGAGCGTTACCGCGGCGTACTCACCCCGGAGTCGCTGCACGCCGCGCTACGCCGCTCGGTGGGCGACGGAGAACTCCGCTCGCCACGCGCCGGCGTCCCCGAGGCCGGCTGACCATGATCGTGGGAAAGGGCTGCGGGCTCTGGCCCGTCATTGTTTCCCACGATCATGGACTGGTTGTGGGATCACGGTTGGGCTGCAGGTAGGCGATGAACTTCGCCCGCAGCAGCGGTTCGGCCTCGCCGTAGTCGTGCCCGGCCAGCTCGCGCACGAGCCGGACGACCTCGGCCACTGATCCGCCGATCGCGCCGGCGCTGCCGTCCTCACTGCTGAGCGCGGCGGCGGCGGGCAGGTGCTTGACCAGGTCCCAGAAGAACCCGATGTCGGCGTGTCGCTCGGCCCGGGAGAACGCGTGCTCCCGCAGCTCCTCAGTCGACAGGGCGTCGAGATCGTCGGTCTGGTCCTGCGCATCCCGCTCGTGCCCGTGCCCACTCATGGCGCCGACCCTAACCGGTGCTCGTCGGGCGGTCGCGGTGCGCGGCAGACCCGCTCGAGCAGCAGGGCGGCAAGCGTGAGCAGCAGTCCGCAGCCGAGGCTGATCCCACTGATCACCGCATCCGAGCCGGCCACCGCGAGCTGGTCGCGGCGCTCCAGCGTGTAGGCCAAGAACCCGCCGTAGACGCCGACAGAGAACGCGCCGACGAGCGAGCTGGCCTTGGCCAGCGCCGCGGCCCGGGCCACCGACATCGGCTCGATCGGCTTGGTGCCCGGCCGGCGCTGCAACCGGTTTCTGATTGCGTACGCCGTGACCAGTTCGGCCACCCCGAGCAGGAACAGGCTCACCGGTGCCGACCGCGGCAAGCGCGGGATGTCACCGTAGAACGCGCGCACTACCAGGAACGCGACGGCCGCGAAGACCAGCGCGACCGCGACGAGCACCGGAATACGCGTCGGCTTCACCGGTGCCCCGGCAGCGCGAGGTCGGTGCGTCGACGTACCCCGTGCTGGTCCAGGCCTACCAGCACGTCGGTCACCCGACCATAACCGGGCAGCACAGCTGCCGGGTCGGCCTCGGCCCAGGGGACGAGCACGAATGCACGCTCGTGCGCCCGGGGGTGGGGCAGGGTCAGCGCCGGGTTGTCGCTTCGAGATCCCCCGACCGCGATCACGTCGACGTCGAGGGTGCGCGGGCCCCAGCGCTCGCGCCGCTGACGACCCTGGGCGGCCTCCACCCGCTGGGCCAGCTCGAGCAGGTCGATGCCGGGACCCACCTCGGCCAACACCACGGCGTTGAGGTAGCAAGCCTGCTCCGGGCCACCGACCGGCTCGGTCTCATACACCGAGGACACCGCCCGCAGCGGCAACCGCTCCGCAAGGGCAGCCACCCCGGCCTGCAGGTGTGCGAACCGGTCGCCGAGGTTCGAGCCCAGCGCCAAAACTGCCACGGTCACTGCCGGGCCCGGGTGATCGACACGACGATGTCGTCGAACGGCACCGACAACGGTGCAGCCGGCTTGTGCACGCTCACCTCGACCCCGACAACGCGATGGTCGGTCAGGCAGGCGGTGGCGAGGCGATCGGCCAGGGTCTCGATCAGGTTGACCGGCTCCCCCTCGACGAGCTCGACCAAGCGGTGCGCCAGCAGGCCGTAGTCGACGGTGTCGTTGAGGTCGTCGCTCGCCGCCGCCGCACGGGTGTCCAGCATGAGGACGGCGTCCACGACAAAAACCTGCCCGCTGCTGCGTTCGGCGGCCAACACCCCGTGTCGGCCGACAGCCCGCAATCCGCGCAGGGCCAGGCGGTCGCCTGCCGACTCCTCCGGCACGGGGGCAGGCGTCACTGCGCCGCCCGCACCGCGGCCGCCACCCGGACGGCATCCGCGCTAGCCCGCACCTGGTGCACGCGTACCCCCCAGGCACCGGCGACGGCGGCCAGTGCGCTCGCCGCAGTGGTGGCGTCCTCACGCTCCTCGGTCGCTCGCGGCTGTCCGGATTCCGCCAGCAGCGCACCCAGGAAGGTCTTGCGGGAGGCCCCGACGAGCACCGGGCGCCCCAGCGAAACCAACGCATCGAGGTGGGCCAACAACGCCCAGTTGTGCCCGGCGTTCTTGGCGAAGCCCAGCCCCGGGTCGAGCACGACCTGCTCGGCCGCGACGCCGGCCGCCACGACCGCGGCCAGCCGCTCCTGCAACGCCGCGCTCACTTCTGCCACCACGTCGCCGTACACCGCACGGTCGGCCATCGCCTGACTGTGTCCGCGCCAGTGCATGAGGACGTAGGGCACACCCGCCTCGGCGACCAACGCGACCATGCCCGGGTCCGCCAGCCCCCCGCTGACGTCATTGACGACCTGCGCGCCGGCGGCGAGCGCACGGGCAGCCACGCTGGCCCGCATCGTGT
>JBPCNP010000055.1:0-35977 GCA_051001215.1 Acidimicrobiales bacterium
GGCTCTTCGCCCACTGGCACATGCTTCCACGCACCACCAGCCGACCTGTGGGGGCCGGATGAGGCGAGAGTCTCACGTCCGGTCCTGCGAGAGCGGGAGGGGGAGGTTCCCTCCCGCCACTCACCGGAAGTCGCACGTCCGGTTCGGGATGCGGGCCGGGGAAACGGACCAGCCGAGATGCTGGCACTGCGCCCCGGCCCGACCTCACCAAGCGCCTCCTGAGACTCAGCGGCGTCAACGTCACCGATGTCGAGTTCCAGACCGCCTCGGTGGTGGTCACCGTCGCCCTCCGTCGGCGTCGGCTGGTGTGCCCGGAGTGCACGTTCACGACCAGCGCCGCCTACGAGATCACACGCGTCGACGTCTCCCGATGGCGTCACCTCGACCTCGGCACCTGGCGCCTCGAGGTACGGGCCCACCTGCGCCGCCTGGTGTGCCCGACCCATGGGGTACGCGTCGAAGCGGTGCCCTTTGCTCGTCACGGCTCACGGTTCAGCGCCGACTTCGAGGCCCTGGTGGCGTGGCTGGCGACCAAGACCGACAAGACGACCATCACCCGGCTGGTGCGAATCGACTGGGAGACCGTCGGGCGCATCTGCGCTCGGGTGGTGGCCGATGAGCTCGACCCGTCGCGCCTGGACGACCTGTTCGAGATCGGCGTGGACGAGGTGAGCTGGCGCAAGCACCACAACTACCTGACTCTGGTCACCGACCACCGCACCCGCAAGGTCGTGTGGGGAGCCAAGGGCAAAGACGCCAAGACCCTCGACGGGTTCTTCGACGAGCTCGGTGAGCAGCGTTCCGCCCAGCTCACAGCGGTGTCGATGGACATGGGCCCGGCGTTCGCCAAGAGCGTGCGCGCCGATGGCCACGCCCCCCAGGCCGTCATCTGTTTCGATCCCTTCCATGTCGTGAAGGCGATGACCGATGCCCTCGAGGAACTGCGCCGCGACATCTGGCAGCAGATGCGACTGCTCCCGGATCCCGCGGTGGCCAGACGCTTCAAGGGTGCCCGGTGGGCGTTGCTCAAGAACCCCGGCGACCTCACCGGTCCCCAGGCCGACATCCTGCGCTCGATCCGAGGCCACGGGGGCGCCCTGTGGCGCGGCTATCAGCTCAAAGAGGCCGGCCGGGAGATCTTCGCCGGTGACCTCGATCCCAGCGAAGCAATCGACCTGATCGACCGATGGTGCTCCCGGGCTCAACGCAGCCGGCTCGCTCCCTTCGTCAAGGCCGCAGCGACGGTCCGCAATCACCGGGACGGCATCCTCGCCGCCATCCGCTACGGCCTATCCAACGGGCTGATCGAAGGACTCAACAACAAGGTCCGCCTCATCATCCGTCGCGCTTACGGCTTCCACTCCGCTGACGCCGCTCTCGCCCTCGTCATGCTCTCCTGCGGCCCCATCGAGCTACGACTTCCCCACGAGCGAGCAGCGTGACCGAATCAACGTTCGCCCACAGTCATGCCAGGAGAGCCGGTAGTTCTAACGTCAGTATTAAGTGCAACTCGATCCGCCAGAACCTTGGCTATGTCGTCCGGATCGACCTTCCTGGCACTCATCTCCGCGGCTGAGCAGGGCGCGATCGTACGTCCGTGTAAATAGGCCCATTCGGCCCTCAGTGAATCAGGTTGACCAATCATCTACGAATGTCCTCAACAGACGATCACAGATCCATCAATGAGTGCACCCAACGACACCGTGCCTTGCTGGGCAGGTTCCAGATTCTCGTCAGCCAGGAACTCCCCACGGGCGTCGAAAGCCTTCCTCGGAACGCCGAGCCCTCGCCTCGAACGCGGACGGCGCCCACGCAAAATCCGGAATTCGCCCACCTTCGTTTCTTCCATTGCCGGCGGGACGTTGTGCAGTGCGAGCAGGTCGACGCACTCATCCAAACACCAAGCACCAATTTTCGGATCCTCCCGACGGAAGGGGCACCCTGGTGTCAGTTGTGGTGGTTCGCAGTTGTCACTGTACTCGCGTAGCGCTCGCAAGAATATGATCTTCTCGGGACCATCGGCAGGCAGGGGTTCTTCGCCGGTCATCGATAGGCATCCTTGCGTGCGTCAACTGTAAGTACGGTCACGCCGTCATCGCCAACTGTGTAAATCATACGATGAGTCCGCCCAAGTCGAACCGACCGCTTTCCTGCGAGCTTCCCAAGGAGCTTCCCAAGGAGCTTCTTCCCGAGAGCGGGATCTCGATCCAGTCGGTCGGCCAGCGTCTCCGCCCGATTTCGCAACGCGGGCGGGAGATTGGCGAGGTCCTTCTCAGCCCGTCGAGCATATTTCGGCATCGCTACACCCTCAGCTCTCGCTCACACGCCCCGCTTCGACGTCGGCCTCGGCCTCAGCGAGCGCGTCCATGGTGTCGTCGTCAGAAAGAATGTTGAGCGATTCGATCAGGGCCTCGTAGTCATCGGCACTTAGGATCACTGCGACCGGACGCCCATGACGCGTGATCGTCCAGTCGGTACCGTTCCTATTCACATCCTCCACGATCTCGCTCAGTCGGTCGCGGACCTCAGTCAAGGGCAAGGTGCTACCGCCTGCCAAACCGCTTCTGGTGCTTGTACTCACCGGGGGCCTCCTTGTCGACATGCTTCCACTGTACAGAAGTCCGGGCAGAAAGTCACGCCAGAATTCTGGGCAGACTCGTGTACCCCGACGTGAGGCCGGGTGCCGGACGCTGTCGCTACACCGCCTGGTCTGACGGTGGGGGTCGAGCCGCGGGACGGTCACGGCGAGACCGGGCTCGCAGCGGACGACCCTGTGCGGCAATCGGGTAAGAGCGATTGGGACGCGGGTTTATCGGTCCGGGTTAACAACCTAGGTTGCCAACTAAGGTTGTAAGGATGGCACGCAGGCAGAAGGGTGGGCGCGTCACGCCGAGCCTGCGGCAACGCCGTGCAGAACTCGCAGAGGCGGCAGCCACCCGGCGCCAGCCGGACCTGGACGGCCCGACGCCAGGCGCCGGCAAGCGGCGTCCCCCGATTCGGCCACCCCGCTGATGGAGTGGGAGGAATTGGTCGCCGCGGTTGGACCACTGGACCGCCAACGGCGGCGACTTGAGCGGCGTGTCGAGCGCGCTGTGATCGACGCCCGCAGCGCCGGTGCCACGTGGACCGCCCTGGCGCGTGAACTTGGCGTGAGCCCCCAGGCCGTCCGGAAGCGGTACGGGCGCGCCGGAGGTGGGGAATGACAGCAGTGTGATTCTGTCCTACACAGGGGGGTAGGCACAATGCCTGCGGCGAGCAACCCAGGGCCGCGTGGGCGTACCGGATCGACACATGGAGGGGCTCACCCTGGGGGAGTCGAGCGGCGCCACAGGCCGGCGTCCCCGTTGGCCCGCCCACCTCTCGCCCCACCCGGGCCCGGGCCCGAGGCCATCTCGCCGGAGCGCGACTATCCCGGCTTCATCGACCTCCACGACCCGATCTACGGGTTGGAAGACGACGATGTCGACGCCTGGCCGCCGGAGCATCAACCGGTCGGCGGCAACGGTGGAACTGGCTCGTCCAGGTACGTCTTCAAGAGTTTCGCCATGGCGATCGAGCCTGCGTAGTCGTAGTGGACGCAGTCGAACAGGTCGGCCGGCACCATGTCGAGGTGCTCGGCCGGGAGGGAGGCGAAGAACCCCTCGTTCGACTGTGACGGCTGATGGCCCACGAGGATGACGACCCTCGCGGCTGTCGACATGGCGACGTCGACGAGCGATCGCCACGCCGCCTTCCAGGGCTCCACCGGGGAGTCGGTGTCGGCATGGTAATCCTGGAGCACGATGACATCGCCGGCCCTGGCCGCGGCGAGCGACTTGGCCCACGGGTGGGTGCTGGGGTCCTGACTGTTGCCCCCCGGCCTGATGGCGTTCTCGTCGGGGTAGAGGGCGGCGTAGAAAGCCCCATACTGCTCGGTGATGCTGTCGCCCAGCAGGATCGTCCGCTTGGCGATCACGGGGGCCGGCTCCACCACACGCAAGCTACTGCTGAACGCCTGCCTTCCGTGCTCGCACGATGACCGACGAGAACCCTGGGCTGATGGCATGGCTGAACCGGATGGATGCGTCGACGAAGCCCGCCTCCTCGATCACGGAGCGGTACTGGCGTTCGGTGAGCGCCCCGTTCACGCAGGCCACCCACGACGCCACGTCGACGGCGGCGTCGGGATCGGGTTCTCGCTCGGCGACGACATCGGCCAGGGCCAGTCGACCTTGGGGCCGCAACACCCGGAACGCCTCGGCAAACACCGCCGCCTTGTCCACCGACAGGGCGATCACGCAGTTGGAAAGGACCACGTCGACGGTGGCATTCGGCAGCGGGATCGCCTCCATGTGGCCCTTCAGGAACTCGACGTTGTCGACGGCCGCCTCGGCCTGGTTGAGCCGGGCGAGGTCGAGCATCTCGTCGGTCATGTCCAGGCCGTAGGCCTTGCCCGTCGGGCCGACGCGGCGCGCCGAGAGGAGCACGTCGATGCCTCCTCCCGAACCGAGGTCCAGCACCACCTCCCCTTCGGCCAGCTCGGCCACCGCCACCGGATTGGCACACCCGATGCTGGCCGCTGCCGCCGCGGCCGGGAGCCCCTCCAAGTCCTCGGGCGGGTAACAGGCGGCCCCGATGCCGGGCTCCGGGTCGCAGCACTCACGAGCCGTGCCGTCACTCGGCACGTTCAGCGCCGCCGCTGCGTAGTGGTCGCGAACTGCCTCCTGGACAGCGTCCGGGTCGATTCCCGATCTGATCACGGCGTCGGTCACGGTGTCTCCTTTGGCTCAGGTCGATGAGGGCTGGTTCCTACCGTCGCCTGGGGCGGCGGATGGGGCATCACCACCGCCGATGCCGCGGCGGCGATGGTTGGATACAGGAAGCGGGCCAGCCCGGCAGCCAGCGCGGCGCCGAGGAGCTGGGCCAGGACGAATGCAGGCACAGAGCTGGGGTCGATGCCGGCGAAGGTGTCCGACAGCGTGCGGGCGATGGTGACGGCGGGGTTGGCGAAGCTGGTGGAGGAGGTGAAGAAGTAGGCGCCACCGATGTAGGCACCCACGGCGAAGGGCGCAGCCGCGGCCCGGCCTGAACGAACCACGCCGAAGATCACCAGCAGGAGCCCGAACGTGGCGACCACCTCGCCGATCCACAGGCCCCCAGAGCTGCGGGCGTGCGTCGCCAGCTCCACCGGCGGCAGCGAGAACATGATGTTGGTGACGACGGCACCGCCCACTCCGCCGATCACCTGGGCCAGGCAATACGCCCCGGCTTCGGCGTTGGTCACCCCACCGAAGACCCGGTCGGCCAGGGTCACGACGGGGTTCAGGTGGGCGCCCGACACAGGGCCAAGGGCGAGAATGATGGCGATGAGGGCGGCGGCCGTCGCCGCCGCGTTCTCGAAGAGCTGCAGGCCGACGTCGCCCGGAGACAGCCGGGAGGCAGCGATGCCCGAGCCGATGACGGCCACGACCAGCAGGGCTGTGCCCACCGCCTCGGCGACCACCCTGCGAGCCAGGTCGGCTCGGACACCAGACATCGAGCGACTCCTACATTAGATTGATGTTCGTCGATAAGTCTCCCTAACCAATCGATGCTTGTCAATGGAAGGTTGTCGAGAATGAAACAGGGTGGTGGCATGGCCACGACGACCAGGTCGGCCGTCTCGGCGCTCGAGGAATGCTGCCCGGCGGTGCTGTCGGCTCCGTTGGGCGAGGGACGAGCCGAGGCGCTGGCCGTCGCTTTCGCCGTGCTGGCCGATCCGGTACGGCTGCGCTTGCTCAGTCTCTTGGCCTCGGCTGAGGCCGGCGAAGCATGCGTCTGCGAGTTGGTCGAACCGCTGGGCCGTTCCCAACCCACCATCTCCCATCATCTCAAGGTCCTGGCCGACGCCCGGCTGATCGTGGGCGACAAGCGCGGGCGCTGGGTCTGGTACCGGGCGGTGCCGGAGCGACTGGGCCAGCTGCGGAGCGTCCTCGCCTAACACCACCCAACTACCGTTCGGGGTCCGATCGTCGGGGTGGCCCGACCCGGGAACGATCCACGCCGCGGCCAAGGCCGCCGGAGGCCGAGGCCTCCCGCCGCCCGCTTTTCAACCCACGCGGCGGCCCGACGCCTGGCGAAGCCAATGCTCGGCTCTGTCCAGCCGGCGCTGCAGTTGCTCGAGTGTCGCCCCGCTGATCTTCGTCAGCCCCAGGGCCCGGTTCAGCTCGGCGTTCACGCCGGCGTGGGTCATGCCCGTGTGATGGGCGATGAGGCGGCCCTTCTCGGCGTTGGCCCTGCGGAGGTGCTCCTTGTGCTCCCGGCGCGTTCGACCGTCGGGTACGCCGTCGCCGGTGGCCTGGGTCGCTCGCCGGCCAGTGGGCAGTGGGGGCAACGAGATGGTCAGGGCGGCGTCGGCGGGCGGCTCGGGGGAACCGTCGCCGTCGAGCACCCAGTCGGGGTCGCCCTGGTCACCCACGGCGACGGCCGAGATCGGTGCGAACAGCGAGGTCTGCTCGTCGTCGACGGCCTCGCCCCGCACCTGCCGCCCCGGCAGGTCCCGGTCCTGGTGGCGCAGCGAATGGCGCCGCTGCTCGGCGATGGCCAGCGCCCGGGCCCGGAGGCGGGGCTCGTCGGGGATGTAGAAGAACGACTTCTGTCCCGACGAGCCGCGGGTCCAGCGCACGAGTCGCCCGACGGCCTGGCGGAAGAACAGCTCGGTCGTGGTCGTGGTGGCGAACACACCGACCCGTAGTCGGGGAATATCGACGCCCTCGGAGACCATGCGGACGGCCACGATCCAGGGGTCGGAGCCGCAGGCGAACCGGGATATGCACGCCGATGCGTCGGGATCGTCCGACGTCGCCACCAACGGCCTCACCCTCAGGCGATCGGCCATGAGGGCGGCGATGGCCTTGGCGTGCTCCTGGTCGGTGGCGATCACCAGGCCGCCGGCCTCCGGCTGGCGCTGGCGGATGGCCACCAGTTGGTCATGGGCCTGTCGCAGCACGTGGGGCAGCCACTCACCGCCCACCGAGTAGGCGGTGCGTAGGCGATGGCCCGCCTGGGCGGCGCTGAGCGGGTCTTCGAAGCCGTGGGCGTGCACGCTGCCGTCCGGGGCGCTCCACTCCATCATCCCGTCGATGCGGGGGAAGTAGACGGGACGCACCACACCGCCGTCGGCCAGGGCGTCGCCGTAGCCGTACTCGTAGTCGGCGACGGCCTCGTCGGCGGCGTAGCGGACGAAGGGAATGGCGTGGGTGTCGGATCGGAAGGGTGTCCCGGACAGGGACAGGCGCCGGGGCGCCATCTCGAACGAGCGGCGCAGCGCATCGCCCCAGGCCCGGTCCTCGGCCGCGTGGTGGACCTCGTCGAAGATCACCATGGCGTTGGCGGCCAGTGCCCTCAGTGACTCGGCACAGCCGGCCACCTGCTGATAGGTGGTGACGACGCCGTGCATGTCCGGGGCCACGAGGCCGTCGGCAGCCGACCACCGCCAGTCGAGGTGCATGTCGAAGCTCGCCGCCGCCTGGGCCCACTGGACCTTGAGGTGGGCCGTCGGTACGACGACGATCAGCCGGAGGTTGGGATCGGCGGCCAACGCCTGGCGGGCGGCGGTCAGTGCGAATGTCGTCTTGCCGGCGCCGGGCGTGGCGACGGCCAGGAAGTCCGACGAGGAGCGGGCCACCAGGCTCTCGAGGGCGGCCTTCTGCCAGGGACGGAGCGTGACGGTGCGGGACATGGCGGGTCGTTGATGATGCCAGGCCTGGGGTGCTCCCCCAGACCTTTCCCGGATCGTCACCCATCCGCGCTTGACCTTGACGCTGCGTCAACCCGTACCGTCGTCCCGTCGTCCGGCGGTGGAAGACTCGGTCATGGGCGGCCCGCCGGTGTACTCGAGCACCTGCGGCGACCACTCCTTCATGCTGCAAATGCATGCCGGCAACGGTGACATGACTGATCTCGGGCGGCGTTTCGTCGCATGTTTCGTCGCCGCTGCCGACGACGCCGGTCTACCCGATGATCCAGAGTTCCGTGTCGCGCTCCGCGACTACATGACCTGGGCCGTCGACGAGGTCCTGGACTTCGGACCACCCGAGGCTGTGGTTCCCGGGCATCTATGGTTGCCCCACTGGACCTGGGATGGCCTGGTCGAGCGGGTGCCGTCCGCCTGAGTCGGGCTCGTGGCCGAAAGGTGGGGGGGCACCTTCTCGAGGGTGTTCATCTCGCCGATGTCGCGGGCATAGAACGCCGTTGGCGCCGGTTGGACGACGTGACCTGGTTCGCGGCCATCCACGACCGGCCGCGAGCCAGGACACGAAGGATCGGTGGTCAGGCCGTTCGGGATGGCCTTTCGGGCCCCCACTAACGTACGTCTCGTCCAGGACAGATCTTCAGGGAGCGAGCGAACCATGGCCGACGCCAACGACTGGAACACCAAGATCATCGAGGAGTTCCGGAGCAACGCCGGCAACGTCGGGGGCCAGTTCGAGGGTGCGCCCCTGCTCCTCCTTCACACCACCGGGGCCAAGAGCGGCGCCGAGCGGATCAACCCGGTGATGTACCAGCAGGTGGGCTCGGACCTGGCCGTGTTCGCCTCCAAGGCAGGCGCTCCCACCAACCCCGACTGGTACCACAACCTCACGGCCAACCCCGTAGCCAGAGTCGAGGTGGGCACCAAGTCGTTCGAGGTGACGGCCAGGGTCGCCGAGGCCGACGAGCGAGAGCACATCTGGACCAAGCAGAAGGCCGACTACCCCGGTTTCGCCGAGTACGAACAGGCCACCTCGCGCCAGATCCCCGTCGTCATCCTGACCCCGGTGAACTGAGCGGCCTGAAACCCCGGTTGCGGTCGCCGGCGCAGGCGACGCAGGAACGCGCCGACGGGTGGGCCACCAGGCGGTCGAACCCGATCGCCTGCCTGCAGCGCTCGCAGACGCCGTACATCCCGGCGTCGACGCGCTGTCGGGCGTCGTCGACATCGTCGAGGTGGCGCCGGGCCTGGAGCACCAGGGCCGACACCTGGGCTCGCTCGAACCCCACCGTCGCCCCCTCGGGGTCGTGCTCGTCGTCGGACGCCGACAGGGCCGAAGCCTCGACGATGGCATCGAACTGGCGGATGAGGCCGGCCAGGCGGGCCGCCGTCTCCTCGCCCTCCGACGCCAGCATCCGGCCCAGGGTGGCCCGGTCCGAGGGGGAGAGTCCCGTGGTTGGAGGCTGGTCGCTCACGTCCCGGGAATGATCGCACCCGGACGGGCGAGGCCTGCTCCGAGGCGAGGACAGCCACTACCGTGGGGGACCGTGACCGAACTCGATCTCAGAGCCAAAGGCGGGGACTCCGGGGCGTCCTCCGAGCCCACCGGAGAGCAGCGATACCTCAACCGGGATCTGTCGTGGCTCGACTTCGCCGCCCGGGTGCTCACCCTGGCTGAGGACGAGAACCAGCCGTTGCTCGAGCGGGCCAAGTTCCTCGCCATCTTCAGTGACGGCCTCGACGAGTTCTTCCAGGTGCGGGTGGCCGGGCTCAAAGAGCAGGTGGCCGCCGGCCTGGGGGCGACCAGCCCCGACGGCATGAGCCCCACCGAGCAGCTGCGGGCCATCCGCGAACGCGTGCACGGCCTGTTCAGCCGTCAGGGCCGGGCCTTCCTCGACGGGGTGGCCCCGGCGCTGGCCGACGCCGGCATCGTGTTGTCCGACTGGGAGTCCCTCGACGACGACGACCGCCAGTTCCTGGTGACGGCGTTCCACGAGCGCATCTTCCCCGTGCTGACCCCTCTCGCCGTCGATCCCAGCCATCCCTTCCCGTACATCTCCAACATGTCGCTGAACCTGGCCGTCACCGTGCAGGACGCCAAGACCGGCGAGCACCGCTTCGCCCGGGTGAAGGTGCCCCCGCTGCTCCCTCGCTTCGTGGTCATGCCCGACGGCGAGCGGTTCGTGTCCGTCGAACAAGTCATCGCCGCCCACCTCGGCACGCTGTTCCCGGGCATGGAGATCCAGGCCCGCGAGCCCTTCCGCGTCACCCGCAACGCTGACCTGGCCCTGGAGGAGGGGGAGGCCGACGACCTGCTGGCCGCCGTCGAGTTGGAGCTGCGGCGCCGCCGGTTCGGACGAGCCGTCCGCCTCGAGGTCGACGCCAAGATGAGTGACGAGACCCGCGAGTTGCTCATGCGCGAGCTCGAGGTCGAGCCCGACGACCTCTATGCCGTCGACGGGCCCCTCGACCTCGGGGGCCTGTGGTCGGTGTACGAGCTCGACCGCGCCGAGCTCAAGGACGAGACCTGGGTCGGCATCACCCAGCCCGCGCTCGTCGACGCCGAGGGCGACCCCGCCGACCTGTTCGCGGTGCTGCGCGAACGCGACGTGCTCGTCCACCACCCGTACGACTCGTTCACCACCTCGGTCGTGGCCTTCGTGGAGCAGGCCGCCGCCGACCCCAACGTGTTGGCCATCAAACAGACCCTCTACCGCACGTCGGGTGACAGCCCCATCGTCAAGGCCCTGATCCGGGCGGCCGAAGCGGGCAAGCAGGTCGCCGTCCTGGTCGAGCTCAAGGCTCGCTTCGACGAGCAGGCCAATATCGCCTGGGCCCGTGCCTTGGAAGAGGCCGGTGTCCACGTCGTCTACGGGCTGGTGGGGCTGAAGACCCATACCAAGACGGCCCTCGTGGTGCGGAACGAGCCCGAGGGGATCCGCCGCTACTGCCACGTGGGCACCGGCAACTACAACCCCAAGACGGCCCGCCTCTACGAGGACCTGGGCCTGCTCTCGGCTGACAACGAACTGGGGGCCGACCTCAGCGAGCTGTTCAACTACCTCACCGGCTACAGCCGCAAGTCGCACTACCGCAAGCTCCTCGTGGCGCCGTTGTCGTTGCGACCCGAGATGATCGGGCTCATCCAGGCCCAGCGCGACGCCGGCGACGAGGGACGGATCGTGATGAAGATGAACAGCCTGGTCGACTCCGCCGTCATCGACGAGCTGTACGCCGCGTCGGGGGCCGGCGTGAGCATCGACCTCATCGTCCGGGGCATCTGCTGCCTGCGCCCGGGCGTGGCCGGGCTCTCCGAGAACATCCGGGTCCGGTCGATCGTCGGCCGCTTCCTCGAGCACTCCCGCATCTACGCCTTCGGCACGCGCGACGAGCGGCGGTTCTTCATCGGGTCGGCCGACCTCATGCCCCGCAACCTCGATCGCCGGGTCGAGGCCGTCACCCCCGTCACCGACGCCGAGCTCCACAGCCGCCTGCAGGAGATCCTCGACGTGTGCATGTCCGACGACCTGCTGGCCTCCGAGCTGCACCCGGACGGGTCGTGGCACAAGATCGACACCGAGAAGGAGATCAACGCCCAGGTCCGGCTCCACGAACTGGCCTTCGACCGGGCCCGCCGTCGTCGCGAGAAGGACGGGGTGAGACAGAGCTGATGGCGCCGGTGACATCGGCCACCGAGCGCGAGGTCAAGCTCGGGGCGGGGACCGGCTTTCGCCTTCCCGATCTCGACGGCGTCTTCGAGGGTGTCACGTCGACCCCGATCGCCGAGCGTGACCTGATGGCCGTGTACTACGACACCGACGATCTCCGCCTCGCCCGGTGGGGCGTCACCGTGCGCCATCGCACCGGCGAGGGCACGGCCTGGACGGTGAAGCTGCCCGAGGGTGAGGAGGGCCCCGCCCTCGTTCGCCGGGAGGTGAGCTGTGACGGCTCCCCCGGCACGGTCCCCGACGAGGCGCTCGGCCTGGTCCAGGCCTATCTCCGGCGAGAGACGCTCGCCCCCGTCGCCCACATCCGCACCCTGCGTTCGGGCGTGGTGCTCAGCGATGTCGAGGGCCTGCACGTGGCCGAAGTGGTCGACGACGAGGTGTCGGTGCTGCACGACGGACAGGTGGTGGCCAGGTTCCGGGAGGTCGAGATCGAGGTCGCCG
Organism: Acidimicrobiales bacterium; assembly: GCA_051001215.1. Lineage (GTDB taxonomy): Bacteria > Actinomycetota > Acidimicrobiia > Acidimicrobiales > AC-14 > DATAQC01. The sequence goes on from JBPCNP010000055.1 coordinate 11,881, forward strand.
ACCGGGCCGCACCCGGCCTGCTCGACGCCGTCGTCGCCCGCCTGCGCCAGGCGGGCGCGGGCAAGCCCGACGCCACGCCCAAGCTGGTTCGTGCCCTCGGGAAGCGGGCCCTCCAGCCCGCCGAGCTGTCGGCCGTCGACATCGACGATCAGCCGACGGCCGGCGATGTGGTCCGGTCGGCCCTGGTGGGGTCGGTCACGCGGATCCTGCGCCACGACGCCGGCGTTCGCATCGGCGACGATCCCGAGGACGTGCATCAGGCGCGGGTCGGCTCCCGACGCCTTCGCTCCGATCTGCGGACGTTCGCGCCGGTCCTGGTCGACGAGTGGGTCGTCGGCCTGCGCCGCGAGCTGAAGTGGTTGGCGGGGGAGCTGGGACGGGTACGAGACGCCGGCGTGTTGGCCGAGCGCCTCAGACGCCAGGCCGACGCCCTGCCCGAGCGCGACGCGGCCGGCCTGGCCCCCCTGTTCCGCCGCCTGGCCAAAGAGCGCGAGGCGGCCGGCGCGCGCCTGCTCGAGGCCATGTGCAGTGACCGCTACCTCGATCTGCTCGATCGCCTGGTGGCCGGTGCCCAAGCTCCTGGCTTGCGCCCGGAGGCGGCCGAGCCCGCCGACCAGGTCGTGGTCGACCTGATGGTCCGGCCCTGGCGCCACCTCGAGAAGGCGGTCCGCCAGCTGCCGTCGGACCCCTCCGACGAAGAGCTCCATGAGGTCCGCATCCGGACCAAGCACACTCGGTATTCTGCGGAGGCGGCGAAGGATGCGATGGGCGGTGCGACCAAGAAGTTCACCAAGGCCCTCGCTCGCCTGCAGGAAGTGCTCGGCGACCATCAGGACGCGGTCGTGGCCGAGGAATGGCTGCGCCGGGCCGCACGCCAGGCCAGCGCGGCCGAGGCCCTCGCCGCCGGTGAGCTCATCGCCGTGCAGCGGGTCGAGGAGGCCGCCTGTCGGGGCGCCTGGCCGGCGGCCTGGAAAAAGGTGGCCAAGAAAAAGCGCCGTTCGGTGCTTGGTTGACGAGGAGACGACGGCGCGTGGACGAGGTCGTGCGGGCCGCTGGCGGGGTGGTGTGGCGACGGGGGTCGTCGGGCCTGGAGATACTCCTCGTCCATCGGCCCAAGTACGACGACTGGAGCCTCCCCAAGGGCAAGCTCGACGACGGCGAGACATCTGAGGCGGCCGCTCTGCGCGAGGTCGAGGAGGAGACGGGGCTGCGCTGCCGGCTGGGCGACGAGTTGCCGCCGGTCACCTACGCCGATCGCCACGGGCGGGCCAAGGTGGTGCGCTACTGGGCCATGGAGCCCGTGGGTGGCGCGTTCGCTCCCAACGACGAGGTCGACGAGGTGCGCTGGATCGCGCCGGCGGGCGCCGGAGCCCTGCTGTCCTACGCCCGCGACCGCCGTGTCACCGAATCCCTGCCGGTCTGACGTCTTAGGATTTCCGACCAATGGCTCTCTACCTCGTCCGCCACGGCAAGGCCGGCAGTCGCCACGACTGGAAGGGCCCCGACAGCCGACGGCCGTTGAGCAAGCGTGGGCGACGCCAGGCCGAGGCCCTGGTCGACCTCCTGGCTGATCGCGGCCCCGTCGCGGTGTTCTCCAGTCCGTCGTTGCGCTGCGTCCAGACGGTGCAGCCGCTGGCCGACAAGCTCGGGCTGGCCGTCGAGCTGCGCCCCGAGCTGGGCGAGGGGACGTCCAAGGCCAAGGTGGCCGAGTTCGTCGAGGGCCTCGTCCCCACGACCGCCGTCATGTGCAGCCACGGCGACATGGTCCCGAAGATCCTCGAGGCGCTGGCCGCCGATCACGGCCTGGAGCTGCCCGACGACTACCCCTGTGCCAAGGGTGCCACCTGGGAGCTGGTGGCCAACGGTGCCGGCACCATGACGCCTCGCTACCTCCCGCCCCCCGAGTAGGTCTGCCGGGCGGGACGGGATCCCGACCGGGGGTAACGTTCGCCCCGAATGCGAATCGCCGCTTTCGACCTGGGGACCAACTCGTTCCATCTCCTGGTCGTCGACGCCCATCCCGACGGCACCTTCGCCCCTCTGGTCCGGGAGAAGGAGATGTTGCGACTGGGCGACGACGTCAGTCGCGGTGGGCGCATCGGCGAGTCGGCCATGAGGAGGGCGGTCACGACCCTGCGGCGGTTCCGCACCTTGGCCGAGGGCGTCGACAGCGACGACGTGATGGCCTGCGCCACCAGCGCCATCCGCGAGGCCGAGAACGGCGCCGAGCTGGTCGACCGGATCGAGTCGGAGGCCGGGCTGCGGGTGTCGGTGATCAGCGGCCTGGAGGAGGCCCGGCTCATCTTCGAGGCCATCCGGGCCAGCGTCGTCATCGACCCGGGCCCGGCCCTGTGCCTCGACCTCGGTGGCGGCAGCCTCGAGGTCATGGTCGGTGACGCGTCCGGGCTGCGGTGGGCCTCGAGCGTGAAGCTCGGAGCGGCCCGCCTCACCGCCGAGCTGGTGGCGACCGACCCGCCGTCGGGGGAGGACGTCCGTCGCCTCCGGGAGCGGGTCACCTCGAGCCTGGCGCCGCTGGCCGACGAGGTCGCCCATCTGGGCCCGACCATGGCGGTGGGCACGAGCGGCACGTTCATGGCCCTGGCCCGCATGGTGGCGGCCCGCCGCCCGGGGGGCATCCCCGCGTCGGTCAACCAGCTGAGCTTCGGTCGCGACGAGTTCCTGGCCGTTCACGACCAGCTCCTGACGCTTCCGGCCGCCGAGCGGGCCCGTCTGCCCGGCCTCGACGCCCGCCGGGCCGACATCATCCCCGCGGGGTCGATGCTGCTCGTCACCGCCATGGAGCTGTTCGGCTTCGACGACCTCACGGTGAGCGAGTGGGCCCTGCGCGAGGGCATCGTTCTCGACCGCATCAAACGCCACGACGACGCCGACTGGAGCGGCGATCCCAGGGCCATCCGCCACTCGTCGGTGCTACGGCTGGCCCGGGGTTGCAACTGGGACGAGGGCCACAGCCGCCAGGCGACTCGCCTGGCCCTCGACCTGTTCGACCAGACCCTGGCCCTGCACGGGCTGACCCCCGCCGACCGGGAGCTCCTCGAGCACGCCGGCATGCTGCACGACATCGGTGAGCACGTGGCCACTGAGTCCCACCACAAGCACACCGCCTACCTGATCCAGCACGGTCGCCTACGGGGTTTCTCTCCCGCCGAGGTGGCCGAGGTGGCGGCCCTGGCTCGCTACCACCGCGGTGGCGACCCCAGGCCGTCGTCGGACGGGATGGCCGCGGTGATCGCCTCCCGGCGCGAGAGCCTGGCCCGGCTGGCGGCCCTGCTGCGGGTGGCCGACGGCCTCGACCGGGGCCGAGCGGCTGCCGTCGGCGAGATCGACGTCGCCTTCGACGACGCCCGGGTCCGGGTGCACGTGCGATCCGACACCGACATCGACGTCGACCTGTGGGGCGGGCGACGAAAGCGCGAGCTGTTCGAGCGCCTCTTCGACCGCCGCCTGGAGCTCGTGGGCAGCTAGTCACAACGTGCGGGACGAGGGCCGGACCTACGATCGGGCCATCAGCGAGCACCGAGGCGACGCCGGGGAGGGTGGCTGGGAGCCCCTTCGCCGGTCGCCCCGGCCCCGGCCCCGACCCCGACCCCGACTGTCCACGACGCCGTTCGGCCGACTGGCCACCGCCCACGTGCTGGCCATCGCCGGCGACACGCTCGTGACCATCGCCCTGGCGGGGTCGCTGTTCTTCTCCATCTCGCCCGGTGCGGCGCGCAACCGGGTGGCGTTGTACCTGCTGCTCACCATGGCCCCCTTCGCCGTTGTGGCCCCCTGGTTGGGACCGCTCCTCGACCGCAGCCGCAACGGGCGGCGGATGATGCTGATCGCCTGTGGGGCGGGCCGGGCCGTCGTCTGCCTCTTCATGGCCCGCCACCTCCAGGGGCTGCTGCTGTTCCCCGAGGCCTTCGTCGTCCTCGTGCTGTCGAAGGGCTACTCGGTCACCAAGAGCGCTCTCGTCCCCCCCACCGTGGACGACGAGGACGAGCTGGTGGAGGCCAACTCCCGGCTGGCCGTGCTCGGGGTCGTGGCCGGGTTCGCCGCCGCCATACCTGGTGCCGCCGTGCTCAAGATCGGGTTCCTCGGTGCCCCGTGGGTCCTGCGCCTGTCGGCCGTCACCTTTGCCGCCGCCGCCGCCGCCGCCTTCCGGCTGAAGCGGGTGCCGGGGGGCAACGCCCCCATCGTCAGCGCCGCCGAGGAGAAGGCCGAGCTCCACGCCGGGGTCATCCGGCTGTCGGTCACGGCCATGGCCGGCCTACGGGCGGCGGTGGGGTTCCTGGTCTTCCTGACCGCGTTCGTCCTCCGACGCGACCAGGCACCAGCGTGGTGGTTCGGGGTGGTGCTGGGCGCCAGCATGGCCGGCTCGTTCGTCGGTGCCGCAGTGGCCCCGCGCCTGCGCCGCGAGATCGCCGAGGAGCGGATTCTCGCCGGCTCGCTGGCGGCCGTGGCCGTCGTCGGCGCCGGGGCTGCCTGGGTCGGGGGCCGGGCCAGCATCGCCGTGCTCGCGGCGGTGCTCGGCGCCGGAGCGGGTGCCGGCAAGCTCGCCTTCGACAGCATCGTGCAGCGCGACGCTCCCGATGCCGTGCGGGGCCGGACCTTCGCCCGCTTCGAGACCCGCTTTCAGCTCGTCTGGGTGGTGGGCGCGGCCATCCCCGTCGTGCTGCCCATTCCCAGTGCGGTGGGCTTGGCCCTCATCGCCGTGGGCTGTGGGGCGGCCTTCGTCGTGTACACCACCGGGCTGCGCGCCGTCAGGCTGCGAGGCTGAGAGAGCGAGATATCGAGAGGCTGGGGCGTGGAGGAGTCAAGCACCGGCCCGCGAGTGCTGGGGGTACTCGTGGGCCGGCTGCTCGGTTTGCATCCTAGAGGAGCGTCTCCCGCTGATTCAACGACTTTGTCCGAATCGTCCGGTTCAGTCGTGGTCGGGCAGGTCGATGCGGGCCAACCACAGGCCGGGAGCGTCGAGCTCGGCCGGCGTGGGGAGCTCCTTCTCGCTGTGCCACAGGCGGCGCAGGCCCACTTCGCCGGCGCGGTCCACGACACCCTCGGCGAAGGCTGCCCCTCGCTCGTACTCGGCCCGGTCGAGCCCCAGCCCGACCAGGCGGCCGGCGAAGCGATCACCCTCGGACTGCTCCACTCGACGCCTGCGCATGGCCTCGGTGACCATCTCGTAGGCGCCCACCAGGCCCTGGCCGACGACGTCCATCACGTGGTCGACATAGCCGGTGATGGCCATGGTGAGGGTGGCGATGCGCACCAGCACCTCGCGCTGGGCATCGGTCTGGATGGCGCCCAGGAGGGTCTCGGGGTTGCCGAGCACGCCCTGGAGGGCCTGGGGATCGGTGGGATCGAGGTCGCCGAAGCTGTGCTCCACGGCATCGGGGTCGACTTCGAAGCGGCTCACGTACTCGTCGACCAGGCCGTGCAGGCGGGCGCGCACGTGGGGCCGGCCCAGGACGGCATGGGTGGTGACCTCCCTGATGCACACCCACATGCGCAGGTCGGCGGCGGGCAGGGTCCACTCGGTGGCGAAGGCGTCGAGGTTGGCGGGCACGACGAGGAGCTGATCGGCGGGCATGCGGGGGAGGGGCTGGTCGTACTGGCCCATCGACCGCCGGGCCAGGTGGCCCACCATGTAGCCCGACTGCACACCGAGCAGGACGGGCACGAGGATCTTGCCCAGATCTCCGAGGAGGGCGGTTGCCGGGTCGGGCGTGGCCCCGGCCGGCCCGGACTGGGCCAGCGCTGCGGCCAGGTGCTCGAGGAAGGGCCGGTAGGCCTCAATGCTGTGCAGGGCCCAGTCGCCCCTGGTGACGGGCAGGGCGCTCAGCACGCCGCCGGCGACGGAGGTGGACAGCCCGGTTGCCTCTCCCACGTGGAGATCGGCGGCCCGGAGCAGTTCCTCCATGCGCAGGCGCTCCAGGGGCTCGACGTTGGGCTCAGAGGCACCGTCGGTGGCGATCCACTGGGCCGTCTGGCGGGCCACGTCCCAGTTGACCGGGCCCTGCCCACCGAACCAGCGAGCCAGGTCACCGAACATCGGCCACCCTTCGAAGGGGTTCGCGCCCCCCGGCGGCTCACTGCTCACGAGTGAATGCTACGTGGTTCGTGGAGTCACGACGCCACTGGTCGCTCTACCAGCGTCACCGTCATGGCGCGTTGTCGATGATCACGAACGACCTCGAGCACGACCGGGTCCCCCGGGGCGTGTGATCGCATGGCCATGACCAACTCGCCCATCGACGCCACGGCGTGGCCGTTGACGGCAACGATGACATCGCCGGGGGCCAGGCCACCCCGCTGGGCCGGGCTCGCCTCGCTGACCTGGCCCACCAACGCCCCTCCGTCGACGTTGAGATCCACGGCTGTGGCGGTGTCGACATCGCCGCCCTCGATCCCCAGCCACGAGTGCACCACCTTCCCGGTGCGGATGAGCTCGTCGGCCACCGAGCGGGCCACGTCGATAGCCGTGGCGCAACCGAATCCGCCGGTGCTGGAGGCGGCGCTGCCGCCAGAGGCGGTGCCGTCGCCGGAGACGGTGCCGTCGCCGGAGACGGTGCTCCCATCGCCCGATGCGAGCGACGTGGTGATCCCGATCACTGCGCCGTTGGCGTCGAGCAGCGCCCCCCCCGACGAACCGGGAGAGACGGGGCGGTCGATCTGGATCATGTCCACCAGCGCGGTTCGGGGCCCACCAGAGGCCGACGGCGGCGGGGTGATCTGGCGGTGGAGGGCACTGATCATCCCGCCGGTGACCGACGGGCCCCCCGCCAGGCCGAGAGGCATGCCGATGGCGATCGCCGCCTGGCCCACCCGAAGGTCCATGGCGCTGCCCATGGTGGCCACGGGGTAGGGCCCGCCGTCGAGCTTGACCACGGCGGTGTCGGTCTCGGGATCGGTCCCCACCAGACGGGCGACGACCTCCCGCCCGTTGGCCAGTGTCGCGCTGATGGTCGTCGCCCGTTCGACCACATGGGCGTTGGTGAGGACGTGGCCATCGCTCCGGAAGATCACCCCCGACGCGGTGGTCGCCCGGTCGGGTGTCTGCACCTCGATCGCCACGATGGCCGGGCGCAGCCGCTCGGCCATGTCGACAACCGGTGACGTGGAGACGGTGGAGGCGGTACGGGGCCGGACCATCTGACGCTCGAAGGCCACGTCCGATGACAGCGAACCGCTCTGGGTTCCCAGCACGGCCACCACCAGGCCGGCCGACACCACGCCGGCGACCAGTGCCGACACGCCGGCCACCGCCCACGTCGGCGTGCGTACGCGCTGGCGGCCTTCGGCGGGCGGGAGGGCCCCGGCCCATGCGGGGTCAGGTCCTCGTGCACCGGCGGCCAGCTCGGACGGATGGCGCCACAGGCGGTCGTCAGGCGACGGGGGCTCCCGAAAACCGGGGAGTCCGTCCTCCGGGTCGTCGGGGTCCATGGCGGCGCAGGTTACCGGTGACACCACCGATTTCCCTTTCAGGGTGCCATCTTCTGACCCTCAGCCGCCCCCGATACCATTTGTCGTGTGATCGTGCAACGCTCCGAGGGTGACGACTGGGTCGGGCTCAGCCCCGACGCCCTCCCCGTGCAGGCGGCCCTGGAGTGGGCCGTCCTGCCTCGCTGCGGAGCCGTCGTCGTGTTCTGCGGTGTGGTCCGCGACCACGCCGAAGGTCGGGCCAACGTGACCGCCCTCGATTACGAGGCCTACGACAGTGAGGTCGAGCCCCGCTTGTCGGCCATCGCCGCCGAGGCCCGACGGCGCTGGCCCGACGTCGGGCGCCTCGCCCTGCTCCATCGCACCGGCCGCCTGGCCGTGGGTGAGTCCTCGGTCGTGGTGGTGGCGTCGGCACCGCATCGCAACGACGCCTTCGTCGCCGCCCGCTGGTGCATCGACACCCTCAAGGCCACCGTGCCCATCTGGAAGCGCGAGACCTGGGAGGGTGGCGAGGACTGGTCCGGCTGCGCCCATCCGGTCGCCGAGGTGACATGAAGAACCTCCTCTACCTGGGGATCGCCCTGGCCATCAGCCTCATCGGGTGCCTGGTGCTGTGGGTGCGCGCCCGCCGCCCCCGGTCCATGGAGCACAGCATGAAGGAGTTCAGCAGGGAGCTGGGCGCCCTCGCCCCCGACGCACCGCCGTCTCCCCCGCAGTCCACCCGGCCAAGGGGCCGTCGCCCTGGCTAGGGACCTGGCCATCGATCTGGGCACCGCCAACACCCTCGTGTACGCCAAGAGCCGGGGGATCGTGCTCAACGAGCCGACGGTGATCGCCCTGAACGTCCAGACCCAGGACGTCCTGGCCATGGGGCAGCAGGCCTGGCACATGATCGGCCGCACGCCCGGCTACATCCAGGCCGTGCGTCCCCTGCGCAAGGGGGCCATCACCGACTTCGACATCACCCAGCGCATGATCCGGCTGCTCCTGCAGCGCGCCGGGCTCTCGCGGTTCCAGCGTCCGCGCGTGCTGCTGTGCGTTCCCTCGGCCATCACCGAGGTGGAGCGCCGGGCGGTGAAGGAGGCGGCCCGCCAGGCGGGGGCGGCCGATGCGCAGCTGGTGGCCCAGCCCATGGCCGCGGCCATCGGCGCCGGCCTGCCCATCCACGAGCCCCTCGGCAACATGGTCGTCGACGTCGGTGGGGGCACGACCGAGACGGCCATGATCTCCCTGGGCGGCATCGTGGCTCTCGAGGCCATCCGGGTGGGGTCGTTCGACATCGACGCGTCTCTCCAGGCCTATGTCCGGCGCGAGTACGGCATGGCCATCGGCGAGCGTACGGCCGAGGAGATCAAGCTGGCCATCGGCTCGGCGTACCCGATCGCCGAGGACGTAAAGGCCGAGGTCCGTGGGCGCGACCTGATGTCGGGACTGCCCAAGACGGCGATCCTGTCCCCTGGCGAGGTGCGCGAGGCCATCGAGGAACAGGTCCGGGCCATCGTCGAATCGGTGATCAACTGCCTGGGTTTCGCCCCGCCCGAGCTGGCCCAGGACCTCATCCTCCAGGGCATCCACCTGGTGGGCGGTGGCGGCCTGCTCCGGGGCCTCGATCGTCGCCTGGCCGAGGAGACGTCGCTGCCCGTACATCTGGTCGAGGCACCCCTGGAGTGCGTCGTGCTGGGCGCGGGCAAGTGCCTCGAGGCCTTCGAGTCGCTCAAGGTGCTGTTCATGGGCGCCGAGCGGTAACCGCACGGGCACAAGAGTCCTCCGTCGGGCTGGTGGCACACTCGTCCTGAGCGCGCTGATCGCCTCGGGTGGCTGCGCCCGTGCCGGTGGGCTGACCGCCGTGCGCACGCCTCCAGCGCGGCGGGCGCCGGGCCCGGCGTCGCCGGAACCCACGTCCACCACCCCGCTGACACGGCCGCTCCCGGTGGCCACCATGACCCTCCACCTGGTGGACCGCGGTCGGCCCACGGTGAGCGCCGGCCGGAAGATCTCCGCCTCGCGGTCGCTCACCACGCTGGTCTGGTACCCGGCGGTGGGCGGGCCCTGGCCGGTCGTCGTCTTCGCCCACGGCTTCGAGGTGGGTCCGCAGCCCTACCAGCACCTGTTGCAGACCTGGGCGGCGGCCGGCTACGTCGTGGTCGCGCCGGAGTTCCCCCTCACCGATGCCGCGGTGGCCGGCCCCGATCTCGACGAGGGCGACCTGGGCCAGCAACCGGCCGACGTGGCCGTCGTGCTGGCGTCGGTCCTGGACCCCTCCGGCCCTCTCGCCGGTCATGTCGATGGCACCCGGGTGGGGGTCGCCGGTCATTCCGATGGGGCCGAGACCGCCCTGGCCGTGGCCGCCGACCCGCCGGTGGCCCTGGGCGCGGTCGTCGTGCTGGCCGGTTCGCCGGTGAGCCCCGGCCCCGCGTCCGGCTCTCCGCTCAGAGGGCCGCTCGGGCCCTGCACCCCGCTCAGAGGGCCGCTCGGGCCCGGCACCCCCCTCCTGGTGGCCCAGGGTGACGCCGATCCCACCAATGCGTTCAGCGACGGTCGCGCCGTCTACGACCAGGCGACGGCGCCTCGTTTCCTGCTCACCCTCGTGGGCGGTGGCCACCTGTCACCGTTCACCGGGGGCAGTCGCTACGAGGACGTGGTGGACAAGACCACGCTGGACTTCCTCGACGCCTACCTCGCCCGCACCGGGCCCTCTTCGGCCATCTCGGGCGACGGGGCCGCCGGGCTGGCCCGCATCGCCACCGACTCGTGACCGACACAACGGCGGCGGGGCTGGTAGCACTTGACCATGGCGACGACACACCCCGAAGCGGACGCGCTGGTGTTGGAGTTGGTGGCCACCCCCGAGGGGCGGGCCGACCCGTACTCGCGCTATGCCGCCTTGCGTTCGACCGCTCCCGTCCACCAGAGCGCCATCGGGTTCTGGGTCCTGAGCCGGTACGGCGACTGCCAGCGGGTGTTGCGTGACGGGCGCGTCGGCAAGGACTTCTCCGGTGCGGCCCGGGCCCTGGGCCTGAGCGAGCAGCAGCAGGCCGAGCAGGCCGCCTTCCGAGACGACCACTCCAACATGTTGTTCGCTGACCCTCCCGATCACACCCGGTTGCGGGGCCTGGCTACCCGAGCCTTCACGCCGCGCACCGTCGAGGCGCTACGAGGCCGGGTCGTCGCCATCGTCGACGAGCTCATCGACGGCTTCGGCGCCGGCGAGGTCGACCTCATGGACGCCCTGGCCTTCCCTCTCCCAGTGACCGTCATCGGCGAGATGTTGGGCGTCCCGGCCGAGGACAGGGCCCAGTTCCGTCCTCTGGTGCGAGCCAGCACCGCCGTTCTCGAGCTGGCCGTTACCCCTGAGGCCCTGGCCGCAGCCACCGCGGCCCGCGCCACCATGGAGGAGTACTTCGGCGCCCTGGTGGCCGAGCGGCGGGCTCACCCTCGCGACGACCTGCTCAGCCAGTTGATCGAGGCCGAGGACAAGGGTGACCAGCTCAGCGAGCGCGAGCTCATCTCCACGGCCATCCTGCTGTTCGCCGCCGGTTTCGAGACGACCACCCATCTCATCGGCAACTCGGTGCTGGCCCTCGTCCGCCATCCCGACGAACTGGCCCGCCTGCGCGGCGACGGCGAGCTCCTCCGGCCCGGAGTCGAGGAGCTGATGCGCTTCGACAGCCCGGTGCAGATCACCGCCCGCACGGCCAACGAGGCCATCGACGTCGCCGGCCATGACATCGAGGCCGGTGCCACCATGCTGCTGCTCATCGGTGCCGCCAACCGTGATCCCGATCGCTTCAGCGATCCCGACCGCCTCGACCTGGGCCGAGCCGAGGGCGCCCCCCTCAGTCTCGGCAGCGGGATCCACTACTGCCTGGGCGCCGCGCTCGCCCGCATGGAGGGCCAGGTGGTGCTCGATCGGCTGCTCGAGCGCTTCGGGAGGTGGGAGCTGGTGGGCGATCAGCCCGGGCACCGTGACAGCCTCACCCTGCGCGGCCTCGTCGATCTCCGGGTCCGCCTCACCGTCTGAGTCCGCCTCACCGTCTGAGTTTTCGGCGGATCGATGCAGCGCGTCAGTGCTTGCCGCTCAGGTCCTGGGCTGCTTGGCGGACCTGCCAGTCGCGGTCGTCGAGCGCGGTCTCGAGGGCGACGTCGACCTCGGGCCCGGAGAACGGGGCCAGGGAGATCACCGCCCGGCGACGGACGGTGGCCTTGTCGGTGGTGGCGGCCAGGATGGCGGGCAGGCCCCGCTCGTCGCCGATGGCCCCGAGTGCCGCCACCGCCGCCTCCCGGCACAGGGCGTCAGGGTGGTCGGTGGCCAGGGCGGCCAGGGCATCGACGGCCTCCGGTGCCACCGACTCCTTCTCGCCCAGGGCCCACGCCGCCACCTCGACGACGCGAGGGTCGGGGTCGCCGAGTTGACCAGTGGTGTCGACACCCTCGACCAACGTGGTCACCTCGCATGCCCGCTGGCGGACGGCGGGGTCCTCGTCGGCCAAGGCCACCCGCACCTCGGCGGTCGTGGTCGCGCCGAGACGAGTGAGGGCACCCAGTGCGGTGGCCCGGACGGCGGGGACAGGATCGTCGAGGAGGCCACGGGCTTCGGCGACGTCACCCGAGTGACCGGCCCGCGCCGCCGACCGGCGACGGGCGGCGGCGTCAGCCACGCGCCGTCCCTCCGGCGAGACCCCATGCCACCATGGGGCGGTGCGCCGAACGTCGGTAAACAGATCGACGGTGCGCCGAGTCGCCCTCGCTCTCCTGGCCGTGATGGTCGCCGCCGCCGGATGCGGCGGGGGAGCGGCGGCGCGTGGCACGAACGCGAGCCGGGCTCTCGGCTCCCCGGCCCGGCCCGCATCGCCCACCACGGTGCCCCTGCCCTCTCCGATCGGGATCCCCGACGACCCCTATGCCCCGGAGCCGGTCGTACATCTGGGAACCATCGAGATCCCCAAGATCGGGCTCACCCACGCCCTCTTCGACGGGGTCACGCTCCACAACATCGACGAGGGCCCGAGCCACTGGCCCGGATCGGCGCTGCCCGGCGAGCCCGGCAACGTCGTTGTCGCCGGCCATCGGGTCACCCATGACCACCCGTTCGAACGAATCGCCGAGCTGGTCCCGGGGGATCCGGTCATCTTCACCGTCGACGGGGTGCGGACGACCTACCGGGTCAGCGGCAACGAGGTCGTGAAGCCGTCGGATACGTGGATCGCCGACCAGACCCGGGCCTTCACCGCCACGCTCTACGCCTGTCACCCGCCGGGGTCGACCGACCAGCGCTACGTGGTGCACCTGGAACGGGCGGTCTGAGGGCGCCGGCGACATCCGCCGACCCGTGAGCCTCACCCGACGGCGCTGCGCAGGGCACGGGCGGCCAGGGCCAGCCCCGCACCCATCGTCACGGCCATGAGCACGCCGACGAAGGTCACCAGGATCACCAGGGCGAAGCCCGACCGCACCCGTACCCATCCCCGGGCCGGCTCGCGCCTGGGCCGGGCCCGCCCCCTGAGCGGGGTGTGCCTCGGCGTGGTGGTGGGGCGCCCGGCTGGTCGTCGGTGCCGGGACCCGGGTCGGGGACCGGTCCCCGTCCGTCCGGTCCCCGTCCGGCGGCGCCGGTCGCGGCTGGGAACGCGACGGATCGTGGCAGGCTGTTCCGGGTCGCTCAACGCGACTCGTACGACCAAGCCGGTCGCCACCGCGACCATGAGGCCGACCAGGAACGTGGACACAACCGACCCAATGCTACCGGGCGCCTCCGAGGCTGCCGATCCCTCTCCGGCGTCCGGCTATGGCTGGGGCAGGGGCGTGTCCTCCGCGGCGGGCTGGGGCGCACCACAGGCGACCGCTCCCCCGACCGCGCCACCCCCGCCGCCGGCAACGACCGCTCCTCCGCCGCCGCCGGTGGGCCCTGCCCGCGGACGCCCGGCCCTGGTGGCCGCCGCCGCGGCAGCCTCGGTGTTGCTCGTGGCTGCCGTGGCCGCCCTGTTCATCCGCATCCCGTACGACACCATCGCACCCGGGTCGGCCAGCCGGGTCGACGACCTCATCGCCATCACCGGCCACCAGGCCTACCCGCCGAAGGGGCGGTTGCTGTTCACCACGGTCTCGGTGCGCGAGCGCGTCAACCTGTGGGAGGCCCTCGGCGGTTGGCTCGATCCCGACACCGACGTCGTCTCCGACAGCGACCTGCGTGGGCCCGTCCCCCCTGACCAGTACCACCAGCTCAACGTGGAGGCCATGGCCGACTCCAAGAGCTCGGCGGAGGCCATCGTGCTCCGTCACCTCGGCTTCACCGACCTGGCCGGCGGCGCCGAGGTGGTCTCCATCGAGCGGGGCCTGCCGGCCGATGCCGTGCTCGAGGCCAAGGACCTGATCGTCGGCGCCGACGGCAAGCCGGTCACCGGGCCGGCCGACGTCATCGGCGTCATCAGGGCCCACAAGCCCGGGGAGTCGGTGAGGCTGAGCGTGGTTCGAGGCGGTGCCCCGCCGGCCGAGCTGACCACGACCCTCGGCACGGGCGAAAACGGTCAGGCTCTGCTCGGCGTGCGCCTGAGCACCAAGCTCAAGCTGCCCTTCGGCATCGCCATCGACTCGGGCAACGTCGAGGGGCCGTCGGCGGGGGTGGCCTACTCGCTGGCCCTGCTCGACCAGCTCACCCCGGGCGAGCTCACGGGCGGGGCCAGGGTGGCGGCCACCGGTGAGCTGGGGCCCGACGGGGTTGTGGCCCCCATCGGCGGGGTCACCCAGAAAGTGGCCGCTGTTCGCCGGGCGGGTGCCACCGTGTTCCTCGTTCCAAAGGAGAACTACGCCGAGGCCAAGGCCCACGCCGGGTCGAAGGTGAAGGTGATCCCCATCTCCACCTTCGACGACGCCCTGCGGGCCCTGGCGACCCTTCCGGCCAGCAACGCCGGAGACTTCGTACAGAACGGAGCCGGCGCCTCCTAACGGGTACGATCGGTCGAACCCATGGCCCGGCTCTGGCGATGACCACCCTGCTCGCGGCTTCGGGCATCTGAGGGGCCGTGTCCGGGTCGGCTGCGGTACTGCGCTTCGCGGCTGAGTTCGCAACCTTCCTGGTGGCGGTGGCCGGGGCGGCGATCGTCTTCGCCCGACCCCGCCTGATCGGCGTCGAGCGTGCGTCACGGGTCGCCCTGTTCGGGGGCTTCGTGTGCCTGGCCGGCGCCGCCTTCCTCAACGGGTCGCTGCTGTTCGAGGCGGGCGACCTCCTGGTGCTGGGCCTGGGAGGTGTGGGCATCGCCCTGCTGGGCGTGGGCACGCTCGGCTGGGGCGACGATCGGGCCAGCCGCCGGGTGGTGTGGCTCGCCCTGGTGCTCATCGCCTTGGCCGAGGTGGCCGCGTCCGCGGGTGTCGCCGCCGTGGTCGTCGACGGGGCCCGGATACTCGGCGCCGTCGGCCTGGCGGCGGTGCTCGTCACGTCGGCCCGGCGCTCGATCCCCGCCCAGCTGGCCGTCAGCACGGCCGCCTCTCTGCTGCTCGTCGTCCTCGCCGTGTCGGTGGCCCTGTCCCTGGTGATCTCCGACAACGTGGAGAAGGAGGCCCTGCGCCGGGTCGACACCCGGGCCCGGGCCGAGGCCGACGAGATCGAGACTTCCGTCCTTCCCACCGCCGCGACCAGTGCCACCTTGGTGGCGGCCACGTTGCAGGGCAGCCGCCTCGGTCTCCTCGTGGGCATCGACCAGGACCCGGCGCCCAGCCCGGCCCTGGCCGCCGACATCGACAGCTTCGTCGCAGCCAACCTGCTCCGTTCCGGCAACCCCGTCCTCTATGCCACCAGCAAGCAGGCCCTCGTGCAGTTCTCCGGCATCAGCCGGGCCGGTGCCGAGGCCCTGGTCGGCTCGCCGGCTGTGGACGAGGCATTGACCACCCAGGGCCGTACGGCGTCGGTGCAAGTCGTCGACGGCAGGGCCGTGGGGGTCGGATCGGCGGCGGTGACGGCCCCCGCGCCCGAGGGCCGGCGACCCGTCGGGGTATTCGTGGCCACGTCCTCGCTCGACGACGCCTACCTCAACCAGCGTGCCCTCAACGACAAGAGCGTGAGCCTGGCCATGGTCGACCGTGAGCGGCCCCTGGCCAGCTTCGGTCGGCTACCAACCCGGGGGGTGGTGGCGGTCGGTCGATCTGCCCTCGCCAGCGCCGACGCAACCGCGTCGTCGGTGTCCGGCGGGTTCTTCCTATCGGCGAGCGTCGTCCGTGGGTCCGACGGATCGTCGGTGCTCGCGGTGGTGGCGGCCACGCCGACGACGGTGGTCGACGACACCCGCAACTCGCTGTTCGGCACCTTGTTCCTGGTCGGGCTGGGCACCGCCCTGATCGCCTTCCTGGCCGCCGGCATCGTGGGCGAGCGCATCGGCGGTGGACTCCGGCGCCTGACCGTCGCCGCCGAAGGGGTGCAGAAGGGCGACTTCGCCACCCGGGTCAACGTGTCCAGCGAGGACGAGCTCGGGGTGATGGGATCCACCCTCAACTCGATGGCCGGGTCCATCGAGACGCTCACCACCGAGTTGCGGGAGAAGCGTGACGAGGAGGCCCGCCTGCGCGGCCGCCTGGAAGCGGTCGTGGCGGGCATGGGCGAGGCGGTGGTGGCCGTCGACCTGGCCGGCCGCATCACCACGTTCAACGGGGCCGCCGAAGGGCTTTTCGGCGTCCCTGCCGCCGTGGCCGAGGGCCGGCCCGCGGCCCAGGTCGTACGGGTGACCGGCGAGGACGGCACCGACCTCGACCCCCGCCTGGCCCGGCCCGAGGAGGGGAGGTGGGCGGAGGCGGCCGTCGTGCACAGAGATGACGGGACGAATGTTCCCGTCGCCCTGTCCGCGGGCGGGCTGGCCGACGCCGGCGGCGGTGTCGGCGGTGGCGTCTGGGTCCTGCGGGACATGCGTCGCGAGCGTGAGGCCGAGCGCACCAAGGCCGACCTGCTGGCCAACATCAGCCACGAGCTGCGAACCCCGCTGGTGCCGATCAAGGGCTACGCCATGATGCTCGGCCAGGGTCGCCTGCCCCGGGACGAGGCCCAGGCCGGCCTGGCCGCCATCGGCGATGCCGCCGACCAGCTCGAGCGGGTGATCGGGCGCCTCCTCGAGGTGGCCGGCGGGCGCGCCGACGCCCGGGCCGCGGGCTCGGCAGAACCGGGCTCGGGGGGGCCGGGCTCGGAGCGGGCGCCCGAGCGTCGTGGCGAGCCCGTGCAGGTCCGCCAGCTCGTCGACTCGGCGGTGCGACGGTGGAAGGTCCGCGACGGTGCCCGCCATCCCATCACCCGCCGGGTGGCGCGTGACCTGCCCAGATTGGCCGTCGACCGCCGCCGCCTGGAGGAGTCCCTCGACGAGCTCATCGACAATGCCGTCAAGTTCTCGCCCGCGGGCAGCCGCATCCTCGTCGCCGCCCGCCCGGTCGATCTCCCGGGGCCCGACGACCCTGCGGGTGACGGCCAGGGCGACGATGGCCCCTCGGGACCGGCGGTGGAGATCTCCGTCGACGATCTGGGCATCGGCATCGCCGAGGACGAGCTCAGCCGGATCTTCGAGGACTTCGCCCAGGCCGACAGCACCGCGACCCGGTCCTTCGGAGGCCTCGGTCTCGGGCTTTCCGTCGTTCGCCGGACGGTGGAGGCCTACGGAGGCGAGCTGGTGTGCGAGACCGAGAAGGGCAAGGGATCGCGCTTCTCGATCATCCTGCCCGTCGCACCGATACCCGATGGGGAGTAGAGATGAGATCGCGCCGGGGTTCGTCGGCTGTGATGAGCGTGGCCCTGATGGCCGGCCTGGCCGTGGGCTGCAGCGGCGGCGGCGGGTCGTCGGCGCGCCTCAGTGTCAGTGGAAAGGCCGAGGTCGCCACGGGCGGGGGTTCGGCGCGATCGGTGGACGGGAGCCGGACCCTGCACGCCGGCGATCGCGTGAAGGTCGACGCCGGCTCGGCCGTCATCCGCCTCAGTGGCGATCGACAGGTCGAGTTGCGAACGGGCAGCGAAGTGTCCCTGTCCCTGAGCGGGCCATCGGGCTCGAGCGGGTCCGGCGTCCAGCCCTCGCTGGTGGCGGGGGACCTGTTGGTGACGGCGCCGGGGGCCGGTGCGGCGGCGAGCGTGACGGCCACGGTGGCCGATTCGGTGGTGTCGGTGTCGGGGGGGTCGGCGCGCCTCACGCGCGGTTCGGCGACGACTGTGGCCTCCTACGACGCCCAGGTGACGGTGGCGTCGGCCGGGCGGTCGCTGAACGTGGCGCCCCTGCGCCAGGTGGCGGTGCCCGCCGCCGGCCTCCTGCCCGGCAAGCCGTCGCCCCTGATCTTCAAGTCCGGCGACTCGTGGGACCGACGCTTCCTCGGCGACGCCATCGACCTGGGGAACCAGTTGGTGGCCCGCAGTCGGGGCTTCACTGCCCAGCTCGGCCCCGGCGAGGGCCACACCACGGGGTTCTACCGGCAGATCCTCCCCGCCCTCGAAAACGAGCCGTCCTTCGACGTGGCGAGCGTCGGGGCCGACCGCTCGCCCGGAGAGGCGCTGGTCGGGCTGGCCATCGCCGTGGCGGGGACGCGCAGGAGCTTCACCGACCGCGTGGCGACGGTGTTCGCCTTTCACGACGACGGCGCGGCGTGGGGCCTGGTGGCCCGCGACCAGGGCGTGGCGCGGGCTCCTCTGCTGTCCGGGGTCGACGAGGCCATCGGTCGAGGCCCCCTGAGCGTGGCCGAGGGCCGCCCGCAGGCGTCGGCACCGGCGTCGGGGAGCTCGAGCCGGTCCCGTGCCGCCACGACGCCGCCGCCGCCGCCGCCGCCGTCGTCGGGTGGAGGATCGACCGCCGGTCCCGCGCCCGCATCACCCTCGTCGCCCACCGCGTCGACCCCCGGCAGCCCCCTGAACGTCGGCGCACCGCTCGACAACACCGTCAACTCCCTCGTCAACGTGCTCAACGGCCTGCTCGGTGGCCTGGGCGGGAGGTAGAGGCGGCGGGCACCCGGGGCCCGACCCTCCACCGCTGCGGGGGAACCCGGCGGTACTGTGACCGGATGGATGACGAAACCATCGTCATCTCCTCTGGGGCCGTGTTCTCCCCCGAGTCGGTGGCGGCCAGGACCTTCGCTACCGGCTTTCGGGGATACGACCAGAGCGAGGTCCGGGCCTACCTGAAGCGGGTGGCCGACGAGCTGTCGGCCGCCGCCACCCGGGAGGCCGAGCTGCAGGAGGCCCTGCTCGAAGCCCATCAGAAGGCCGCCCATCCCGACCTGGACGAGGAGACCCTCACCGCCGCCCTGGGTGAGCACTCGGCCCGCCTGCTGACCAATGCCCGGGAGGCGGCGGCCAACATCGTGGCCGAGGCCGAGAAGCGGGCCGCTCGCATCATCGGCGAGGCCGAGGTCAGGATCTCCCGTGTCCGGTCCGAGGCCGACGGCTTGCTGGCCCGCCGCTCCGAAGAGGCCGATCGCATGACGTCGGGCCTGCGCCAGGCGGCCGAGGCGACGGCTCGGACGCTGCGGGACCGGGCCCGGGCCGAGGCCGAGGCCGAGGTCGAGTCGGCGCGCAAGCAGGGACGGGACATGGTGGGCGAAGCGCGGGCCGTGCGGGAGCGGATGCTCGCCGACCTGACCCGCCGCCGGCGGACGGCCGAGGTGCAGATCGAGCACCTGCGCACCGCCCGCGTCCGCCTGCTCGAGGCCTATGCGGTGGTGCGCCGCACCCTCGACGAGGCCACCCACGAGCTCGGTGCCGCCGAGGCCGAAGCCGGTCCCGTTCTCGACGCCGCCGCCGGTCGCGCGCCTCGCGGCAGCGCCAGCACCGCTGACGACCTGCGCCGGCCCCCGTCGTCGGATCGGCGCCCCGGGCCCGGGCCGGCACCCGGGCGCGCCGGCGAGCATCATCAACAGCGGCCTGCGGTCTCCGCTCCGTCGGCCCAGGAGCTGGCCGGACCCCCGGGGCGAGGCCTGGTTTCGGTCGGCGGCACCGGCTCCCAGCCCTCGCCGCCGGGGGACGTCGCGGCCGAGGTGGCCCCCGGGACGGGATTCTCGGACGACCGGCCCACGACGGACCGGCGGACCACGGTCGATGTGCCCAGGGCCGGGGGCGGTGAGGTCGCCGAGAGGGTCTCGAAGACCGACCCGGCCGGTGCCGCGTCGCCGGCTGCGACCGCCGACGAAGGCCCCCTTCCCGAGCCGGCAGCCATCGTGGAACTTCCCGCCCCTGCCGCACCGGCCTCCCCGGCGGCGACACCTGCACCGGTGGTCGCGCCACCGCCCGTCGAGGTCTCGGCACTGTCGACGTCGACATCTCCCGAGCCGGCGCCCCCGGCACCAACAGCTGCGACTCCACCCGCCTCGAAGCCAGCGGAGTCGCCGGACTCCTCGACAGCGCCGGCACCCCCCGCGTCGCCACCGCCCACGTCGACGCCCCCGGTAGCCCCCCCGCCGGCTCCTGCTCCCGCCAGCGCGGATGAGCTCTTCGCTCGGCTCCGGGCGGCACAGGCGCCGCCATCCCCACCCCCCCCGGCGCCATCGCCGGCGCCTGCCGCATCCATGGGCCCGGCCCCGTCGTCGTCCGCCAAGAACCGGAACGGAGCAGCCACGGCGCCCACTCCCCAGGCCGCCCAGCACGCCCTGGGCACGACCGTCACGGTGAGAGAGGAGTCGGCCCTGGCCGGGCGCGATCAGCTCCTCGAACCCATCCAGACCGACCTGCTCCGCCGCCTGAAGCGGGTGCTCCAGGATGAGCAGAACGAGGTGCTCGACCGGCTCCGCCGTGAGCGCCACCCCACCATCGATGTCGTTCTTCCCACACTCGACGCCCACGTGGAGCGCTACCAATCAGCCGCGGTGTCCCTGCTGGGCCGGGCCGCCGACCGTGGCGCCGAGTTCGTGTCGTCGCCGCAGGAGGCGGCGGGCTCAGCGTCGGTCGAGGGCGGGGCCCCCAGCGGAGGGTGGCCGGCCGAGCAGTGGGCCGCCGACCTCGCCGTCGACCTGGTGGTGCCGCTGCGCGACCGGCTCGAGGAGGCGATCTCCGAGGCCATGGCCTGGTCCTCGGCGTCGGGCGGCACCGCCTACGACACCGGTGGGGTCAGCGAGAAGCTGAGCGCCAGTTACCGCCAGTGGAAGTCCACGCAGCTCGAGCAGGCCACCCGCCATCACGCCAGTGCCGCGTTCTCCAGAGGGGCCTTCGCGGCGACGCCTCCCGGCGCCCAGCGGTGCTGGGTCGTCGACGACGATGGTGGCCCGTGCCCCGACTGCGACGACAACACCTTGGCCGGCGCCGTCACCAAGGGCCAGCCCTTCCCGACCGGGCAGACCCACCCACCGGCCCACGACGGTTGTCGCTGCATCCTGGTGTTGCCCCCCTCCTGAAGCTCGGGCCGCCGGTGCCCCTGTCCGGTGAAAGAGGTTGGGGCCCGATCTCTCATAGTCTCTAGTTCGTGCGCCCCCCCACCGACATACCCCGGCGGCGAGCCCAGCCCAACCGGGTCGGGCTCGTGGTCGTGGCCGTCGTGGTCTTCGTGCTCCTGGTGCTGGCCGTGTCGTTGCGCGGTATCGCCGGTTTCTACACCGATTACCTGTGGTTCGATGAGCTCCGGCTGACGAGCGTCTGGAAGGGCGTGCTCGGGGCGAAAGCGGCCATGGCCGTCGTGTTCACCGCCCTGTTCTTCGTGCTCATGTGGGTGAACCTGGCCATCGCCGACCGCATCGCCCCGAAGTTCCGGCCGACCGGCCCCGAGGAGCAGATCGTCGAGCGGTACCACGCCATCGTCGGTCCTCGGGTCGGGCTGGTCCGCATCGGCGTGTCGTTGCTCTTCGCCCTGATCGCCGGGCCCGGCACGGCCGGGCAGTGGAACGCCTGGATCCTGTTCCGCAACCGGGTCAGCTTCGGGTCCAAAGACGCCCTGTTCCACAAAGACATCGGGTTCTTCGTCTTCCAGCTGCCGTTCCTCAAGTTCGTGGTCGACTGGCTGTTCGCCGCCGTGGTCATCGTGGTCATCGTCACCGCCGTCGCCCACTACCTCAACGGGGGTATCCGGTTCCAGACGCCCATGCAGAAGGTGACGCCCCAGGTGAAGGTCCACCTGTCGGTGCTCCTCGCCGTCCTGGCCCTCATCAAGGCCGTGGGCTACGTCCTCCAGCGCTACGAGCTGGTGTACTCGTCGCGTGGGGTGGTGAGCGGCGCCAGCTACACCGATGTCAAGGCGCAACTGCCGGCCCTCAACCTGCTGATCGGCATCTCGGTGATCGCCGGGATCCTGTTCCTGGTCAACAGCTTCTGGCGCGGGTGGGTGCTGCCGGCGCTGGCCGTCGGGCTCTGGGCCCTGGTCTCGGTGACGGCGGGCACGGCCTACCCGGCGCTGGTCCAGAAGTTCAAGGTGCAGCCCACCGAGTCCACCAAGGAGAAGCCCTACATCGCCCGCAACATCAACGCCACCAGGGCGGCGTTCAACATCAAAGACACCACGGTCAACGATTTCGGCTCTCGCGACAACCTCACCGCCAGTGACCTGGCGAAGAACCAGGAGACCATCCGCAACGTGCGCCTCTGGGACCCCGCCGTGCTCACCGAGGACTACAAGCGGCTGCAGGAGATCCGCAACTTCTACCAGTTCAACGATGTCGACGTGGACCGCTACGGCCTCAACACCTCCGACCGAGTCACCCAGGTGCTGGTGGCCGCGCGTGAGCTCAACATCGACGGCATCCCCTCACCCTCGTGGGTGAACCAGCACCTGGTGTACACCCACGGCTACGGCGTGGTGGGCTCCCCGGCCAACGCCGTGGCCCCCGACGGTAACCCCGACCTGCTGGTCAAAGACCTTCCGCCCACGCCCGAGAACGGTCCCCTCACCGTCACCAACAACGCCATCTACTTCGGCGAGAAGCTCCCCGGCTACGCCATCGTGAAGACCAAACAGCAGGAGATCGACTTCACCGAGGCCAACGGCACCAACCACACCAGCACCTACCACGGCAGTGGTGGCGTGACCATGAGCTCGTGGGTGCGCCGGGCCGCCCTGGCCCTGCGCTTCGGTGATCCCAACCCGCTGATATCGGGTTTCGTCACCCCCGAGTCCAAGGCCATCTACATCCGCGACATCGACGAGCGCGTCCGCAAGGCGGCGCCGTTCCTCAAATACGACAGCGACCCCTACCCCGTGCTGTTCAATCAACGGATCCTGTGGGTCTACGACGCCTACACCACGACCAGCCGGTACCCGTACTCGCAGCCGGCCGACACGTCGCGGATCGCGGCGAGCAGCGGCCTGGCGAGCGACTTCAACTACGTGCGCAACTCGGTGAAGGTCGTCATCGACGCCTACGACGGCTCCATGAAGTTCTACGTGATGGACAAGACCGACCCGCTGGTGCGGGCCTACGCCAAGGCCTTCCCGAAGCTGTTCACCGACGGGACCACGATGGACCCCGCCCTACGGGAGCACCTGCGCTACCCCGAGGACCTGTTCCGGGTCCAGACCAACATGTACGGGCTCTACCACATGACCGACGCGGCGTCGTTCTACAACAAGACCGATGCCTGGGACATCGCCCAGTCACCCGGAGCCGTGGGCAGTGCCGTCACCGTGTCGCCCGGTGGTCAGGTCGTGCAGTCACGTGCCCCTCGGATGCAGCCGTACTACCTGAAGATGCGATTGCCGGGCGAGACGAACGAGGACTTCTTGATCTTCGAGCCCTTTGTCCCGTTGTCGAAGGACGACAGCCGCAAGGACCTCACCGCCTTCATGGTGGCCAAGAGCGACCCGGCCAACTACGGCCAGTTACAGGCCTACGTCATGCCACGGCAGAAGCAGATCGACGGGCCCGCCCTGGTGAACGCCCGCATCAACCAGGAACCGGTGATCTCGCGAGACATCACCCTGCTGGGCCAGCCCGGGTCGGGGTCGAAGGTGACGCTCGGGAACATGTTGCTGGTGCCGATCGAGGAGTCACTGCTGTACATCCAGCCCCTCTACGTGTCGTCGGAGAACACGCCCCTGCCCCAGCTCAAACGGGTGATCGTGGTCTATGGCGACAAGGTGGTGATGCGGGACTCGCTCGAGCTCGCCCTCACCGACATCTTCGGCGGAGCGCCACCCACACTCGAGCAGACGCCCACAGCCGGTCAGCCGGCTCCGGCATCGCCAGGGCCATCCACCGGCGCTCCGTCGCCGCCGGCGGGTGCGGCCGGGACGGCCGAGAACCTGCTGACCCAGGCCACCGACCACTACACGTCGGCCGATATCGCCCTGAAGAACGGCGACCTGGCCGGCTACCAGAAGGAGACCAACACCGCCCGCGACTTGGTGGCCCAGGCCGCCGCCGCCCTGGGTGGCGGGGCGGCGCCCACGACCACGGCTCCCGCCGACGTGGCCCCCGCCTGATCCGGTGCTAGAATCAGGGTACGCCGCGGGGTGGAGCAGTCTGGTAGCTCGTCGGGCTCATAACCCGAAGGTCGCGGGTTCAAATCCCGCCCCCGCCACCAACGAACATGCAGGTCAGGGCCGGTGCGAGAGCACCGGCCCTTCTGTTTCGTAAGCGGACTTCTAACGGATCTTCTAACGGGTTCTCACGGCGAGGGTCGCGAATGCGCCGGCACCGGACGGATTCGCTCGGCATGCTGACGACCGATCCTGTACGGCAGAACGCCGCACGCCATCTCCTCGGACCCGGAGTTGCTGGGTCTCAGCCATCAGAC
>JBPCNP010000056.1:0-8083 GCA_051001215.1 Acidimicrobiales bacterium
CTGCATGCTCGTCGCCAACAGAAACAGCTGATTCCGGTCCCCACCCACATAATGACGTGCCATAGACAATTATGCCATATGGCGCGCTCTCATGCACGGATAGGCGCTATTTTGCGACAGCCTGCCAGTGGGTAGAAATCGCGCAGAGAACGGGTGGGTGGTCAGGGCTGTAGGTTCGGCCCCGATGTTCGACCACGCCACCGCCGCCGTCGAGGGAGCCCTGGCCGCAGGAGCCACCTACGCGGATGCCAGGGTGGTGGACAGCGCCACCGAGCTCCTCCACGCCACCGACGGCGACCTCGACGGGCTACGGCGGGGTGAGTCGCGCGGGGTAGGGGTACGGGCCCTCATCGGCTCATCGTGGGGCTTCTTCGCCACCCCCGACCTGGATGGCCTTGCCGCCCGCCGGGCGGGGGAGGAGGCGGCGGCCATCGCCCGGGCTTCGGCCCGGGTGCCGGGGCCGCCCCTGGAGCTGGCCGAGGTCGAGGTGGTCACCGACCACTGGGAGTCGGAGTGCCTCGAGGACCCCGCCGATGTGCCGCTGGCCGAGAAGGGCGACCTGCTGGTGGGGGCCACCGGGGCCATGAAGGGGGTGGCGGGGATCTCGGTGGCCGACGCCAGCGTCACGTTCTGGGACACCCGCAAGTGGTTCGTGTCCAGCCAGGGCCACCGCATCTCCCAGCACGTGGTGGAGTCGGGCGCGGCCATGAGCGCCACCGCGGTGGGGGAGCGGGAGACCCAGCGCCGCTCCCACGGCGGCATCGGGGGACAGGTCGGGACCCGGGGGTACGAGCTGATCCGCCAGGCCGACCTGGCCGGCAACGCCGAGCGGGTGGCGGCCGAGGCCGTGGCCCTGCTCGGCGCCCCGGAGTGCCCGGCGGGGGTGACCGATCTCATACTCGGGTCCGAGCAGCTCGCCCTGCAGATCCACGAGTCGGTGGGCCACGCCATCGAGCTCGATCGCATCCTCGGCTGGGAGGCGGCCTTCGCCGGCACCTCCTTCTTGGACCTGGCCGAGCTGGGCCGATTCCGGTACGGCTCACCTCTCATGAACATCACCGCCGATGCCACCCTGCCCGGCGCCCTGGGTTCGTTCGGCTACGACGACGAGGGCACCCGGGCCCGCCGGGTCGACATCGTCCGCGAGGGCGTGTGGGTCGGTGTGCTCTCGGGACGTGATTCCGCCGGTCTGGCCGGGATGGCGCCCGGCGGCAGGGGGCTGGCTCCCGGCGGCATGGTCCGGGCCGATGGCTGGGCCCGGCTGCCGATGGTGCGCATGACCAACGTAGGGATCCTGCCCGGCGACTCGTCGCTCGACGAGATGGTGGCTGACACCGCCGACGGCGTCTACATGGAGACGAACCGCTCCTGGTCGATCGACGACAAGCGCCTCAACTTCCAGTTCGGCTGCGAGGTGGGCCGGGAGATCAAGGGCGGCAAGCTCGGCCGCCTGCTCCGGAACCCCACCTACACGGGCATCACCCCCCAGTTCTGGGGGTCCCTGGACCGCCTCGGGGGGCCCGACGAGTGGATCTTCTGGGGCACTCCCAACTGCGGCAAGGGCCAGCCCATCCAGATCGGCCACACCGGGCATCCCTCTGTGCCCGGCCGTTTCCGCAACGTCCGGGTCGGCGTGCGCGGATGAGCGGGATGTTGGAACGCCTGACTGAGCGGGTGTTGGACCTGGTTGGGGGCAGGGCCGAGGCCGAGGTCACCGCCACGACCGGACGCAGCGCCCTCACCCGGTTCGCCAACTCCCACATCCACCAGAACGTGGCCGAGGACCACCTCGGCGTGCGCCTGCGCTTGGCCGTCGACGGGCGCGTCGCTGGCGCCTCCACCGACCGTACAGATCTCGACGGCCTCGAGCGCCTGGTGGCCACCACCTTTGCCGCCGCCGACCTGCGGCCCCGGGACCCGGGGTGGCCGGGCCTGGCGCCACCGGCACCGGCTCCGGCGATCGACCACTACGACCCCGACACCCACCGGGCGCCGCCCGTCGATCGGGCCGATGTCGTGGGGGCCTTCGTCGATGCCGGACCCGGCCTGTCGGCCGCCGGGTACTGCTCGAGCGGAGGGTACGAGGTGTACTTCGCCAACTCCGCCGGCCAGCGGGCTGCCGGGCGCACCAGCCATGCCACCGTCGACGGCATCCACCGCGGGAGGGGAGTGGCAGGGAGCGGCTGGCAGTCGTCCGCCCGCCTGGGTGCCCTCGACGGCACCGTGGCCGGTGCCACCGCCGCGGCCAAGGCCCGCGACGGGGTCGATCCGTTGGAGTTGGAACCGGGGGAGTACCAGGTGGTGTTGGAGCCGCCGTGCGTGGCCGACCTGTTGGACTTCCTCGTCGGGTACGGGTTCTCGGCCAAGACCCATGCCGAGGGACGCTCGGTCGTGCGCCTGGGCGAGACCCAGTTCGACCCGGCCGTGTCCCTCGCCGACGATCCCGGCGACGATCGTGCCCTGAGCCTGAGCTTCGATGCCGAGGGCACCCCCCGACGTCGCCTCGACCTGGTGAGCGACGGCGTCCCCACGAACCTGTTGCACGATCGGCGTACCGCGGCGGCGGCCGGCACCGACAGCACCGGCCACGGCATGCCGGGCGGGGAGAGCTACGGCCCGGCCCCGTCGACACTGGTGCTGGCCGCCGGCGGGGCCGGCCTCGACGCGCTGATCGCAGGGGTCGATCGCGGGCTGCTGGTCAGCGAGTTCTGGTACACCCGGATCCTCGACCCCAAGACCCAGGTCGTCACCGGCCTCACCCGAAACGGGGTCTTCCTGATCGAGGCCGGTGAGGTCACCCGGCCCGTCGCCAACTTGCGCT
The DNA here is from genome assembly GCA_051001215.1 of Acidimicrobiales bacterium. GTDB lineage: Bacteria > Actinomycetota > Acidimicrobiia > Acidimicrobiales > AC-14 > DATAQC01. The sequence goes on from JBPCNP010000056.1 coordinate 2,822, forward strand.
TCACCCAGTCCTACGCCGACGCCTTGGCCCCGGGCAACGTGGTGGCCATCGGCGACGATGCACGGTTGCGGGGCACCGATGCCATCGTCCCCAGTGTGCACCTGGTCTCGTGGCACTTCACCGGCGGGGCCCGGGGCTAGCCAGGCCGGAGCCGCCAGTGGGAATCGTCACTGAGGACATCGGGCGGGTGCGGGCGGCATCGGACCTGGTGCAGATCGCCGGGGAGCACATGGCCCTGCGCAGGGTGGGCAGGCGATGGGTAGGCCTGTGCCCCTTCCACGCCGAGAAGAGCCCGTCGTTCTCGGTCAACGGGGAGGAGGGGCTCTATTACTGCTTCGGCTGCGGGGCCAAGGGCGACGTGATCACCTTCGTCCGCGAGGTCGAGCACCTCGAGTTCGCCGAGGCGGTGGAGCGCCTGGCCGGCCGGGCTGGCCTCCAGATCGCCTACGACGACGCCGCCGTGAGCAAGGAGCGCCAGCGCCGGGCCGTGCTGGTCGACGCCATGGTAGCGGCCGTCGACTGGTACCACGAGCGCCTGCTGAGCGGCCGGGACGGGGCGCCAGCCCGGGCCTACCTGCGTGACCTGGGCTACGACGGAGAGACCGTCCGGGCCTACCGCCTGGGCTGGGCGCCCGACGAGTGGGACGCCCTGTGCCGTGCCCTGCGGGTGCCGGTGGACGTGCTCACGCAGACCGGACTGGGCTTCTTGAACCGCCTGCACCGCCAGCAGGACGTGTTCCGAGCCCGGATCATGTTCCCTATTTTCGACGTTCGCGGCGACCCGGTGGCCTTCGGGGGCCGCCAACTGCCCGGTGGTGACCCTCCGAAGTACAAGAACTCGGCCGAGGGCCCGCTGTACTCGAAGTCCCGGGTGCTCTACGGGCTCAACTGGGCCAAGGCCGACGTGGTGAACGCCCGGGAGGTGGTCGTCTGCGAGGGCTACACCGACGTGATCGGGCTGGCATCGGCGGGCATACCGAGGGCGGTTGCCACGTGCGGAACGGCCCTGGCCGAGCAGCACTTCCACACCCTGAAGAACTTCGCCTCCCGGGTGGTGCTGGCCTTCGACGCCGACCCTGCCGGCCAAGCCGCAGCCGAGCGCCTCTACCAGTGGGAGCAGCGCTACGAGCTCGACCTGGCTGTCGCCGAGCTACCCGGTGGTCTCGATCCCGGCGACCTCTCGCGCCGAGACCCCGAGGCCCTGCGCCAGGCCATCGCCGGAGCCAAGCCGTTCCTCGCCTTTCGCCTCGACCGGGCCCTGGCCGGCGCCGACCTGCGGTCTCCCGAAGGACGGGCCAAGGCGGCCGAGCTGGCCATGGCCGTGGTGGCCGAACACCCGAACGCGGTGGTTCGCGACCAGTACGTGATGCAGGTGTCGGCCCTCACCCACGTCCACCACAACCGCCTCGGTGAGCTCCTCGCCGGCGTGGCCAGCGACTCCTCGACCGGCGCAGGACAGGGCCCGGCGGCCGCAACTGCCTCAGGCCGGCAGGCCGCAACTGCCTCAGGCCGGCAGGCCGCAACTGCCTCAGGCCGGCAGGCCGCAACCGCCTCAGGCCGGCAGGCCGCAACCGCCTCAGGCCGGCAGGCCGCAACCGCCTCAGGCCGGCAGGCCGCAACTGCCTCAGGCCGGCAGGCCGCAACTGCCTCAGGCCGGCAGGCCAGGCCCGTGCCCCGCCGGGCGCGTGGGGGCCCCGAGCTGGAGGCCCTGCGGGTGGCACTCAACCATCCTGAGGCCATGGCCGGTCGCCTTCAGGGGGGCCTGTTCGACGATCCGGTCATCCGGGATGCCCAGCGGGCGCTGTCAGAGGCGGGCTCCCTCCACGACGCCATCGCCGCCGCCGAGCCTGAATCGGCTGCCCTGCTGCAGCGGCTGGCGGTGGAGGAAGGCGATGCCGACTCCGACCCCGACGACGTCCTGGCCCGCCTGGTCGACGAGGCTGCCCAGCGGGCACTCGCCGACCTCGAGGCGGCGGCCCATCAAGCGGCTGACGGCGCCGCCTACGGGCCGATCATCGGCTGGCTCAAGCCCGCCATCGAGGAGTTGCGGGACCCAGCTACCCGGGCCGAGGCGACCGATCGGCTGCTGCGCTGGCTGGACGAGCGCGATGGGTGACAGGGTGGCCCCGACCGCCGGTGGCGGGAGGCAGACTGGTGGAGATGACCGAGGCCGACGCACTGGCGGGCCCGCCCGACGGTGTCCCTGCGGAGGCGCTCGCCCACCTGGTGGCCCGGGGTCGGGCCAAGGGGTCGCTCACCCCAGACGAGGTGGTTTCCGTGCTTCGCCACGTGGAGCTCACGCCCGAACTCATCGACGGGGTGCGCCGCCAGCTTCGAGCCGAGCAGATCGAGCTCGACGAGCCCGACCTCACCGACGAGCCGCTGACGCCGCCCGCGGGACTCCAGCTCGGCCCTGCGCTGGTGCCCACTCCGGGCCGAGAGGGGCCATCCCGGCGTCCGCCCGCTCGGGCCCATGACCCCGCTCAGGGGGCCGCTCGGGCTCATGACCCCGCTCAGGGGGCCGCTCGGGCTCAGCGCCACACCGGTGCGCCGGCGGGCCGGGAGGGAGCCGACCGGGCCGGGTCGTCTGATCCCGTTCGCACCTACCTGACCGAGATCGGCAAGATCGGCCTCCTCAGCGGGGCCGACGAAGTGATGCTGGCCCGTCGCATCGAGGCCGGGCTGCACGCGGCCGCTCGCATCGCTGCCCTCGAGGACGTCGATGCCGAGGGCACCGTGGACGAGGGTGAGCTGGTCCCCCTGGAGGCGATCGTGGCCGCCGGGTTCCATGCCAAGAAGCAGCTCACCGAGGCCAATCTCCGGCTGGTCGTCTCCATTGCCAAGCGGTACATGGGCCGCGGGCTGCTCTTCCTCGACTTGATCCAGGAGGGCAACCTCGGCCTGATCCGGGCGGTCGAGAAGTTCGACTACACCAAGGGCTTCAAGTTCTCGACCTACGCCACCTGGTGGATCCGCCAGGCCATCACGCGAGCCATCGCCGACCAGGCCCGCACCATCCGCATCCCCGTGCACATGGTCGAGACGATCAACACCGTCTTGCGGGTCCAGCGCCAGCTCCTCCAGGAACTGGGACGGGAGCCGACGCCCGAGGAGCTGGGCGTCAAGCTGGAGATGCCGCCGGCCAAGGTGCGCGAGATCCAACGCATCGCCCAGGAGCCCGTGTCGTTGGAGATGCCGGTCGGCCAGGAGGAAGGCAGTGCCCTGGGGGACTTCATCGAGGACCGCCAGGCTGTCGAGCCGGCGGACGCCGCCGCTCGGGCCCTGCTGGCCGAGGCGGTCAGCGAAGCGTTGGAAGAACTCACCGAACGCGAACGCCAGGTCGTACGCCTCCGATTCGGCCTCGACGACGGTCAGGTCCGGACCCTCGAGGAGGTGGGTCGGGAGTTCGGCGTCACCCGCGAGCGCATCCGCCAGATCGAGGCCAAGACCCTGGCCCGGCTCCGGCACCCCATCCGCAGCCAGAAGTTACGGGACTACCTCGAAGAGGAGTGACCCAGTCGAGGGGCTACCCGCCAGAGGAGCGGGTGGTCAGGTGGCGGGAGCGCCGTCGGATTGGCCGTTGCCCTGCCGACTGTCGACCAGATCCTGGGCCTTCTCGCGAGCGATATCGACGCTTTCTTCGACTACCGCTTTGGTCTTCTCGGCAGCCGCCTCGAAGGCATCGGAACGACGTGCCTTGCGAAGCAGTTGGTTGATCTGTTCGTAGCGTTCCTGTCCTGCCCTGGTCCCCAGGTAGTACCCGCCTGCGAACCCCGTCACCACTCCGAGTCGGAATCTCATGCCTGGTGTCATACCCCCGAGTGTGGACGTGGACACCTTTGCTAGGGTCGGGGAGATTTCCGGGGTAGCTCAATCGGCAGAGCACCGGCCTGTTAAGCCGTTTGTTGTGGGTTCGAGTCCCACCCCCGGAGCGCCGAGTTCCCACAGGCGAGCCTCTCCCTGGGTCGAGGACCGGTTCCGGGCCCGTAGCTCAGTGGTCAGAGCGGGGGACTCATAATCCTTTGGTCGCAGGTTCGATCCCTGCCGGGCCCACGGTCCCCTCGCCTGCCGCGGGCTCGAAGGCCGGGCTCGTCGTCGAACAGCCCGCCTCGAACCGACAGTGTGGTCGCCGGCCCCGGGGACTCCAACAGGGCCGACGGCGTCTCCCGTCGGGATCGAAACCGGAGCCCGCCGGCTCACTACACCCCGGGCCAGCCCGGCCGGGACAGCCGTGTGTTCGAACGCTCACCCGGTCCATCAGCTGGGTCGAACACCGGACGTCACAGGTGTTGGTCCAACACCGGGCCGGCCTCGATGGTGAGTCGAGGTCGGCCGGGGAGAGACGACCCAGCCCGAAGATGAAGGCGGTGCCGACTTCTTTGCGGTGGCTCGTGGCTCGCCGCGGGGTCCGATACCCGAACCAACATGGGGATTGAGGTGCTCCAACGCGTTTCCAACAGTCCGCCGGCACGCGTGAATCCGCAGGTCAGGCCCCTAAATCGCCCTGATACATGCTTGCCTTGGCTGGGAGCGCCGTGGTAGACAACCGCGGGCTTGGGGACGTCTGTCTCCTGGCGTATCCGTCCGTCGCAGTGGGGGACAGCGAAGTGATCATGGGCAGGACCGAGCATCCGAGGATGGTGAGCGCGGCCGTTTGGGCCTCGTTTGCCCTGCTCGCGGCCGGTTTCCTGCTGGTCCTCATGTCCCGCCCGGCGGCCGCTGACACCGTCTCCGACACCTCATCCGGGGCCCCCTCCACGACCGTGGCCCCTCCGACCACCGTGGCCGCAGCGCCTCCCACCACCGAGGCCCCTCCCACCACCGAGGCCCCTCCCACCACCGAGGCGCCCCCCACCACCCTGGCCCCTCCAGCCGTCGATCCCGCCCCGACTTCCCCCCCGGTCACCGTCGGCGCGGCACCTGCGCCTGAGCCAGCCACCCCCGGTGTCGTCGAGGACACCACCACCATCACGACGGCGCCTTCCGCCCCGGGCAGCACCGAGATCTCCTCATCGAGTTCCAATACACCAACCGGCCCCGCTGCCACCGACCCCTCGGCGGCCCCGGCTCCGACTGTCACCCCGTCGCCGGTCGTGACCGCCACCGGTGGCCCGGCCACCCCCGGCCCCGTCGTCGCCGGCCCCGTCGCGGTGGCCCCCGCCGGGCCGGCCAGCAACTACGCCTCGGCTTCCAACGCCACCCCGGGGTCGGCGTCCAACGCCGCCACCGGCACCGGCACCTCGGCGGCGGCCACCGACCCGG
>JBPCNP010000057.1:0-24977 GCA_051001215.1 Acidimicrobiales bacterium
CTACACGGGTATCCCGGTCTGTCGCCAGTGTGACCACCTGCTCGATCTGTGTTGCACGGGCGAGTCGTGCTTCCACTCGATCGAGCCTCTGGCGGGTCATGACCGTGACGGTGGCGGCCGAGACTACAAACAACAGCAGAGCGCCGATGCCGAGCCCGACCACCACCCCCCGACGCCGGGACGAGGCTCGGTGTTGCAGCGATGGTGGCTCATGGGCGCCGGAATGAGCCCTGCCATCCACGTCCATCAGATGAGCCGCCTGGTCCGGTCCGAGGTCGGCCGCGACCCTCGCCAGTCCAGCGATGGCCACGGTGTGACGCACCAGCTCGTCGCGACAGTCGACACAAGACTGGAGGTGGGCCTCTACCTGGCGGCGTTCGTCGGCATCGACCGCTCCCAAGGCGTAGGCACCGAGCAGGTCCCGGATTGCGTCGTGGTCGGAGTCTTCAGACAACATCTCGGTCATGGTCTACCCGCGATCCGACGGACAGGCTTCGGTTGAGGTGTCGAGTTGGCCGATCGAAAGGCTCGACCGGAATGTTCGCCGTCGCATGGCGAACGTCTCCTCGGCGGTGATGTGCTGCCGAACCATCAGCATTCCCTTGGCCTGGCCGATTGCGGCGGAGGTTCTCCTCGCCCTTCTCCGTCTGGTCCTGCTGGTTGGCGGCCGACAGCGCCATTGCGGCGTGAGCAGCGAAGATCGAGCCAACCGCCCCGCCCCCGGGGTCGGAGGCCGCCTCGCTTTGGAGAACACGTTGAGGGCTCCCATCGCGTCCGACTTGATGAACGGCCTGAACGCCGCATGCTGGCCACCCCCCGTCTCCGGCGCGGCGCGCCGGGCGAACTGCGCCAGCGCACCGCTGGCAATGGTCGTCGGTCACACAGAGGTCGTGGTCACGGATGGCCTCGACTCACGGGTCCTCCCGACCTTGTTCTGGATGGCGTCCACCTGCCGGGGAAGTCGTCGCTGGCGGCCGACGTGCGCAATCTGGTGCCGAGAGTCACGCCTACGTGTTCGCAGCCGCCAATGTCTTGGGTGCCAGCTCCACGATCGCTCGAGCGCGGGGGAAAGCCGTCGCACTCTCTCCTGAACGGAGCCACCCTCCCGACTGACCGTCTCCAGCAGGTCGATCAAGCGCCTCTCGCCGAACGGTTCGCACCGGTCAGGTGCTCTTCGGTGATCCCGTCGGTGAAGAACAGCACCCGGTCGCCCGGCTCCAAGGTCACCTCGCTCACCTGCGGATCGGCGCCACCGAATCCGATCGGCAGCGTTGGTTGGACTGCAACGCGCTGACCACCGGCGATCGTGCAGCAGCAGCGGATGGGGATGACCGGCATTGACCCATCGCAGCCGACCGGAGCCGATATCGAGGTGGGCCATCTGCACGGTGACGAAGTGCTCCTCGTCGAACTGCCCGGCGATACCACGGTCCATCGCAGCGTAGAGGTCGGCCAGGGCGACGTTGTCCCGGCGGCGTGGCGATAGGCCGCGACGGCGACGGTCGCCATCACCGCCGCGTCCAAATCCATGCGCCATCGCGTCGACGATCGCCACGTGCGGGGAGTCGTCGTTGAGGGCGTGGTCGAAGCTGTCGCTCGCCACGTCGTAGGCGGGTTCAAGATCCCGGCAAGCGCAACCTGCGGGGTCGTCTGATCAGCGGCGGCAGCAGCGCCCACTGCATCTCCGCAGAAACCGACATCGGCTGCCGGCGGCCGGTCTGGAAGAACCGGTCGGTGTACATCGCCTTGGCAACCAGGACGTCGGCCAGCAGGCCAGCGAACCGCAGCGCAGCGCGAGGCGCCGGTCATCGCCGTCGCACCCTGTCCGACGTGAACCCCAATACACCCACCCGATCCGTGCCGTCCAGCAGCGACATAAATACCCGCACGCCGTCCGCCATCGGCTGTTCGACAAGTGCATCGCCGAGGAACGTCCGACCAGCCGACGAGTTGTCAATCGGCTCCGGTGCTTCCATCACCAGCCCCGCCCGGGCAGCGGCACCAATGTCACCTGGTCATAGGCCGGGAGCAAGACGCTGACATCCCGGCCCCCGGTCGTAAGACCTCCCGGACTGCGGCGCACGCCGCGCCGACAACCGCTGCCGGGTCACATCACCTAGAACGGTCATATGGCCGACCAACTCGGGGACCGATCTGGGCCGGTCGGGCCGGCCAATGGCGAGCGCCAACATGGGGCTGAGTTGATCATCGCCGATGTGCCGGATCCGACTGCGTCCGACAGCGACGAAACATGGCTGTTCGGGCTGTTCGCCTTCCTCCTCGCCCTCTCCCTGATCGTCCACCAGCTCTGGTGGGGCGGCTTCGGGATCGACGCCAGGCACTTCCTCGTCGTCCTGGCCGCCCTGGCGGTCCTTCGTCGTCCGACATCTGTGGCGCGCTTCCTGGCGATGATCGCGGTCGAGGTGGTCGCCGTGGGGTTGGACATGCCCGACGTCGGTAGCCATACCCTCCTCGTGCTGGTGATCGGGGCCACGGCCCTGGTACACGTCGCCTGGTTCCGACCGTCTCTTCTCGACGGGAGCTGGCGCATCGTGCCTGCCATCTAGGGCACCGTGCTTGTCGAGGCCGCCCTTCCCGTTCTGCTCGCCGTCCGGCGCACGCGCCTGATCGGGTTGGCCGTGGCAGCGACGTTCAGCGCCGTTCTGGCCCTCGCCGACAATGCGCCGTTCTCCGCCCTCGCCGTCGCCGTCTACGTCGTCTTCCTTCCCTCGGGTGCGCCGACGTATCTGCGCACCCGCGTCCGGCGGCGGCCCGGGGTCGTCCGATGGGCCGGCCGCGCCCGCCGGTGGGGGACGTCGCCTGCAGCGCGGCGCCGAGCCCCAGTCGACCACGACCGCCTCGGCCGGGCCCCGGCCGCCAGGGCCGGTATCGAATAGGGGGAATCGAGCCGGTCACCGGGCAGAGGCCCGAGGCCCTTCCGCTGCAAAGAATTGAAGTGTGCGTACGACGCCATACACGCTCCGTTCGACCGCCCACAGAACCGTGGACGGGCCGACAGTAGCGCCCGGCTGGTCCCGGCCTGCAAACCCCCTCGCCTGATCGTTCAGCCCACGACGGCACCCGGTGAGGCGCCGAGAATCTCGCCCCCTCGCAGCACGGTGACGGGCCCGTCCTCGCTGACCACGATCACGGTGGCGTGGGGGTCGTCGAAGCTGTAGCGGCGACCGGAGGTGTGACGCATGCCGCCGTAGCCGTCGACCCGGTCGGCAGCCACGGGGCTGGGGACGAGTTGCACACCGAGCTGGCGCAGCGTGCCGGTGATGTCGAAGATGGCGGCGCCGTCGATCTGGCGCAGGGCGTGGCGCAGCGGCGCCAGCGCCCTCGGGCGGTGAATCTCCAGCGGTGGCGGTGGTGGAAGCCGGTGCTGGACCGAAGGCGAGGCATCGTGGTCGGGGCGGTACACGAGGGTGGCGCCGATGCCCAGCGAGCCGAGGTCGTGCACGGCGAAGGCGATGAGCGCGGCGAGCACGACCGGGTTCCCGTGGTCGGTTCCGCCCGATCGCAGCTTGTCGATCCACCCGGAGACCGGCGGCTCCAGCCGCCAGCTCAGCCCATCACCCCGCAACACGCCGAAGCTCCCGGCCACCCGTACGATGCCGGTCGGGTGCCGCTGCACGACAATGGCCTCCAGCACCGAGCTCAACACCACGAGATCGCGCTCGGAACCGGCAGGACGGTCGAACAAGCACCACTCGTCAGGCCCGTCGACCCGCCGGATGACCCAGCTGGAGAGACCGTCGGCGAAGCGCCGGACGTCGACCAGGGGCTGGTTGCCGACAGGGCGGTGGAGGATCGACAGGTCGGTGCCGGCCTCCCAACCAGACGGATCCGACCGGGGCTCGAGGATCGACCCGAGGCTCGGCCGGCGGCGCTCGTGGACTGGCGGCCGCAGGGCCAGGTCGATCTCCTCGAGCACGAGCTGGCGCCACCCGTCGTCGCCGTCGACAGTGAAGCCGACCTCCTCCAGCTCCTCGGCCAGCCGCCTGAGCCGCCTGTCGCTGGCCGGAGGATGCGAATAGGTCATCGTTCACAACCTACCGACCCCCACGGCGACCCCCCGGAGCGCTCAGCGACCGCGAGGAGCGCGGTGCGGTGCCGTGCGCCGTTGCCCCAACGTGTGGCCGGTCGGCGATACTTCGATCCATGGTGCCGCCCACTCGTCACCTGTTGCGGGCCAAGGACCTTGCCGATGCCCGGTACTTCGAGCCCCTCACGGTGGCCGACCTGGCTCGTGCCGCCGGGCTGTCACCGGCGCACTTCAGCCGCGAGTTCCAGCGGACGTTCGACGAGGCACCCCACCAGTACCTCCTGACCCGTCGCCTCGAGCGGGCCGCGGTACTGCTGCGCAACACCGACCGCACCGTGACCGACATCTGCTTCGCCGTCGGGCTGACCAGCGTCGGCTCCTTCGTCACCAGCTTCCGGCGGGTCCATCGCGTGACGCCGGTTGCGTACCGCTCGACCTTCCCTTCGGCGCGACGCCACATCCGCATCCCAGCCTGTGTCGCGCTTGCCTACGGCCGTCCCCAGAACCGCACGTTTCGAGAAGCCAAACCCTCGCCTCATCCGTCACCATGAGCCAGAGCGGCCCCCAGGGCGGGGTCGTGCCCGACACCCGACACGAGGAGAACCGATGATCAAGATCGCCAACACGCAGTTCTGGGTGCACGACCAGGAGGAGGCGCTCGCGTTCTACACGCGCACGCTCGGCTGGGAGGTGCGAGCAGACGTGACCATGGAGGAATGGAACTTCCGCTGGCTGGTCGTGGGCCCGGCGGGCCAGGCCGACGTCGGGCTCGTGCTCATGCCCGTCCCCCAGCCGCCGATGCTCGACGCCGAGAGCAGCGAGCAACTCGCCCAGCTGGTCGCCAAGGGGGCGGGCGGCTCGCTGTTCCTCGAGACCGACGACTGCCAGGCCTCCTACGACGAGCTGTCGGCCCGGGGTGTCGTCTTCAACGACCCGCCCACGCCACAGCCCTACGGCATCGACACGTCGTTTCGCGACCCCTCGGGCAACAACGTGCGCCTCACCCAGGTGCTCGAGTTCTCGATGGACCGCCACTGACGCGACAGCCCCACGTCGAGGTCGACCCGACGATCAGGGCCTCGTCGGCCGGCGCCCGGTCGCCCTGGTCAGCGATCGAGGGACGCGACGGGTAGCGCCTTGGTACTCACGGCGTGGGCCACATCGGGAAGACATCGACGCATCGATCGGCCAGGAGAGTGAGGAGCTCCACCACGTCGAAATCGTCGACCAGGCTGTCGGCCAACTGAACCAGCGTCCGGGCCAACAGCGCTTCTCTGGACATGTCCGGCCCCCCTGGTGCCCCACGTCTCGAGGCCGGCGCCCATGGTAGAACCCGAAAGACCTATCTGTCGTGGTCGTCGAAGCGGACACGACGGGCGACCACGTCGGCGGCGATGTCGGCGACGAGGCGCTCGTGGGCGAAGGCATGGGCACGGAGGCGCACGAGCGCCTCGGTGACCGTGATCTCGAGCTGGGCGGAGACCATGCCGGCGGCCTGGTGCACGACGTACTGGAAGTTCGAGCCCGTTTCGAGCCCGGCCGTCAGCCCTTCCCCTTGCTCGCCCGCCTGCAGGGCGAGGACCGCCTCAGCGGCGATCCGGGCCATCGCCGAGGGCGTCAGCGTGCTGGCCGTGGGTGAGAGGACCGGGCCTCTCGGTGTACAGGTTGAGCGCTCCGAGGCGCGCCGTGCCCACCACCAGGGGAAAGCCGAAGACGGCCCACACCCCGGCATCGACGGCGGGGCCGGTGAACGCCGGCCACCGCGGGCACCGCGGCATCGGCCAGATCGGCCCCGACGATGAGGTCGTCAACACCGTACCGCGGTGTCCCGACGCCCAGGTCTGTCACCTCGGCTGGGGCCGCCGGCGACTACTCGGCCCAGGTCACGAAGGTGAACTTGCTGGTGCCACCTGAGTCGAGCTCGAACACGATGGGCCGCCCGCTGCGCGTGTGGCGAATGGGCGTCCCCAACTCGTCGGAGGTATCGGCCGCCAGGCCGGCAGGCGAGGCGCCGGCAACTCTCACCGTGGTGAAGGCGTCCCGGTGGGAGTAGATGGCCACCAACTCGTCGTAGTCGTGCTGGTTCGGGTGCTGGTTGGTCGATGGGTCGTTGGTGTAGTCCATGCACGTTCCGAGGTTGGCGTTGTCGGAGTTCTCGTCCTGATGGTCGAGGCCGAGCGTGTGGCCCATCTCCTGGCACATCACCAGGTTCCGCCAGGGCGTCGTGTTGTACCTGGCGGTCTTGAAGTAGGAGTCGTTCATCTTCACCGTGCCCTTGGTGATGTGCGATCCATCGGTCCACACCGACCCCAGCCCGAGCCAGCCGTTGGAGCCGTACGTGGCGTTGCACACCTTCACCAGACCGGCGACGGGAGCGCAGCGGCTGTCTCCCGCCGTCCCCGCCACGATCGCAGTGTTCAGGACCGTCGACTTCGTCCAGTTCTTCGACGCAGTGGAGAGATAGGGCTGCCAGGGGCCGGAGAGGTTGTCCGTGAGATCGAGGGTGAACGAGCTGGTGGACCGGGCCCAGTGGTACCCGTTCCACGAGTGGGAGGCGCCCGCCGCCGGCGCCAGGGCCTGCACGGCCAACACGATGCTCGGGACGACAGCGAGCCGCCGGAGAAAGACCGCCTTCATGCCGAGCTCCTTGTGGGTCGTCGCCCCCGGCGTCGACGGGCTACGTCGATCGGTGTTCGAGGAGCCCCACAGGCTACCCCCGGGCCAGGCCGATCGCGGTGGGGGGGGTCACCGCGAAACAATATGGACAGGAACCGTTTCGAAACCGGACGTCGTCCTCATCGTGTCGGTGCTGGTGGCCTTCGTGGTCGCCGGGATGATGGGGGTGGTGCTGGAGGCGACGCTGATTCGCCGCCTCTACGGCCGCCTTCTCGACACGCTCCTGGTCACCTGGGGAGTGAGCCTCATCCTCCAACAGCTCGCCCGCGACATCTTCGGCGCCCCCAGCGTCGACGTGCGGGCGCCGCAGTGGCTGCGGGGCAGCCCCACGTTGCTGGGTGTCAGCCTTCCTGGTCGCGGCTGTTCGTCATCGGGCTCGTCTTCACCGCGGTCACCACCATCTGGGTGTTCCTGAACCGCCTCCCCGAGGGTCGCCGTATGCGGGCCGTCACCCAGAACCGCCAGCTGGCCTCATGCAGTGGTGTGGCCACCGAGCGAGTCGACCGCACCACCTTCTTCATCGGCTCGGGTCTGGCCGGCATCGCCGGCGTGGCCCTCCGGGCGACGCCTGGTTTCACCGTCGTGGCCGCCGCGGCCTTTGTCATCTTGCTCATCGGCCAGCAGGGGCTCACGGGCGGCACCAACGGCCTCACCAACGTCCACACCCTCTTCGGCTACGACCTCAACGACCCGGCCAACCGGCGATTGCTCTACGTGATCACCGCCGTCGTCCTCGGCGTGGTGTTCCTGGGCACCCGCCAGCACTGGCTCCCGGCGCCGGCGGTGGCCCGGTGCCATCACCGGTTCCGGTCGCGGGTCTCGGTCGGGCACGCCGGGCGGGTCGTGTGGCGCGACGAGCTACTGCTCGGTCGCCACGGCGAGGACCCCGGCGACTACCTCTCCGGGCATGACCCTCGACGTGGAGGCGAAGGCCGTTCTGCGTCAGGAACTGGCCGTGGGCGGGAACCACGCAGGGTGGCGAGGCCCGGCCCTCACTGACGGGGGCGAACGGTCGGGTCGTCCGGCCGGTTCAACAGGTACCCGAGGCCCACTGCCTCCCGACGTTGAACTTGGTCCGGAACTGGAAGCGATCATGAGAAATCCGCTCAGGCGTCGGCCGGCGCTCGGCTCGGGGCGCCTACTGCACGGTGAAGGTGACCTTGGCTTCCACCGGTGGGTTGAGGGGGACATGGGCGCCGTCGCCCACGACGACCCAGACCGTGTGATCACCGGGGGTCAGCCCGGGCAGGGACGCCGTGGTGTCGGCCGTGTGGATGATGCCGGCCTCCTTGGGGATGGGCTGGCCCGCCGGAGTCGGGGGCCGGTCGACGAAGAAGTGCAGGTGCCCGGTCTTGCCCGACGTGTCACCGTCTGGGGCGACGAGCTGCACGCCGTCGACCTTGGCGGTGATCTTGACGTCCTGTCCCTGGGGGGCGGTAGGCGGCGCGCTGGCCTGAACCGAGGGGCCCTCGACCTTTACCGTCCCCTCGACCTGGCTCGTACCCAGCCGGGTGTGGTTCCCGTCACCGAGCACGACGACCATGCGGTGGCTCCCTGTCGTCAATCCGGCCAGGGTCACGGGATTGTCGGCCGTGTGGATGATGCCGGCCTCCTTGGGGATGCCCTGCCCGGGCGCCGTCGGGTCACGATCGATGAACACGTGGTAGTGGGCCGTCTTCCCCGAGCTGTCGCCGTCGGGCTTGACGATGGTGACGCCGTTCGCCTTCAGGTCGAGGGTGACCACGTTGCCCTTCACGCTGGCGGGCAACGGCGTGACCAGGCTCAGCGACGGCTGCCCTGATGCCTGGGAGCTGACGCTCGTGGTCGTCTTCGAGTTGTTCGAGGTGGACGACTTGCTGCTGCTCCCACAGGCCCCGCTCACCAACCCGACCACGCCGACCATCACCGCACACTTCGCCACGACCCGTCGCATGTTCTTCCCTTCCGTCACCATGTGGCCGATCCTAACCAGGGGATGCAATGGCGCGTCGAGTCGCCACACAGGGCCCGAGCACGTCGCAGGCCCCAGTTACGCGCCCGCCCCGGTAGAGTCGGCGTCACCGAGCAGGAGGACGGTGGGTCGGCATGAGCGGCCGAGAGTTGGTCGAGTCGCCGGCGGATGACCCGATGCCGGGTCGTGCCATGGCGCCGATCCTCGAACAACTCGAGCTCCTCTCGGCATCGCCCCTGGCGGCCGACTTCGCCCGAGCCGTGCTGCACCGGGTACCACCGCAACTCCTCGAGCTGGCCGATCCGGTGCCCACGGCCGCGGCCCTCGCCGATGCGTTCGTCTTCGTCGACGAGCGCCATCCTGCCGGGATCGGGGTCCGGACGCTGGACCCCGACGTCACACTGGACGGACGGAGCCCGGAAGGCACAGTCGTCGACGTCATCTGTGACGACCGCCAGTTCATCGTCACCAGCGTGAGGGAGGAGCTCCACCGGCTCGGCCACGACGTGGTTCGCACTCTGCATCCGGTGCTGGGCTGCGAGCGAGGCCCCGGCGGCCGGCTGGTGGCCGTGCTCCCGGTCCGGGGCGCAGTCCACCGGGAGTCGTTCCTCCGCGTCGAGCTCGGTGACCGGGTGATGCCCGAGGCCCGTGTGGCGTTGGTGGACGCCATCAGCCGGGTGCTGGCCGACGTGTTCACAGTCACGGCTGATCACGACGCCATGCGCGACCGGGTCACGGCGATGATCGCCGAGACGAGGGCCCACGCCGGCCTGCGCTACCGGTCCGATGAGGTGGGCGAGGCGGCCGACCTCCTCGAATGGCTCCTCGACGGCAACTTCGTGCTCGAGGGATGCTGCGATCTCCCCCTCGACCCACCGCAGCCGGGAGCCGGTGGCGGCGAGCCCCGCGTGGTCGACGCCCTGGGTCTCCTCGGGCGCCCGCACGCCCCCCTGCTGCAGCGGCCACCCGGGGTCGACGACCGCCACCTGCTGCACGTGGCCGGGACCGCCGAGTTGAGCACGGTGCACCGGCAGGTCCCCATGCACTGCATCGACGTGGCCCGCGTCAGTCCTTCCGGTGATTTGGCCGGGCAGTTCCGCATGGTCGGGGTCCTGAGCCACCGGTCCAACGCCGAGCCGGCCATGGCCGCCACGGTGATGAGCTACAAGCTGCGCAGGATCCTGGAGCTCGAAGACGTGCTCGAGGGCAGCCAGGACGAAGCCGCCCTGGTGTCGCTGTTCCACGCCCTACCCACCGACGAGGTCTTCCAGAGCGACGTCGCTGTGCTGCGTGCGACGTTGGTCGAGTTGCTAGGGGCCGAGCACGAGCACGACGTTCGGGCCTTGCTGCGGGCCGACCCCGACAACCGGCTGGTGTCGGCGTTGATCTCCATGCCGACGGAGCTGTACTCGTCAGCGCTGCGGCGGCGGCTCGAACGGTTCCTGATGGTCCAGCTCGACGGGACCCGCATCGACGCCGACGTCTCCCTCGCCGACCGCCCCGAGGCGATCCTGCGCCTCGTCGTCCATGGTGGCGGCTCCGTCGACGATCTTCCCCTCGCCGCGTTGGAGCGCGAGGTCCGCCTCTTGTGCCGGACGTGGGAGCAGGAACTGGCCGTTGCCCTCGCCGCCCGGGTGGACGAGGAGCGGGCCCGGCAGCTCACCCAGACCTGGGCGGCGTGGTTCCCGGTGCCCTACCGCGACGCCATCGCCGCCCATCGGGCCGTCGACGACGTGCTGCACCTCGATGCCCTCCTGGGCGGCGACCCCGTCGATGGTGTCCATGACGGGATTCGCATCGTGTTGGGGCCCGACCCGAGCGGGCGGGCCCAGGCCCGCCTCGAGGTGTTCTCGGCCGGCGCCGGCGTGGAGCTGTCGCAGTTCCTCCCCATCCTCGAGAGCCTGGGCCTCTGGGCCGTCGAGGACGTGCCCTACGTGCTCGGGGGCGACAGGGTCCACCTCCACGACTTCGGCGTGCGTGACCCCACTGGCGCCCGCTTCGACATCGAGGGTGACGGGCCGCGCCTGGCCGAGGCGGCAATGGCGCTGTGGCACGGTCGGGCTGACGCCGACTCCCTGAACCGGCTGGTGCTGCGCTCGGCCATGTCCTGGGACGACGTGGCCGTGCTGCGGGCCTACGTCCGGTACCGCAAGCAGGTGGGGACGGCGTTCACCACCGACTACGTCGCCCAGGTGCTGACAGAGAACGCGGGCACGGCCAAGGCCATCGTCGAGCTGTTCGCAGCCCGGTTCGACCCCGCCCTCGACGCCGGCCCCGACGAGGTCGTCAGGCTACGCACCCGGATCATCGAGAGCTGCGACGCCGTGTCCCTCCTCGACCACGACCGGATCCTCCGAGGATTCCTGGCCCTCGTCGACGCCACCGTGCGCACCAACCGATACCTGGGTGCCGGGCCCGAGCGGCCCTCTGAGCGGGGTGCCGGGCCCGAGCGGCCCTCTGAGCGGGGTGCCGGGCCCGAGCGGCGTGACGGCAACCATCTGGTGCTGAAGCTCCAGAGCTCGGCCATCCCCGACATCCCCCGCCCGGTGCCGTTCCGGGAGATCTTCGTCCACGGTCCGACGGTCGAGGGCATCCACCTCCGGTGGGGCCCCGTGGCCCGGGGTGGCATCCGATGGAGCGACCGCCTCGACGACTACCGCACCGAGGTCCTCGACCTCATGCGGGCCCAGGTCCT
The DNA here is from genome assembly GCA_051001215.1 of Acidimicrobiales bacterium. GTDB lineage: Bacteria > Actinomycetota > Acidimicrobiia > Acidimicrobiales > AC-14 > DATAQC01. The sequence continues at coordinate 11,371 of JBPCNP010000057.1, forward strand.
CAAGAACGCCGTCATCGTGCCCACCGGAGCCAAGGGTGGCTTCGTGGTCAAGCGCCCCCGTTTCGGTGGGCCCGGCGACCCGGCCCGGGCCTACGAGATCTTCGTCACCAGCCTGCTGGAGGTCACCGACAACGTGGTCGGCGACCGCGTGGTCCCGGTCCCCAGGCGACGCGACGGCGATGACCCCTATCTGGTCGTGGCCGCCGATCGCGGCACCGCCACCTTCTCCGACCTGGCCAACCGGATCAGCGTCGACCGGGGCTTCTGGCTCGGGGATGCCTTCGCCTCGGGTGGCTCGGGGGGCTACGACCACAAGGCCCTCGGCATCACCGCCCGCGGCGCGTGGGTGGCCGTACGCCACCACCTCGCCGCCCTGGGTCTCGACGAGCTGGGTCTCGACGAGCTGGGTCTCGACGAGCAGGCCATCGACAACCAGGACGGGGCTGGCACCGTGAGCCCGGAGGCGGCGGCGTTGACCGTCGTCGGGATCGGGGACATGTCGGGCGACGTGTTCGGCAACGCCATGTTGCGCTCCGGCCGGATCCGCCTGGTGGCCGCCTTCGATCACCGGGACATCTTCATCGATCCCGATCCGGACCCGGCTGCGTCGTACCGCGAGCGGACCCGGCTGTTCGCCACCCCGCGCTCGACGTGGCAGGACTACGACCGGACGGCCATCAGCCCGGGTGGCGGGGTCTGGTCGCGCCTGGAGAAGCGGATCCTGCTGAGCAGCGAGGCGCAGACCGTGCTGCGCATGACCGACGAGTACCCCACGGCTCCGGAGCTGATCCGGGCCATCCTGCGGGCGCCTGCCACCCTGCTCTTCGCCGGAGGCGTCGGCACCTTCGTGCGGGCCAGCACCGAGGCCGACGCCACGATCGACGACCGGGCCAACGCCGAAGTGCGGGTCGAGGCATCCACCGTCCGGGCGCGGGTCGTGGGCGAGGGCGCCAACCTGGCCTTCACCCAACGGGCCCGCATCGAGTACGCCCGGCGGGGTGGCCACGTCAACACCGATGCCATCGACAACTCCGCCGGTGTTGACATCTCCGACCACGAGGTCAACCTGAAGATCCTTCTCGCCCTGGCCGTGGCGTCGGGCGACGTGACGACCGACGATGGCCAGACCTTGCTGCACGACGTCAGCGACGACGTCGTCGGCCGGGTGCTGCGCAACTGCTCACGACAGAGCATCGCCCTCACCCGTGCCCACGCCGCCAGCCCCGAGGCCATGGTGGCCATGGAGGCGCTCATGGCCGAGCTGGAGGCCACGGGTGTGCTCGACCGGGCTGTCGAGGCCATGCCCTCCCCCGGCGAGATGCAGGTTCGGGCCCGGGCCGGCGCTGGGCTCACCCGGCCCGAGCTGGCCGTGCTGCTGGCCGAGGCCAAACGCAGCCTGGCCGCGGCGCTGCTCGTGTCCGCCGTCCCGGACCAGCCTGCGGCCAGGGCCATCCTGGTGTCGTACTTCCCCTCGCGCCTCGCCGGGCGTTTCGACCACCTACTCGACCGCCACCGGCTGCGCCGCGAGCTGGTGTCGTCCGTCCTGGCCAACGAGGTGGTCGACCGCATGGGAGTGACCTTCGTCCACGAGCTGGCCACCGAGACTCGAGCCCGGCCGGCGTCGATCGTCGCCGCCTACGTGGTGGCCCGCAGCGTGGTCGATGCCGCCCAGTGGTGGGGGCCCATCGACGGCCTTCGCGGGCCGGGCATCGAGGCCCTCGTCCAGTCGTCGGCGGTGGTGACCCAGCTCCTCGAGGCGCTGACCCGCACCTACCTGCGTCGTAGCGAGGGCGACGACATCGACGCCACCGTGTCGCGGGACAGGCCTGTCTTCTCCGAGCTGGGTGCCTCACTGCCCGAGATCGGTACGCCCTATCGCCATCGGATTCGGGCCCGGACGGCCGAGAGGCTGAGTGAGGCGACCGTTCCCCCACACCTCGCCGACCGGTTGGCCTGCGCCGGCGAACTGATCATCGGAGCTGACGTCGCCGACCTGGTCCGGGCCACAGGGAGGTCGGTGGCCGGCATCGCCGCCGCCATGCTCTGGGTGGGGGAATCGCTCGGCGTCGACCGTCTCATCCAGCGGGTCAGGACGGCCGTGGCCGAGGACCGCTGGTCGACCGCGGTGCGGCGGGGGCTGATCGACGACCTCACCGACCTGCGCCGCATCGGGGCCCGCCGGGCCCTGCGCGATCACCCCGACCTGTCCGAGCCCGAGGCGGTGATCCGGTTCCTGGCCGACCGGGTGGAACAGATCGGCGAGGTGGCCCGGCTGGTGAGCGAGGTGGAGAGCGAGGATCGACCCCGCCTCGACGCGGTGACCGTCGCCACCCGGGCCGTCCGCCAGGCGATCGGCTGATCCTCGCGGTCCCGAGAACCGGGGCCTCCGGCCCGTGGATGGCCAGGACCGGTCCGGGGGCGGTACTTTTGCAGACCCGGCTCGATCGTCCGATCGCGCCGTACCCGCGAGATCGGAGTAGGTCCTCGATGGCGGTCGCCAACAGTTCACGTCTGCGCCGCACGGTGGCCGGTGTCGCTCTCTCGCTCCTGGCCCTGGCGGGGTGCTCGGGTCAGAGCGCGCACCACACGATCGCCGCCACCATCGTCGACGGGAAGCCCGGCTTCAGCCCCAAGACGATCACGGTCCACAAGAACGACAACGTGGACCTGGTGGTCACCAACACCACCGACAAGACTCATGGGTTCGACATCGAGGGGTACCACATCCAGCGCCTGATCGACCCGACGGCACCGCCGGTGCACGTCAAGTTCACCGCCTCCCAGGCGGGCACGTTCCGGATCTTCTGCCAGCTCCACGCCGCGCACCAGACGGCCACCCTGTCCGTCGAGTGAGGTCCCCGTCGCCCCTGAAGCCGGGGTGGTGAGCAGGACGGAACCCGACCTGTCACCCGACGTGGCCGACTAACCTGGATCGGTGGCCGTCTTCGACCGGATCGGCGAGGACGACCACGAACAGGTTGTCTTCTGCCACGACCGGGCGACCGGTCTGCGAGCCGTCATCGCCATCCACTCGACCCACCTCGGCCCCGCCCTGGGCGGCACTCGCTTCTACCCCTACGCCACCGAGGACGACGCCCTGGTCGACGTCTTGTGCCTGGCCCGGGCCATGACGTACAAGGCGGCCGTGGCCGGCCTCGACCTGGGCGGGGGCAAGGCCGTCATCATCGGCGACCCGACCACGACCAGGACCGATGCCCTGATCCGAGCCTACGGTCGCCACGTCGACGCCCTCGGGGGCCGGTACCTCACCGCCGAGGACGTGGGCACGGCGCAGGCCGACATGGACCTCATCCGGGCCGAGACCACCAGCGTCACCGGCATGAGCGAGTCCCTCGGGGGCTCGGGCGACCCCTCGGCTCCCACCGCCTACGGGGTGACATGGGCCATGAAGGCCGTGGCCCGCCACCTGTGGGGCGACCCGTCGCTGGCCGGCCGTCACGTGGTGGTGTCGGGGGTGGGCAAGGTCGGTGGTCACCTGGTCGCCCACCTGGTGGCCGAAGGGGCCCGGGTCACGGTGGCCGACATCGACGACGCAGCAGTGGCCGGCGCGGTGACCGATCACGGCGCCCGAGCCGTGCCCGTCGCCGATGCCCACCGGGTCGAGTGCGACATCTTCTCGCCGTGCGCCATGGGGGCGGTGCTCGACGCCCCGACCATCGCCGAGCTCGGCTGCGCCGCAGTGGTCGGCTCGGCCAACAACCAACTGGCCGACGCCGACAGCGCAGCCCTGTTGGCCAAGGCAGGCGTCACCTATGCCACCGACTACGTTGTCAACGCCGGTGGGCTGATCAACATCGCCGACGAACTGGCCCCCGGCGGCTACGACAGAGAGCGCGCCCACGCTGCGGTGCAGAAGATCTTCGATACCACCAGCATCCTCCTGGCCACGGCTGAAACCGACGCCGTGTCCACCGTCGAAGCCGCCGACCATCTGGCAGAGCGGCGCATGCAAGAGCCGGGGCGGGCTCGACTGATCCGTCCGGTCTCGGGAGGGTCGCCATGGCCAGAGTGATCCCCGACGAACAAGCCCCGGCCCCGCCGGACACGGTCGCCGACCGCCACCGCCACCTGGGCCTGAGCGACGACGAGCTGGTGGTCCTCTACCGCACCATGGTCACGGCCCGCACCATCGACCAGAAGCTGTGGAACCTGACGCGCACTCGCACCATCCCCTTCATGATCCCCGGCCAGGGCCAGGAGGCGGCCCAGGTCGGCTCGGCGTCGACACTGATCCGGGGCCACGACCTGGTGCTGCCCTATTACCGCGACGTCGGCGTCGTCCTGGCCATGGGCATGACCCCCTCCGAGGTCATGCTCAACGGCTTCGCCCGGCCCGCCGACCCCAACTCCGGTGGCCGCCAGATGCCCTATCACTGGGGCTCGAAGCGCCTGGGCATCATCACCGGGTCGTCACCGATCGGCACCCAGCTCCCCCATGCCGCGGGGCTGGGCAAGTCCTCACAGATCCGGGGCGACGACCGGGTGACCGTCTGCTACTTCGGCGAGGCCACGGCCTCGAAGGGCGACTTCCACGAGGCCCTCAACTTCGCCGGCATCCACCGATTGCCCGTGGTCTTCGTCTGCGAGAACAACCTCTATGCCATCTCGGTGCCCATGGGCGTGCAGTCGGCGGTCGACGACGTGGCCACCCATGCCCAGGCCTACGGCTTCGGCGGCGTGGTGGTCGACGGCAACGACGTCCTCGACGTCTACGCCGCCACCCAGACGGCGGTGCGGCGCGCCCGCGAAGGCGGCGGCCCCACGCTCGTGGAGTGCAAGACCTACCGCCTGCTCCCCCACACCTCCGACGACGACGACAAGGCCTACCGCTCGCCCGAGGAGGTGCAGTCCTGGCGCGAGAAGGACCCCATCCCCCGCATGCGCCGGTACCTGCTGGGCCGCGGCATCCTCGGTGTCGACGACGACGACCGCCTCCACGACCAGGTGCGAGCCGAGGTCGACGAGGCCAGCCGCAGCGCCGAAGCGGCGCCCGCGGCCACCGCCGAGGGGGCGTTCACCAAGGTGTACGCCCGTCCCCTCCGCCCCACCCCCGGCGCCCCCGCCTCGGCGTCGGCCGGCGTCCGGTTCCCCGCCACCGCCCCGCCGGTCGCCCCCGGCGACGGTGCGCCTCCCGCTCCCGCCGGGGGCGTCGAGCGCAACGTCCTCGAGACCGTCCGTCACACGCTGCACGAGCTCATGGCGGGCGACGACGACGTCGTGGTCCTGGGTGAGGACGTGGGCCTGCTCGGCGGGGTGTTCAGGGCCACCGAGGGCCTCCAGCGCCGGTTCGGGCCCAACCGGGTGATCGACACCCCCCTGGCCGAGTCGTCGATCGCCGGGATCGCCATCGGCATGGCCCTCGACGGCCTGCGCCCGGTGGCCGAGATCCAGTTCGCCGACTTCTTGCACTCGTGCTTCGACCAGTTGGTGAGCGAGGCGGCCAAGATCCACTACCGCTCGAACGGCGACTTCAGCGTTCCCATGGTGGTTCGTGCCCCCTGGGGCGGCGGCACCCACCGGGCCATCTACCACTCCCAGGCGGTGGAGGCCTTTTACGCCCACGTGGCCGGGCTCAAGGTCGTGGTGCCGTCCACGCCGGCCGACGTCGCCGGCCTGCTGCGCTCGGCGGTCGAGGATCCTGACCCTGTGCTGTTCCTCGAGCACAAGAAGACCTACCGCAGGATCAGGGGCCTGGTGCCCGAGGGCGACTGGCGCGTGCCCATCGGTGTGGCCGACATCGCCCGGCGGGGCGACGACCTCACCGTGGTCACCTATGGCGTGCATCGCCACCACTGCCTGACCGCGGCCGACGAGCTCGCCGGCGAGGGCTTTTCGGTCGAGGTCATCGACCTGCGCACCATCTCGCCCCTCGACCGCGACACCGTGCTGGCCTCGGTGGTGCGCACCGGCCGCCTGCTCATCGTGCACGAGGACAACGTGAGCTTCGGCGTGGGGGCCGAGGTGGCGGCCATCGTCGCCGAGGAGGCCTTCTACGACCTCGACGCGCCGGTCCGCCGCCTGGCCATGGCCGATGTGCCGGCGGCTCCCTATGCCATGCCCGCCGAGGCGGCGGTGATGATCTCCCCGGCCGACATCGCCGCCGCCTGCCGGTCGCTCCTGAAGGCCTGATTCTGACCCTGTTCCCGACCGAGGCCCCCGGGCCCGAGCGGCCCCCTGAGCGGGATGCCGGGCCCGAGCGGCCCCCTGAGCGGGATGCCGGGCCCGAGCGGCCCCCTGAGCGGGATGCCGGGGCGCCGGGTATCCGCGACCTCTACCGGAAGGTGTCGGTGGCGATCGCCAAGGGACTGCGGGGCCCGGTCTGGGTCAGGGCCGAGATCAGCGTCCTGCGCCAGCAGAACAGTTGGTGCTTCCTCACCCTGGTTGAGGCGGCGCGCGACAGCACCGAGAGCGATGCCACCCTCGACGTGGTGATCTGGCGCACGGCCTGGACCCGCATCGCCGGTCAGCTCGAAGAACGCGGCCTGGCCCTGCGCGAAGGCATGACCGTGTCGTTGCGCGGCGTCGCCGGCCTGCGCCCGGGAACTGGTCGACTGCAACTCGACTGCTCGGCCCTCGACACCGACGCGCTCCTCGGCGAGCTTGCCGCCCGGCGGCTGGCCCTGCGGCGGGCGCTGGCGGCCGAAGGACTGCTCGACGCCAACCGTCGTCTGGCGCTCGGGCCTGTTCCCCTGCGTATCGGCCTGGTGGCGAGCCACCACAGCCAGGGGTACCAGGACTTCCGCAACGTGCTCCTCGCGTCGGGGTACGCCTTCGTCGTGGTCGAGAAACCGGTCGTGGTCCAGGGTCTCGGCGCGCCGGCCGGGGTGGCCGCCGCCATCGCCGACCTAGGCCCGAGCGGCCCTCTGAGCGGGATGCCGGGCCCGAGCGGCCCTCTGAGCGGGATGCCGGGCCCGAGCGGCCCTCTGAGCGGGATGCCGGGCCCGAGCGGCCCTCTGAGCGGGGTGCCGGGCCCGAGCGGCCCTCTGAGCGGGGTGCCGGGCCCGAGCGCCGCGGCCGTCGATCTCGTGGTCGTGGTGCGGGGAGGGGGAGCGCGCACCGACCTCGATGCCTTCGACTCGGAGCTGGTGGCCCGGGCGGTGGCCATGGCAGCCGTTCCGGTGTGGACGGGACTGGGTCACACCGGTGACCGGTGCCTGGCCGATGATGTGGCGTCCGCCAGCTTCCCCACCCCCACGGCGTGCGCCCAGGCGATCGTCTCCAGGATCGCCCGGTTCGACGCGGCCATCTGCGAGCGGGCCCGGCGACTCCCCGAGTTGGCCCGGCGGTCCGACAGGTCCGCCCGCGACCTCGTCGACGGGCACCGGGCGGCGCTGGCCCGCAGCACCGCGGCCCAGCTCGACCGCCACGGTGACGCCACCGCCCACCGGGCCGCGACCCTGCAGCTGTCGGCGAAGCGAGCCGTCTCCGGCGCCCGCCTGGCCCTGGCCGCGTCGGCCGAACGTCTTCCCCGCCTCGCTCGGGCCGGCGTCGGTGAGCGTACCGATCAGGTGCGACAGCAGGCCGCGGCCGCTGGGCGGGCGGCGGTGTCCGACCTCGACCGCGGCGAGGACCGGCTGCGCACGTCGGCCCGGCAGGTCGCCACCTCCGCGCAGCGGACCCTGGCCGACGAGCAACGGGAGCTGGCCGGGACCCAGCGGGTGCTCATCGCCTTCGACCCGACCCGCCAGCTCGAGAGGGGGTGGACCCTCACGCTCGATGAGGCAGGCACGCTCGTGCGCAGCGCTGCCGACCTGCACCCCGGCCAGCGCGTCACCAGCCGCTTCATCGACGGCGAGCGCACGAGCATCGTCGAGGCCGAGGTGTCGCCGTGACCGACGCCTCCGGGAAGGGCGACCGCTCGGCCCTGGCCGATCTTTCCTACACCGAGGCCACGGCCGAGCTCGATGCCATCATCGCCGAGTTCGACCAGGGTCAGGTCGACGTCGACCGCCTGGCCGAGCGGTTCCGCCGGGCCACCGAGCTGGTCGAGGAGCTCGACCGCCGGATCCGGGTCAACCGTCGCCAGGTCGAGGCCCTGTCTCCCCGCCTCGACGCCATTGCCCATGGCAGCACAGACCCCGTGGCCGACGGACGCTCACTGCAAGATGTTGACGGCCCGGGCGATCACCAGGACCACCGTGGCCAGTGAGACCGACGATTGCAGCATCATCGTGCACTTGGCCCATCGCGACATGGGCAGGACGTCAGTGGGGCTGAAAGCGGTGGCGTTGGTGAACGAGAGATAGAGGTAGTCGAGAAAGGCCGGCTCCCACTGCGGCGGGGCCAGCTCGGGGCTCTGCATCTGGGCGAACAGGAAGTCTGGGTAGGGCTGCATGGCGAGCATGCGGGCGATGGGGCCGCCACGGTCGAGCTCCCAATACCACAGGGCGAACACGACCACGTTGGTCAGCCAGATGGCCCCACCGTTCGTCAGCAGGCGGGCGGCCGTCGCGTGCTCGGTGCCGTGGACCAGGCCGAGCACCAGGCGACCGGCCGACCAGGCGTTGGCTGCGCTCATGACGGCGATCAGCAGCATGCTCGCCACCCGCACGTTGGGGGACTGACGCTCGAACCGCCGCGGGTTGGCGGTGAAGAGGCCGGCGAGGAGCAGGACCTCGAGGATGGGAAGGAGCCACCGGGGATGGGGCGCGAGATGGTCGGGCAGGAAGGCTTGCAGCAGGATGGCCACCAGCACGGCGATGCTCACCGCCCACCGGGACTCGCCCCGCGTGACCTGACGCCAGGCCGGAATTAGGACCCGACCCTCGACGTCATTCAGGGCGTGGACACCCGATCCGAGCAGACGCTCCACCCGACGGACCTGGCCCTTCAGGCCCCCCTCGGCAACAGTCGACGTGTCATCGCTGGACTTCTCATCGTCCTGGTCGTTGTCGTCATCGGGCATGCGACCAGGTTAGGAGCCAACCGTGCTGCCCTGGCTGCACAGGCGCGTGACACGGACGGGTTCGTGCCCTAACCTCGAAGGATCAGGCGGTCGCGGGTGGTAGCCATCGATTCCGACTCGGCAGTGCCCTGCGACCCGCCAGAGATCTCGCCCGACGTGCTCGACGAGACGCTCAACCGCTGTGGCCGGACCCGGGCCATGACCGTGTTCACGCCGGTCCGACCGGGCGGCTCGCTGTTCACGAAGGTCGTGTTCCTGGTGGTCCGATGGAAGATCGGCAAGTCGAACACCATCCAGAAGCTGTCGTTCATCCACTTCGCCCGGTGGGGGCTCATCCGTCGGATCCCCGACTTCGGTCAGCCCCGAGAACGCCTGCGCCACCCGCTGTTCATGTTCGAGAGCAACTACAACGGCACGTTCGACGAGTACATCGATGCCTTCTCGCACATCCTCACGACGGGTATGAAGTTCTTCTGGGGCTCGTCCTACGGCTTTCCCGGGCCCGAGCCGGTGGCGCCGTTCAAGCAGTACATCCACGCCAACGAATACGTCGCCCAGCACTACTACTCGGCCTACCCGACAGCGACGACCACCATGATCGTGTCGGCCCTGAACCTCGAAGAACAACATCGGGACTTTGCCAAACTGGCCAGCACACTCGACCCGGAGCAGTTCTGCCAGGAGTACCGGAAGTTCCTGACCAAGGTGCAGGACAAACTGTGATCTTCGACGGTGCGCCAGGAACCGGCAGCCGGAGCGGGCCTTCATATGCCTTCACGTCCCTGACCCCGATCTGCAAAGGGCTCGCCGACAACCTTGGCGCCCATCTGAGGAGCCTCCCAGTAGCGGAGGCCAGTCCCCTGGCCAAGCTGGCCTACGTGCATCTCGGGCGCTGGCTGGTCATCGACGGGCTGAAGATGTCGTGGGCGGGTTCCCCTCGCCGTCCCACTCGACTCAGGTCCGACTACCTCCTGTTCACCGCCAGCATCACCGGTCCCGAAGACACCAAGTACACCGACGAGTTCCCGCACTCGTTCTTCGTCGAGATGGCGGAGCAGATTCCTGACGCGGTCGACGCCATCTGGGGAAGCTGCGTCGGCTACCCCGGGAGTACCTCGGTCGTGGCCTTCGCCGAGTACCTCAGACGCAGCCAGCTCGACACCGAGCTCTTCTACATCGGCTATCCGAACACCACTGTCGGGCAGGTCGATCACGCACTTGGCGCGCGTGACCATCTCGTGGACTTCGTGCGCAGCCACCAAGCCGAGACTGACCCCGCCCTGCTGCAGCAGGCGTATCTCGAGGAGTCGAAGACGTGGTCGCTCTAGAGCTGGAGGACATCCAGGGGAACATCCTCCGCGGCTACGGCTCTGCCCAGGCTGTCTACCTGTTCTTCGAGATGCCGGACGCCGGCTCGGGCCGCCGGTTCCTCGGTGAGCTGGTCGACGGCGTGCAGGACTCCGCGCCCTGGGGACCGGTACCCCCGACGACGACGATGAACATCGCCGTCACCTACGCCGGGCTACGGGCCCTCGGCGTGGCCGCCACCATCCTGGCCGACTTGCCCGACGCGTTCCGCCAGCCGCACCGGGAGCGAGCAGCCACGTTGCTCGACGACACCGGGCCGAGCGCTCCCGAGCACTGGGTCGACGGACTGGGCACCGAGCATTCCCACCTGCTGGTGACGGTCAACGCCAAGGACGGGTCCGAGGAGGCGTTCGCGGCGGCGACCGACGAGATCCGTCACTGTGCCGAACGCCACGGTGTCACGCTCGTCCATGAACAGGTGGCGGGCGCTCTGCACAACCGGCGCGAACACTTCGGCTGGGCCGACGGCTTCGGTCAGCCCGCCATCGAGGGCACGCCCTGGCCGTCCAAAGCGGGCGAAGGGACACCCACCAAAGATGGGTGGCGCGACCTCAAGGCCGGTGAGTTCGTCCACGGCTACCCCGACGAGGACGGTCAGACGGTGTCGGGGGCCGCCGCCGGGCTGCTCCGGAACGGCACCTACATGGTCTACCGGAAGCTGTACCAAGACGTCACCCGCTTCCGGACCCACCTGTACGACGACGCCAAGCAGTACGGGCGGGCACGCCACGACGAACCACCGCTGGACGCCGATCAGCTGTACGAGCTGATGGCGGCGAAGGTGGTCGGCCGCTGGCGCGACGGTGTGGCCATCGAGGTCGAGCCGACGCGTTCCGCCGACCAGAGCCGCGGGCTGGGTGACGCGGCGGTCGACGAGCCGAGCAACGACTTTCGCTACTGGTCCGACCGCGACGGCTCCAAGTGCCCGAAAGGTGCGCACATCCGCCGGACCAACCCGCGCGACGCCCTCGGCTGGGAGGGCGATGGAGTCATGTCCCTGAGCCACCGCATCATCCGCCGCGGTATGCCCTACGGGCCCTTCCTGCCCCTCCGCAAGGATCCCCAGACCCAAGACCTGGTCGATGACGGCCAGGACCGCGGTCTCATCTTCGTCTGCTTCAACGCCCACCTCGACCGGCAGTTCGAGATCGTCCAGCGCCAGTGGTGCGACGACGGCAACGCCTTCGGCCTCGGCAACGACAACGACTACCTGCTCGGCGATCACACCGGTCCCCCGCCGCCGCCGGCCGCCGACGGACGCCTCAACACGGGCAGGGTCACCATTCAGGGCGATCCCCCCCATTTTGTCCAGGCCCAGACGGGTGTCGTGCTCACGCGAGGCAGCGAGTACCTGCTGATGCCAGGTCTTGCATCGTTGCGCGACCTGGCCCGCGGCGCATGGGGCGCCCACGGCGAGGTCACGCCGCCTGAAGAGGCACTGGCCATCGAGCAGATCGTCTCGCTCGCCCGAGCGACGCTCGAGCACAACTACCCCGCCGGCGTGCGTCCGGTCCGCCGCGACCAGCACGCAAAAGCACACGGCTGCGTGCGCGCCGAGCTCGAGGTCACCGCTGACGTCCCGGCCAGGCTCCGCCACGGCCTGTTCCGCGAGCCCGGGACCTACCCCGCATGGATCCGGTTCTCCTCCAGCGCCCCGGGGCCCAAACCTCCGGCCGACTCGAAGCGCGATGCCCACGGCATGGCCATCAAGGTGATGGGTGTCGAGGGACCCAAGGTCATGGCGTCGGAGCGCGACGCGCAGACCCAGGACCTCATCGTGGCCAACAGCAAGGTCTTCTTCTGTCGCAACGCGTCGGACTACGTCCAGCTGGCGACGAAGATGTCCGAGGGCAAGTTCCTGCAGTTCTTCTTCGGCCTGAAGCCGTTCAGGTTTCGCCTCCGTGAGTTCGTCAACGTGATGGTGGCCACCCAGCAGAAGATCGCCAACCCGCTGCAGATCCGGTATTGGAGCCAGACACCTGCTGCTCTCGGGCCCCATGCGGTGAAGTACTCCGCCGAACCCCGATCCGAGACCAAGGGCAGCAACCCCAAACCGGCATCGACAGGGAACGACTCCCTCGAGGACGCCATGAAGCGCCAGCTGGATGCCGGCGGGTGTTCGTTCGACTTCATGGTGCAGGTCCAGGTCGACCCCACGGTGATGCCGGTCGAGGATCCGACGATCCCCTGGAAGGAACGACTGTCGCCGTTCCAGAAGGTCGCAACCATCCGGATCCCCGCCCAGCAGTTCACCTCCGATGCGCAGAAGGCCTTCGCCGAGAACCTGACCTTCACGCCGTGGCACACCCTGCCCGAGCACCGCCCGCTGGGAGGCATCAATCGGGTCCGCAGGGTCGTCTACGAGGTCATGTCGGAGCTTCGCCACGAGAAGAACGGCGTGGCCCAGCACGAGCCCACCGCCGACGAGCTGCCGTCGAGCTAGAGAGCGGTTGTGGTGACGACGATGTCGCCCGCCTCGGTCAACCTGACGGGAAAGGTGGTCAGGCCGCAGTCGCCGGACAGCGCCGCCCCGGTGGACAGGTCGCCACCACCGGATCCGGTGGCCCGCCGGCGACCTCGAACACGCGTCCCTCGCCCCGGGGAATCCGCGACCCGGGCCCGAGGCAGTGCTCGGTGGCTGGACCCCGCTCGGGCCCGGCACCCCGCTCAGGGGGCCGCTCGGGCTCAGTCGCAGGGGAGGTCACCGCGTGCTCACCGTGGCCGGGTCGAACTGGCCAGGCGTGACCGGGCTCTGGGCCTCCTGCCAAGGATCGACGTAGGCATCGACGGATGCCTGCATCGCCGAGTCGAGGCGCTCGGCGATGCCCTCGCTGTTGGCAACGACGACAGCTCGGATCGTGTCACGCCGATGCGGCTCGACGAAGGCGTAGGTGCGCCGAGGCTCCTGGGCGGGGATCGTCGGGGAAGAGAACCGACCCCATGAGTAGATTCGGCGGAACCCGAATCAAGGCCTGGCTCGACGCGCTGGCGGACACCCACGAACGCGCGGGCCTCTTCGGGGGTTGCCGGATCGGCTCGCTGGCGGCGGAGATGGCGGAGCGGGACGAAGAGCTTCGTGTTGCGATCGCCGCGGCCTTCGCGAGCTGGGAGTCGTTCCTCGCGGCCGGGCTCGAGGCCATGAAGGCGCGTGGGGCGCTACGACCGAGTGCCAAGCCCGACGTGCTGGCCGAGACGACGATGGCTGCCATCCAGGGCGGCTACCTGCTTTCGACGACGAAGAAGGACGTCCGTCCCATGAGGAACGCCCTGGCGGCGGCCTACACGCACCTCCGCTCCTTCCGTCGCCCTACTC
>JBPCNP010000058.1:0-5855 GCA_051001215.1 Acidimicrobiales bacterium
CATCGAGAAGGTGCCCTCCGATTCGGGGTTATGGCTGGATTCGCAACCGCCATTGTCCCTGGTCAGGGGGCACTTCTACGTGATGCTCAGTCCGTCAGGATGACGCCGATCGGTGGATCCGGGCTTAGCTTAGGACGTCCTCACCCCTGGCTCCCTGGAGGACCGCCAACTTGCCAGACCGACAGCCCCTATGTAGACTAGCTACCATGCGCGTGACCGGACCGCTGCTCAAGGTGCTCGGCGTCTTTGTCTCGAAGCCGGGCGAAGAGGTTTACGGACTTGAGCTTGTTCGTACCACCGGGCTTAAGTCTGGGACCCTTTATCCGTTACTGGATCGTTTGGAGACTGCCGGACTCGTCACTAGCCGCTGGGAAGACGCCAATCCGTCCAGCCAAGGTCGACCACGTCGCAGGTTCTATTCCTTAAATGGGTACGGAGTGCACGAGGCCCGGCAGATTCTGATTGAGCACGGTGCGGGGATGTGGTCGTGGACTTGACCGAGCGCTTTCTAGGTTCGTGGCCATACTGGCCCCTACTTCTTCCATTAGGTGCCCTTGGAGCCGTCGCGCTGGCGCTGGGTCGATGCGCGGTCGCCGAAATGGTCGTCCGCCTCGCCGCTCGGCTATATGGGACCACACCCGAACTTCAAGCCGAGAAGAGGGAGGAGTGGCTGCGCACGGTTCAGGACATGCGTCCCTCCGAGCGACCGGCCCATGCCGGATCGCTGCTGTGGATCGCTGTCGCAAGCGCCCCCATCCGGGCTAAGTCGCGATTCTTGTATCTCAAGGGGTTCAGCGGAGGGATAGCGCGCGCAGTGGAGATTTCAGCGCAAGTTTGTGGAGAGCCGATCGGGCGCTTCAGTAAGGGACTCTGCCAAATGAAGGTCTTTTTGGCTTACGGGATCAATGAACGCAGAGGCGACGATCTATCACGCCGGCTTATTTTTAAGTACTTGTTTGCGGACGAGAAGCACAAGTAGTGGCCGAGAATACCAACGGACCGAGATGCCGAGTCTAAGACCGCAGTCGGTTCGCTTGGTGGCGCGCTCTCGTAGGGGCACGCCTCCTTCAGCTGCCATGTAACCCGCCGTTGCGCATCTCTTCACTTGAATTGCAACGAATCTCGTCGGGGGCCCAGGCTGGCCCTGGGCGGGTTCGAGGGCTGCCTTGGGGCAGACCACCGACATGGCGAACCTGATGGCACTGTGCTCTCGGACAATCATCGGCTTCACCACCGCCGCCATCACGGCATTGAGGGAATGCCGGAATCACGCCGGCGAGCGCCCGTCATGGCGATGAGGGCAGCGACCGACGGATGACGACGAGAAATCCGACGGGGAGTCTTCGTCGGTCATGGTGACGGTGGGCCTGTTCGCTGCACCGTCACCGAGGCGCCTCTTTCGAAAGCGTGCCACATGGCTGCGTAGCGGCCACCCAGCGCAAGCAGCTCGTCGTGGGAGCCCTGCTCGGCCACCCGGCCGCCGTCGATGACCACGATGCGGTCAGCGCCCATGGCCGTCTGCAGGCGGTGTGCGATCAGCAGGCTCGTCCGCCCGGTGGCCACCAGGCGCATGGCCTGCACCACCCGGGCCTCGCTGGCCAGGTCGAGCGTGGAGGTGGCCTCGTCGAGCAGCAGGATGGCGGGGTCGACCAGCCGGGCCCGGGCCAGGGCGATGAGCTGGCGCTGGCCCGACGACAGCGAGCGGCCGCGCTCGGTGACCCGGTGGTGGTAGCCCCCGGCTGCGGCAATGAAGTCGTGAGCACCCACGGCCCTCGCCGCGGCCTCGACATCGGCGTCGGTGGCCTCCGGGCGCCCGTAGGCGATGTTGTCGCGCAGCGACCCCGAGAACAGGAACGGCTCCTGGGGGACATACCCGAGCTGACGGCGGAACGCCCCCAGGTCGAGATCGGTGAGCGGGTGCCCGTCGATGAGCACCTGTCCTCCGGTGGGGTCGTAGAAGCGGGCGATCAGCTTCAGCACCGTGGACTTGCCCGCGCCGGTCTCGCCCACCAGGGCCACCGACTCCCCGACACCGATGTCGAGATCGATCCCGTCGAGGGCGTCGGCCTGGGCCTCCGGGTAGCGGAAACGCACACCGGCCAGGCGGATCGCCCCCTTCAACCGGCCAGGGCCCACTGCTTCGACGGCGTCGGCCACGGTCGGCTCGATGGCCAGCAGCTCGCCGATCTTGGCCAACGACGCCCGGGCCTGCTGGTAGGTGTCGAAGACCTGTGACAGTTGCTGGATGGGCGAGAACAACAGGTCGAGGTAGAGCAGGAAGGCGATGAGCTCCCCGGCCGTCAGGCCCCCGCCACCCACGAGTTGGGCACCCACGCCGAGGACGACGGCCGCGGCCACCTCCGACAGCATCTCGACGAACGGGAAGTAGGTGGCCACGAGCCGCTGGGCCCGCATGCGGGCGTCCAGGTGGCCCTGGGCGTCACGGCGGAAGTCGTCGATGTTGCGCTCCTGGCGACCGTAGGCCTGGGCCACTCGGACGCCCGACACGCTCTCCTGAAGGTTGGCGTTGACAGTGGCGATGCGCTCCCGCGCCGTGCCGTAGGCGCGGTCAGAGCGACGCCTGAACCAGATGGTCGCCGCCACCAGGGGCACGAGCACGGTACAGGTGGCCAGCCACAGCTCGAGGTTCATGGCGATGAGGACCACGGCCACCCCGACGAGGGTCAGCACGGCGACGACCCCGGTGATGAGGCCGTTCTGGAGCAGGGTCGACAGCGCCTCCACGTCGGTGGTCATGCGGGTCATGATCCGCCCCGCCATCTCCCTTTCGTAGTAATCGATCCCCAGGCGCTGGAGGTGGGCGAAGATGCGGACCCGCAGGGCGAACAGGAGGCGCTCGGCGGTGCGCCCGGTGTAGCGCTGGAGGGCCCAGACGTCGGCCCAATCGGCCAGCACCACGGCCGCGAACGCCGCCGTCGCCAGCCACAGGCCGCCCTGGGACCTGGCCACCACGCCCCGGTCGATGCCGGCGCTCACGAGGGCGGGTCCGGCGAGGGTGGCCAGGGTGTCGAGCACGACGAGGATCAGGCCGCCGGCGAGCGGCCACCGGTAGGGGCGCAGGAACCGCCCGAGGGTGAACCCCGGATCGGGCATCGACTCGTGGACGACGTCGACGGCGGGACGGTCGACCGGTGGGGGCAGAGCGGCCACGGCCTCCAACAGGTCGGGGGTCGGCGCCATGGCCATGCCGTCACCGCCGCGGCCCATCCCCATCCCTCCCCCGCCGAACCCGCCCCCGCCTGTCGCCGGGACCAGCGTGCGAAGCGACACGGCCAGGCCCGAGTCGTAGGGGCGGGCCCAGGCCGACGCCGTCACCCCGCCGGTGTCGGTGCCGGTGGCCGGGCCGGGCCCACCGGCCTCGGCCCCCGTCGGGGTATCGGCTGCCGGCGCGTCGCCGCCGGCAGGGCTGTCGGTGTCGGTGGCCGGCTCGTCCAGGCCCGTCCCGGGACCGGCCAACAACAGGCGGTACAGCCGGCACCGGGAGAGGAGCTCGTCGTGGGTACCAGTATCCACGACCGTCCCCCGGTCGATCACCGCGATGCGGTCGGCCAGGCGCAACGTCGAACGGCGATGGGCCACCAGCAGGGTGGTGCGACCTTCCATCAAGCGACGGAGGGTGGCGTGGATCTCCTCCTCGACCCGGGAGTCGATGGCTGAGGTGGCATCGTCGAGCACGAGGACCCGGGGGTCGGTGAGCAGCGCCCGGGCCAGGGCCAGGCGCTGGCGCTGGCCGCCCGACAGGGTCAGGCCCCCCTCGCCCAGCCGGGACTCGTACCCGGCGGGAAGGGCGGAGATGAACTCGTGGGCCTCGGCAGCCTTCGCGGCGGCGACCACGTCGTCGATGGTGGCATCGGGACGGCCGTAGGCGATGTTGGCCCGCGCCGTGTCCGAGAACAGGAACGACTCCTCGAACACCACCCCGATCTGCCGGCGCAGGGATTCGAAGGTCACGTCGCGCACATCGACACCGTCAATGCTCACGCTCCCGTCCTGCACCTCGTAGAAGCGGGGCAGGAGCAGCGAGATGGTGGACTTGCCCGACCCCGACGGTCCCACCAGGGCCATCGTCTCGCCTGCCCGGACCCGCAGGTCGAAGTTGGCCAGGACGGGCTCCGAGCGCAGGTACCCGAAGGTCACACCGTCGAAGACCACCTCGCCGGTGACCGGGCCCAAGGGCTCGGCGTCGGGCCGTTCGACGACGACGGGCGTGGAGTCGAGCAGCTCGAAGATCCGCTCCGCGCCGGCTCGGGCCTGCTGGGCCACCACGGTCAGGGCCGACAACATGCGCACCGGCGCCACCAGCTCGAGCAGGTAGGACGAGAAGGCCAGCAGGGTGCCGATGCTGAGCCGGTGGTGCAGCGCCAACCACCCGCCCAGCCCGAGGACGGCGACCTGGCCCAGGGCGGGCACGGCTTGCAGGGCGGAGCCGAAGCGGGCCTGGATGCGCACGGCCCGCAGTCGGGAGGCGAACAGGTCCTCGGACGTGGCCACCAGGCGGGCCAGCTCGCGCTGCTCCTGGCCGAAGCCCTTCACCACCCGCACCCCCGACACCGCCTCTTCGACCACGTTGGCCACCTCGGCTGCTCGCTGCTGGGCGTCCCAACTGGCCGGGAAGACGGTGGTGCGCAGGCGCAGGGCCACCACCAGGATGACGGGCACGACGACGAGGGTCACCACGGTGAGCAGGGGTGACAGGACGGCCATGATCACCAGGGAGACGACGAGCATGACCAGGTTGCCGCTCATCAGCGGGAGGAAGGCCAGTAGGCCCTGGACGAGACCGACATCGGAGCCGGCGCGCGACACCAGCTGTCCGGTCTGGAAGTCGTCGTGGCGGGCGAAATCGAGTCGTTGGAGTCGCTCGTAGATGTCGTTGCGGAGGTCGAACTGGACGGCCAGGGCAACCCTTCCCCCGACGTAGCGGCGTACATGGGCCACCCCGAACCGGAACACCCCGGCGGCCACGAGCAGGACGAGCCACGGGGCCAGGGGCTGATGGTTGCCGGAGATCACCTCATCGACGATGACCTTCTCGACGACCGGGGTGAAGGCCGACACGGTGAGGCCGGCGACGGCCGCACCGAAGGCCCAGAACACGTCGCGGCGATGGGCGCCGAGGTAGGGCCACAGGCGGCGGAGCCAGCCCGCGGCCGGGGCAGCGACCTCGCCGTGGCGTGCGGTGTCAGAGGGAGAAGTCAGCCGGCGTGGCCCCGTTCCTCGAGCAGGACAGGACGCCTACCGTCCGTCCGCGTCGGCGCCGCACGCCTCGCACGGGCACCAGGATCGCAACGTGGGCCAGGTGTAGATGCCGGTGGTATGACCGTCGTTCCAGTGCACATTGAGGCCCCAGTTTCCCACCTGTTCGGCGGTTTCGATGCGGAGTGGGGAGGGAGCACCCGGCCTCGGCCACGCCGTCCCATCCGCCTGACGGATGCCCCGGCACTGGGCGCACGGGCAGTTCATGCGTAGCTCTTCGAGGCCGAACCGGCTGACGTGTCCGTCGTCCCAGGTGACGGTGATGCCACTGGTGCGCTCGACGTCGACGGTGAGAGGATCGGCCACGGTCCGCACAGTAGGGCACCATGATGCGATGGCCGCTTCGGAGCACGGCCCCCCCGGGCCGGGCCTGACGGAGATCCCGAGCCGGGCGGCCAAGGCCTTCGTCTTCGCCCTTCCTCGGCATATTCGTGATGTGCGGTGTTTCCAGCCTAGGTGAGCGAGCAGAAAGTCGGCAGAAGTGCTCGCGATCTGCATCGGGGTTTGAGAGGATGACAACGGCGTAGTTCTCCACTTCCCCGGAGGTCGGTGTGCTCGGTCGGGTTGATCCGCAATGT
>JBPCNP010000059.1:0-14713 GCA_051001215.1 Acidimicrobiales bacterium
CTCCCGAACCCGTGACCTTTAGGCGCTGCCTGCCACAGGTTCGAGCGAACCTGTGGGGGTTGGAGAGCTGGCGGGGATCACCCACGGCCACGACCTTGGCCCCGGCCACGCTGGCTGCCTCCAGGAACCCCAGCAGGGCGGCGTCGTCAGTCATCGCTGCCTCGTCGAGGACGGCGACGTGGCGGGGCGTCAGGCGCAGTGCGTTGTGCTGGATGCGCCAGTTCAACGAGGCCAGGGTGCGGCTGGGCTCGATGCCGGCCTCACGGCCCAGCGTCCGGGCCGCCTGGCCCGACGTCGAGGTGCCCACCAGCTCGTAGCCGGCGGCCTCGAAGCCGTCGCGTGCAGCGGCCAGTGCCGTCGTCTTTCCCGAACCGGCCACGCCGACAACCAGTTCCACCCCCCGTCCCGACGTCAGGATCTCGTCCACCGCGCCACGCTGGCCGGCCGTCAGAGGTCGGCCCAGGGATGCCTCGGCCCGCTCCACGGCCGCATCGGCCGCATCCCAGCTCACCTTCGGGGCGCCCAGACGGGCCACCTGGGACTCCACGCAGCGGGCGATGGTGGTGGCGGTGGCGTAGGGCCGATCGTGGGCCCCGGCCACCCGCAGCAGGGGAACGGCCTCGGGATCGGCGAGGGTGCGGTGCACGGCCTTTGACAGCTCCGACAGGTTGCGGCCATACAGCCCGGGAGCCACGGCCACGATGACGTCGCGCTTGGAGAACACCTTGTGTTCCACCAGCCGGCTTCCGTCGGCCAGGGCCTCGGTGGCGAGGTCGCGCAGCTCGATCGGCATCAGCTCTGGCCGGGGCCGGCGGTAGGTAGCGGCCTCGTGCTCGACGGCGTCGGTGATGCGATCGACGCTCCAGCCGGCGTGTTCGATCTCGGCCACCCAGCGACCCATGAGCTCGCCCACGGGTGTGTGGCGCTTGGGGTCATGGGTGGCCCGTGCCGCGATGTTGCGGGCCTGGTAGGAGTCATAGCCGCTGCGCTCCATCTCCGCTTCGATCTCCGCCGCCCGCTTGGAGTGCGCCTCCATCACCGCATCGGGCACCCCGGCGATGGCCCAGTGCCCGAGACGACCCGACGGCCCGGCGTCGGGGACAATCCCGTAGCCGAGCTCCACGGCCCGCTGAGCCGAGGCCACCCGGCCGACCATGGTGGCGGCGTGCACGTGCTCGCGCCACAGCGCCGTGTCGGCCGCCTTCCAGCCACCCTTGGCGTCGTCCATGCGCACCAGGTTGGCGACGAGCACGTGGTCGTGGGGACAGGGGTCGCCGGCCCGGGAGGTGGCGTGGCGGGTGGTGGCGTAGATAAGGCCTTCGGTCCGTGTCCGGGCCACGTCTCGGCCCCGCCGGCCTCCGACAGCCCTCGTCACGTCGTCGAGGTAGGCCAGGGTGGCAACCCGTTCGGCGTCCATGATGGCGTGAATGTGCTCGGCCCGGCCGATCACGCCCAGCTCGGCGACGGACTTGTGGGCCGAGATGGCCAGCTCCAGGCCCGGGCGCTTGGTGTGGACCAGGTGCTCGCCGGTGGTGGGGTCGCAGGCCCCGTCGGGACCGAAGATCGCCTCGTACTGGGCGTCGGTGACCGCTCCTTCCACGCCGAGGCTGTCGGCGCCGCGTCCGCCCCACACCAGCGGCGTCTCACCCCGGCTGGCGTAGTAGGCGAGGGCTTGGCCGGGGTGGTCGTCGCCCCGGGCCAGCACGGTCTCGCGGTGGTAGGCGACCGAGTCCGCTCCCATCATCCGCATCCATGCCACGACGGCTGCGCCTCTCCTGCAACATTGAGATGTTGCAATCGTGTCCTCTTCTTTTTTCGGCATCCTGGGCAAGGGATGTTGCATCGTAAAGACCTTACGGCTGGGTTTCTTCTGACCGGTATACTACGGTAAAGAGCGGTCAAGTACGGTCAGATATAGCGTCGGCCCTCGGCGCTATTGGGTTGGCCATGCTGACCGGTTTCGTAGTTGGGTGTCGGGACTGTGGTCGTTTGGGATCCGGCCGACGAAGCGACGCTGCTTCGGCGTGTTGAGTCGCGTGCTGCTGTCAGGGCCTCTCGGCACGTCTGTTGCGCCGGCGCGCGGACGTTCGCGTTTCCTCTGTGCGTCCTGCGAGCGGTGGCGTGTCGAGCGGCTGCGCGGCGTCGGAGGCGCTTCTTGGCGATGGGGGCTCGCCCGTAGGTCGACGTTGCTATCGTTGACACGATGGTTGAGGATCAGCAACGGTCGGATACGCCCTTGCTCGACGAGTGGACCGCCGAGGTCGGCGAGGAGTCGGTCCGAGCTGTCATCGACGACGTGGAGAGGCGGATCGCGGAGGGGTCCCTACGCGAGTTCGCGAACCGGGAAGAGTTCTTCTCGTACATGAGGCGTGAGCACCGCCACTCGGCGTGACTTGGAGCGTCATCGTCGGACCGGACGCAGAAGCGGATCTCGACCGCCTTGGCGAGGCCGAGCGGATGGCCATCACTGAGGAGCTGTGGACCTGGGTGGACCCAAGGGCCGCCCAGGGGCGCGCGACGGGGGATCGCCGGCGCTGATGCCTACGAGGACGAGCTCTCCAGTGGACGCGTTGTGTATCTCGTTGACGAGGCGCAGCAGTATGTGGCGGTGTTGCGAATCCGGCGGCGATAGCGCTGTCGCGTCGTCGAGGCTTGGCGCTGCCCCGGCCCCTCGGTTGTCGGTCCGGAGGACGACCGGAAAGTCGTCACCCGCCGGCCGTCAGTGCGTCGGCTCCCGACGGTTCGCCTCGAGGTAGTTTTCGATATCCGCCTCGGCCAGGATCACCCGGCGCCCGCAGTAGCTGAAGGCGATGCGCCGGTCGTGCACCAGGCGGCGGATGAGTCGCTCGGTGAGCACGGGGTAGGCCTCGACGGCCTGGGGGATGGTGAAGTACCGGCCTCGCTTCATGGCGCCGCCCCGTGTTGGGCATCGCTGGAGGCTTCGAGTAGCGACAGCTGGTCGGCGGCGCCGCGGCCTCGGGTCTCACGGCGAGGCGAGGCACGGCGCGACCGCGCGGCCGACACGCCAGTCTGCTCGTTCCCGGCGTCGTTGGTCGCCGGATCCCTCTTGTCGTCCGTGGCCTCATGTACCGGACACGGATACATCTCCGTGTCCGGGTTTGGCGGACGCGGAGACGTCGGCCGGAACTCCAGGTGGAGCTCGTAGGTGAAGGACCCGAACCGCCCGGCATCGTCGGTCGCCTGCGGTCGACGATGCAGCACCCCGGCAGCGCCGAGGCGCCGAAGCGCCCGAGCGGCGGTGTCCTTGCCGATGCCGACGTTGACGGCCAGTCGGCGAGCGCTGGCGGCCACGACCAAGACGCCGTCGTCATCGGGGCGGGCGTCCAGGCACAGATCGGCCAGCACCGCCCAGGCCGTCGGACCGACGGATCGGCGCAGCGCCCGCTCCCGTTCGCGGGCCCGGCCGCCATCGACATCGTGAGCGACGCGACCAACGCCTCGACGGCTCGCAGCAGTTCTGTCGTCTGATGGGGAAGTGGCGTCAAGGTGCCCGAGCACGGACGCGAAGTTACGCCGTTGTGATCCGAATGTCAACCGACAGATTGGCAAGCGATGACGCGGTTGATATGGTGGGTCACCGACCAGGAGGGGGACGATGCCGACGTGGTCCGCAAGAAGCCCAAGCCGAGCGCCGCCGAGCCCGAGTGGTCCCCGTTCGTGGGCTTCACCGCCAACCAGGTGGTGGCCTTCAACCTTGCCCAGGCCCGCGACTGGAAGGGCTGGACCCAGGACGAAGCCGCTATCAAGCTGGAGCCCTACCTGGGTGTGCGGTGGTCGACCGCGACCTTCTCCCAGGCCGAGCGCTCGGTGGCCGGCCGGTTCATCCGCAACTTCACCGCGGATGAGATCGTCGCCTTCGCCCGGGGTTTCGAGCTGCCGGTCACGTGGTTCTTCATGCCCCCGCCGCCATGGACGGCGCCGGGCATGCCCAGCCGCCTGTCCGCTCCTGACGATGCCCAGTTCGGCCAGCCGATCGCCCTGCTCGTCGACCTGGTCTTCGGCAACAAGGAACAACAGGCCCTGCTGGCCCTGCGCCTCGACGCCTTCCTGCAGGCGCTGGGCCCCGACGGGCTGACCGCCGCCCAGGCCCGGGTCTCCTCGCTGGTGACCAGCCGCATCGAGGCCCTGGTGCGCAACGCCTTCCGGGAGTTGGGCGAATGGCAGACGACGCTTCGGGCCATGGCCGCCCAGTTGGGCCAGCTCGAGCTGCGCTCCAAGCGAGCGGTGGCCATCGAGGCCGGGATCAAGCCGAGCGAGCTCCGCATCCCGACGGGGCTCGCCGACCTCATCGAAGACGACGACGACGATGCTGAGGACGACGATTTCCAGTGATGCCGGATTTTCGTAGCTGATCGGGACTAGCAAGAGAGGAGTGCTGCAATGGCCAGCATCAAGCGACGCAGCGACAGGGGCGGCAGGTGGGAAGTCCGCTACCGCGACCCGGCCGGCAAGCAGCGGGCTCGGCTGTTCGAACGCAAGGTCGACGCCGAACGGTTCGCGGCCACGACCGCCGCCGACCTGCTCCGGGGCACATACGTCGACCCCGCCGGGGGCCGGTGCATGTTCGGCGACTACGCCCGGACCTGGGCGGAGTCGCAGGTCCATCGAGCGACGACATCCGCCCAGGTGGAATCGAACCTCCGGAACCACATCCTGCCGACCTTCGCGGCGCGCCCGTTGGCGGCCGTCAGGCCGTCCGAGGTGCAGTCCTGGGTGAAGGGCCGTACCGAGGTCCTGGCACCTTCAACCGTCGAGGTGATTTACCGGTACGTGGCCGCCATCTTCGCGTCGGCTGTCGACGATCGGCTCATCGTCGTCACGCCGTGCAAGGGCGTGAAGCTGCCCAAGGTGGAGGCTCCCGAGGTGGTACCGCTGGCCACTGAGGCCGTCGAGGCGCTCATCGACGCCATGCCCGAACGGTACCGGGCCGCGGTGGTGCTCGCCGCGGGAACGGGGCTTCGCCAGGGCGAGGTCTTCGGATTGACGACCGACCACCTGGATTTCTTGCGCCGGTCGCTCCGTGTCGACCAGCAGCTCGTGCTCTTGCCGCGTCGACCGCCGTACTTGGCACCACCGAAGACGAAGGCGAGCCGGCGCACCATCCCTCTACCCGACGTCGTTCTCGAGGAGCTGGCCGCACATCTGGCGGTCTTCCCGGTGGGGGAGGGTGACTCGCTCGTCTTCACGAACGACAAGGGGGAGGGCATTCGTCGCAACCGGTTCTCAGAGTCCGTGTGGGTTCCCGCCGTGGCCCGGGCCGGCGTGCCGGGGGCGCACTTTCACGATCTTCGCCACTACTACGCGAGCCTGCTCATCCGCCACGGCGAATCCGTGAAGGTCGTCCAGGCGCGCCTTGGCCACGCCAGCGCGTCGGAGACGCTCGACACCTACAGCCACCTCTGGCCGGACTCGGAGGACCGCACACGCGCTGCCGTCGACGCCGTGCTGCGATCACGAAGCAGTCGGGCTGAAGCGGCCAGAACCGGCAGCATCTGAGCCCGCGGTCCCGCGACTCGGTCTGAAACGACGTGCACCAGATGTGCACCGGATCGGGAGGCTTGAGGTAAACGCCCTGGTCAGGGAGTTGGTGACGACGAGTCGGCCTGTAGGCGGGGTTCTGTCCGTCGCCCGGGGG
This sequence comes from Acidimicrobiales bacterium, assembly GCA_051001215.1. Classification (GTDB taxonomy): domain Bacteria; phylum Actinomycetota; class Acidimicrobiia; order Acidimicrobiales; family AC-14; genus DATAQC01. The sequence goes on from JBPCNP010000059.1 coordinate 5,657, forward strand.
CGACGGGGTGGCCATCCATCTACGCGGCCTACCTGGGGATCGTGCCTCCGAGGAGGCACCGGACGGGCTACCCAATCCCCTGCTCGGCCTTGCTCCGGGTGGGGTTTACCGAGCCACCCGGGTCACCCCGGGTGCTGGTGCGCTCTTACCGCACCGTTTCACCCTTACCTGTGCCCTCTGCTCAATGAACATCGGGCCATCGGCGGTCTGCTTTCTGTGGCACTTTCCTGCGGGTCACCCCGACTGGCCGTTAGCCAGCACCCTGCCCTGTGGAGCCCCGACCTTCCTCAGCCGAAATGCCCGGCACGCCGGACTCTTCGACCGCGACCACCCGGCCGACTCATCGTCGGGTCCATTCTGTCATGGCCGTCGTTCTCCTGCGACTTGGCCGGTACCCCCGCCCACCCCGCCGGAGTCAGGGGCTACGTTGCCTGGCCCGGTCATGGAACCCGCACGCCGGGCGACCGTCGGTCTCGATACGCCTGAGCTCACTGGCGATGATGTCCCCGTCGATCGGGTCGAAGACGCCGTCGAGGAACCACATGTCATCGAAGCACTTCGACAGGTGTAGGCGCTGACGCAATGACCGGCCCAGGAGCACCCGGCGCCGAGCCGTAGGCGCCGGCAGGAGGCACCGGTGGCCAGCCAGGCCGCTGTCGAGGGCACCCAGTGGTTCCCAGGTCTGGGAGGCGTCGGAGGCTCCGGTGGCCCGCGTCGTGGCCCGCTCCCACCCGCTCGAGTAGCCGGGACAGGCCGGCCGATGCGTCGCATCGGCGAACACCGAGGGGTCGACCCCGACCAACGTGTCGACTGCGGCGGCGACCTCCGCGACCGCACGTACCCAACCGACATTGTGGCGCCCGACTTTTGGGGCGTGACCGAGGGGAGGTGGCGGCCGGCCCTCCCGATGCGCCTATCCCACGCGGACGTGCGTTCACATGGCAAGTCAGAATTCGATGGCCGACAGGTCGGGCACCCAGCCCCGGGCCCGAGTTACCGCCTCCTTCCACCGCTGGCGAGCCGCCCCCGACCGCCGCCGCGGCTCCACGATCTGGGTCGGCGACCACGTGGCTGCCAGCTCGTCCTCGTCGGCCCACGTGCCCACGGCCAGGCCAGCCAGGAACGCCGCCCCGAGCGTGGTGGCCTCGAGCACCGGCGACACCTCCACCGGGCGCTGTGCTGCGTCGGCCAGCGCCTGCACGAAGACCGGGTTGGCGCTCATGCCCCCGTCGATCCGCAGTGTGGAGATGGCGACCCCCGAGTCCGCCTCGACCGCCTCGATCAGGTCGACGCCGCGGTGGGCGACACCCTCGAGGACGGCCCGGACCAGCTGGGCCCGGCCCGTGCCCCGACTCACGCCCAGCAGCGCTCCCCGGGCGCCGAAGTCCCAGGGCGGGGTCCCCATGCCGAGGAGGGCGGGGACGAAGCACACGCCGTCGGTCGACGTGCAGGTGGCGGCCACCTCGGCCGATTCGGCTGCCGTGGCCAGCACGCCCAGATCGTCACGCAGCCACTCGACGGCCTGCCCGGCGGTGAGCATCACCGCCTCCATGCCCCACGTGATCACCCCGTGGCGGCGCCAGGCCACGATCGGGAACGTCCCGTGAGGCCCGCGGCGGGCGAATGACGGCCGCTGCGGGCCGATGCAGAGGTCGAGCATGCCGCCCGTGCCGAAGGTGATCTTGGCCAGCCCGGGTTTGGTGCAGCCCTGGCCCACCAGCGACGCCTGCTGGTCCCCGGCGAGCCCGGCGATCGGCGGCGAGCCCGGAAGAGCCCGGGCCTCACCGGCGACGCCCGACGAGTCGACGATCGTGGGCAGCACGGCCTCGGGGATGCGCAGCGCCTGCCGCGGCGCCGTCGCCCAGCCGGACCCGTCGGCGAGGCACAGCCCGGTGAACCCCACATTGGACGGGTCGCTGACGTGCAGCGTCCCGCCCGACAAGGTCCAGGCCACCCAGGTGTCGACGGTCCCGAAGCACAGGTCGCGTTGGCCGTCGGGGTCGACCATGTCGAGCAGGAAGGCGATCTTGGTGGCCGACTCATTGGGGGCGACGGACACCCCTTGGTCCTTCAGTGCGAGGCACATGGCCGCGGTACGCAGGTCCTGCCAGCCCACGCCCGGGCCCACGGGTGCGCCGGTGGCCCGGTCCCACACGATCGTCGAGGCCCGCTGGTTGGCGATGCCCACGGCGTCGACCGGGCCGCCCTCGGCCAGCGCGTCATTCGCCACCGCGAGCACGGCTTCGGCCATTGCACGGGCGTCGAACTCGACGAAGCCCTGGGCCGGTGTGGTGGGCAGGACCGATCGGTGATGGATGTGGTCGACGGTGGCGTCGGGACCCACGATCGCCGCCCGCACGCCGCTGGTGCCCACATCGACGACGAGGATGCCCCGTCTCCCCGGTGAGCTGCGCGCCTCCGCTGCGCTTCGGTGCTCGCTCATGGGGTTGCCGCCCGTGGCGGCCGCCTCCGCTGCGCTTCGGTGCTCGCTCATGGCTTGCCGTCGGGGCGACTGTCGCCTGGCGTGGCGGCGCCCGGTGAGGCCCGCCAGGTGGCGATGAGCCCTCCGAAGATGCCGGCCGAGGCGGCCAGGAAGGTGTTGACGATGAGGCTCACCGGGTTGAGCCCGTCGCCTCGAACCATCCTGATGGTCGACGCCACCACGATCAGGACGGCGTAGGCGACCAGGGCGGCCAGGGCGCCGTTGCTGAGGGGTGCATCGGGTTGGCGCCGGCCGGCCCACCACCCGCCGAACGTCTGGCCGCCGAGATAGACGAGATAGGGGATGAACACCGCGTTGGACTCGGGGCCGGTGCCGACCAGCGAGCTCACCACGATGGTGGGCACGGCCACGGCCAGGGACAGGGCCGCCCCGGCGGCGACCGCATGCCAATGAAACAGCCCCCTCGTGGCAGCGGTTCGGTCCTCGCCGGGGGTCACCGGTCACCCCCCCCACCGTCGGCCAGCACGGAGTAGGGCGTGACCAAGCCATTTCGGAACAGGCGTCCGACGTGACGGCGACCACGGGTGAACAAGATCACGGCGATGCCGAGGTACACGGCCGACACCACGACCAGCTCGGTGTCGTGGGCCGATGCCGGCAGCACGGCGCCGATCACGAACTGCAACCAGAACAGGGCGAACAGGGCCCAGCCCTCCCGCACCGACAGGTTGAGGTCGATCAGCACGGCCAGGGCGAAAACCCCCTGGGCTGCGGTGAGAAGCAGCTCTTCGCGTTGGCGGGCGATGATCGGCAGCCCATGGCGGCTGCCCGAGGCCAGGGCGAACACGATGGGCAGCGTGCCCACGAGCAGGGTCCATTGGTTGACCTTCGACGACACCAGGGTCCCGAGGCCGGCATCGGTGTTGAGCCGCCAGGCGTACAACCCGGCGATCAGCAACTCGGGGGTCTCCGACGCGAGGGGCGCCAGCCACTGCACGAGCAGGAACTCGCTGATGCCGAGGTCGGAGCCGGTGGCCACCAGTGCCTCGGCGAACGATTCGGCACAGACGACGATGACGGCGGCGGCGGCCACGAACATGACGGCCACGACGATCCGCCGGCGCTGGTCGGGCAGGGTGCCGATGAGCTCCGCCGGCCCCACCAGGTGGGGTTCCTCGGCCGGCGCTCTGGAGATGCGCACGGTGTAGGCGATGAAGATGGCAATGAGGACCATGGCGTCGACCAGGGTGATCGTCCGCTTCAGTGGCAGGGTCAGCGAGTACAGGCAGGCGAGGGCCAGGAACGACAGCTCGACGGACCGGGACCGGTCGAGCTCGATCCGGCGTCCCCGCTCGCCCCTGGTCCGCCACCGGTACCAGGCCACGAAGATGACCATGGCCCAGCCCACGCCGATGAGGAGCCGGTTGGCGCCGGTCATGTTGGCCAGGGCCAACGAGCACGGCGATTCGCCCGAGGCCCCGGGGACATGACAGGAGGGGCCGAAACGTCTGACGGCGGCGCCGCCCTTCCAGGCGAAGACGAGGTCGACGGCGTACTCGGGCAGCACGGCGATGAAGGCCAGGACGGCGATGGCGGCACCGGCCGAGATGTCGAGCTGGGCCACCTCGGCCGCCCAGGCCAGCAGGAACGCCGCCCCCACGATGGCCAGTCCGAACGCCGCGGCCTCCACCGGGTGGGCGACGGCCGTACCCTCCAACCGCAGCCAGACGCCGGGGACCATGATGGCGAGGACCAGCCCGATGGCGGCGCGCTGGCGGTTGGGCCGGTGCCCGCCACCGGGTTCACCGGGAATCCCGGCTCCGCCGCTCACCCCGGCCCCGGCGCCGGCGGGGCCCCCATTCGGCCCGTCGACGCCCGCCGCGGCTGACCCGCGGACGCCGTCCCCGGCGATGGAAGTCACTTCGGCATCCTATGGTGGGACACCACGCTGGCGACCTCGCTCGGATCGCCCCCGCCACGGCCGGCTCGGCCGTGGCTGAGCGCCGTCTGGACTTTGGCAACCCGGCTGTTCCATAATCTGTTCTGAACCCCAGACCTGAGCCGGTCCCCGGTTGAACCCGTGTTCCCGGGGCGGTTTGGAATCCGATCGATTGAGGAAGTGATTTTCGTGATGGACATGTCGTGGCGTCAGCGTGGCGCGTGCCGGGGTCTCGACCCCGAGGTCTTCTACCCGATCTCCGATGACGACGCCGACGAGGCCAAGGGCATCTGCGGGTCCTGCTCGGCTCGTGAGCAGTGCCTGGAGTACGCCCTCGCCAACCGCGAGGCCGATGGCGTCTGGGGCGGGGCCACCGAGCGCGAGCGGCGCCGCATCCTGCGGCAGCGTCGCAAGACGGCCGCTGCGTAACCCCAGGCACAGCTCTCCAGGCAGCTCCTGACGACTAGCTTCGGCGGGGTGACTGCGACCGGCGTCGGCGAGCAGTTGGCCGATCTCGGGTGTTGGCGGGCAATCCTCGTCAGTTTGACGGCCGGTGAGCACCCGACCGGCGCCGCCGCGGCCGCGGCCATGGCCGACATCCTCGAGGGCGGGGCAACGTCGGCCCAGATCGCTGCCTTCTGTGTCGCTCTGCGCATGAAGGGCGAGACCGTGGAGGAGATGGCCGGCCTCCTGGCCGCCATGCTGGCCTACGCCCAGCCCGTCCCCCTGCCTCCCGACCTGGACGTCGTGGACACCTGCGGCACCGGCGGCGACCGCAGCAACAGCATCAATGTCTCCACCATTGCCGCCCTGGTGGTGGCCGGAGCGGGTGCCCCCGTCTGCAAGCACGGTAACCGGGCCGCCTCATCGGCGTGCGGCTCGGCCGACGTCCTGGAGGCGCTGGGGGTGGCCATCGATCTGGGACCGTCCGACGTCGCCGCCTGCGTGGAGGAGGTGGGCATGGGGTTCTGCTTCGCCCCCCGGTTCCACGCCGCACTACGCCATGCCGGCCCGACCCGCCGGGAGCTCGGGGTGTCGACGGTGTTCAACTTCCTGGGCCCCCTGGCCAATCCCGGTCGGGCCCGGCGTCAGGTCCTGGGCGTCAGCGACACCGCCATGGTCGACAAGATGGTGGGTGTGCTGGCCGCCAGTGGCACCGAGCGCGCCCTGATCGTCTACGGCCACGACGGCCTGGACGAGCTCACGACGACCACGACGTCGACGGTGGTCGAGCTGCGGGACGGCACGGTGTCGTCGTACGTCGTCGACCCAGTCGACCTCGGCATCACCCGAGCCGAGCCGGGCGACCTGCGGGGAGGCGACGCGGCCACCAATGCCGCGATCGCCCGACGGGTCTGCGGGGGCGACCTCGGTCCTCATCGCGACATCGTGCTGCTCAACGCGTCCGCAGGGCTGGTGGCCGCAGGCGTGGCCGATGACCTGGCCGCTGGTCTGGAGTTGGCGGCTGCCGCCGTCGACGACGGGCGGGCCGAAACCGTGCTCGACAGCCTGGTTTCGGTGTCGCAGGCCCGGGCGGCGCGACCCCCTCAGACCTGAGGGGTCGAGGGCGCGGTGTCTTCGGCGACTGCTCACTCGCGCCGGCTGGCACCCTTCGCCGGTACCAACCGGGGGACGGGTGGGAGGGCCGATGCCAGCTCCCCCTCGCAGTGCACGAGGCGGACCCGATGTGCCTCGGCGTCGAGCCACGACGCCACACAGGTGAGCTCGTCGACCAGATGGCGGGGAAGAGGGGTGCCTGGTCCCTCGGGCCCGGCACCCCGCTCGGAGGGCCCCTCCGCCCAGAGATCGAGGGCGTCGGCGTCGGCGGCGTCAACGAGACGACCATTGGCCAGCACGAGACGCCGAGGTGGGCGCGGTGTGCCCTTGGTGGCCCCAGGCAGTTCGAGCTCGACCCGGCCGGCCCGGCGCAGACGATCGAGGACCCGCTGGCGGTGCAGCGCCCGACCCAGGGCGTCGGCCCGGTCGCGCACCAAGGCCGCCTCCTCGAATCGTTCGGCCCGGGCCAGTGCGGTCATGCGATCGCGCAGTGGCGTGAGGAGGAGGGCGGGGTCGACGGTGAGGCCGGCTACGACCCGATCGACGAGTGCCCCGTAGTCGGCCTCGCTCACCGTGCCCGCACACGGACAGGTGGCCACCCCGAGCTGGGCCGGCGTGCAGGGCCCGTCTCGCTGCACCCGCCCGGGACGCCCGGTGCAGCGCCGGATGGGCACCGCGGACTCGATGGCGTCGGCCACCTGCCGGGCTGCCGCGACCGACGACAGAGGGCCCAGGTACAGACACCCGTCGTCACGGACTCCTCGCACGACCGACAGGCGGGGGAAGCGTTCGTTGAGCGTGAGCTTGAGGTAGGCGTAGCGCCGCCACAGCTTGGAGCGGTGGTTGAACGGCGGGAGATGGCGGTGGATGAGCCGCACCTCGAGCACTGCCGCCTCGAGCGGCCCGGGGCACACGACGTGGTCGATCGTCACCGTCTCCCGGAGGAGCTGGCTGACCTTGCGACGCTCGTCGCCCGAGAAGTAGGACCGCACCCGGCTGCGCAACTCGGTGGCTTTGCCCACATAGAGCACCCGGCCTCCGGTGCCCCGGAACAGATAGACGCCGGGCCGGCGGGGGAGGGAGGCAGTGAGGCGCAGCTTGCCCACCTGGGGATGGGCCCTGATGGTGGGCAGCTCGAGCAGGTCGTCGAGGCCGAGAACGCCCAGGCTCCCGGCCCGCTCCAGCAACGCGTGGAGGAGATCGACGGTTGCGAGGGCGTCGTCGAGGGCCCGGTGACTGGGCTGGTGGGCAAGGCGGAGGCGGTCGGCGAGGGTTGACAGCCGGCAGTTGGGCACCTCGTCGCGCACGAGGCGCCGGGCCAGGGCACACGTGTCGACGCAGCGATTGGCAAGCCGGGGGTAGCCGCCGCTGGCGGCCGCCGCCTGCAGGAAGCTCAGGTCGAAACGCAGGTTGTGGCCCACCAGCACGGCGTCGCCAGCGAACTCGAGGAAGGCGGCCAGCCCGGCGTGGACCGACGGCGCGGGAATGACCATGGCCTCGGTGATGCCGGTGAGGACCACGATCTCGGGGGGAATGGCCATGCCCGGGTTGACCAGGGTCTGGAACGTGCCGAGGCACGCACCGCCGCGGACCTTGACCGCCCCGAACTCGGTGATGGCACAGGTCGCAGGCGAGGCCCCGGTGGTCTCGAGGTCGACCACGCAGAAGGTGACCTGATGAAGCGGCGTGCCGAGATTGTCGAAGGAGCGCTGATCGAGCAGCCGTGGCACAGTAGCCGACCATAATCGAACAGGTGTTCGTCAGGCAAGGGCCGGAACAAGGGCACACGGCAGTACCATGGCTGTGGTGTCCTCCGCCCGCTACCGCTGCGCCGCCTGCGGCAACCTGACCCGCTTCGACGTCACGACGACCCGTCGCACCCGGGCCTACCACCACTTTTCGCTGAGCGGCGACCTGTCGGTGGAGGACCCCGAGGTGCTGAGCGAGATCATCGAGTCGGTGTCCTGCCGTTGGTGTGGATCGGGCCGGGCCGTCGAGCCGCTGGCCGACGCAGCCCTCCCCGCCGTCGACGGTGAGCCCGGGCCCGAGCGGCCCTCTGAGCGGGAGCCCGGGCCCCCGGCCGAGCAGCCGGAGGGCTGACGACGCCGGCCGACTCCCTCCTGCGGCCGGCACTCGAGTCGGCGATGGCCGTGGCCCGGGCGGGCGAGGACGACACGCCTGTCCGGGCAGCCCCCAGCGCGCTGCGCCCGTTCCTGAACTTCGCCAAGCTCCCTCCCCGGGCTCTGGTCGCGGCTCGCAAGACGCTCGACGGCGACGACGACTTCCGCGCCCGGGTGGCCGACGAGGTGTCGGAGGAAACGGTCGGCCGGGCCGGATGGCTGTTTCTCACCCGCCCGGATGGATGGGAGGCCGACCTGGACGCGCTGGCCCAGCAGGCCGACGACCATCGAGCCGGCCTTGCCGACCTCCGGGCCGAAGACAGTGCCCGCAGGCGCCTCGGCGCCGCCGAAGGGGCGGCCCGGAAGGCCGAGGGGGTGGCCGCTGCCGCCCGCCTCGAGGCGGCGCGGGCCACCGCTGCGCTCGCCGAGGAGCGGCGGGCCCGGCGGGCGGCGGCTGAGGACGCCATCGAGCTGGCCGCCCGCGTCGAGGCCATCACCGCCGAGCGCGACCTGGCATTGACCGAAGCGGCGAAGGCGAGATCGGCGATCGTCGCGGCCAGGACCGAGGCGGCGGCGGCCGAAGCGGCGGTAGAGGCGGCCAGGTCCGACGTGACAGCAGCCAGATCCGAGGTGGTCGCGGCTCGAGCCCAGGCCCCGGTTCGGCCACCGGAACCCGGCGATGCGCCCTCGGGACGGGTCGACCGCCCGCAACGACGCGCCCCGGTTCCTCCAGTACCTCGAGAGGCGCCCCCCGCGGCCGGCGGCGAGGAGGCGGCCCCGGCTCTGGCATCGGCTGCCGCTGCCGCTCGCGCCCTGGCCGACGCTCTCGCTGCGGCCGCTCGCTCCTTCGGGGACGCCCCCGCCGGGACACCGCCCGACACCCCGCTCGGGCCCGACACCCCGCTCAGGGGGCCGCTCGGGCCCGACACCCCGCTCAGGGGGCCGCTCGGGCCCGACACCCCGCTCAGGGGGCCACTCGGGCCCGACACCCCGCTCAG
>JBPCNP010000060.1:0-9842 GCA_051001215.1 Acidimicrobiales bacterium
CCAACAGCTCTGATCAAGCCCGCCAAGAGCTTATCGGCACCCCCAGGGCGAGCCATCGGCGTTCCCGGCAATGCTCAGCCTGTTCGGCGGGCCGCCTCGTCGGCGAGGACAAGCACTCGGCCGTCGCGTGGTGTTCAGATGCGGCGGTCCGCTCGCCAGAAGCTCGTGACGGTGCGAAAGCCAGGGAGGACGGGTCCGACGGGACGGCTCGCCCTCTCGAGGCTGGGAGTACCCGTCAGCCTTCCGGTGGTATCGGCGATCACCCGGGTCGACGACGCCCTGTCCTCGCTCGCCCCCCGTCTGCGCCACACCGGCAGCAGCGCCGCGTTGCTGGCCGTGCGGGGCAGGAGCCGTTCGGCATCGAGCCTTGTGCCGGCGCGCACCACCGCCTTGCCGGTTTCCTGGGGACTGCCTCTCTCAGCCCACGACACGGATGACACATCGAGGACCGGGCGCTGCGGCCAGGCGCTGTCGCCGGTCAGGAGCTCGCGCCGCGCCCGCCGGCCTTGCCAGTGAGGGCAACCCTCCTCACGGCGGTGAAGAACGACGATGGCGACGGATTAGGCTGGTATGCGATCGGCTGTTCGTCCTCAGCCGGTGGCACACATCCTGGGGAGGCACGGCATGGCCATGGCTGGGCCGCTTGGTCCACAGCCGGGGAGCAGGCAGTCCCGCTCATGAGCGACGGCGGCGACGACACGGGCGAGCGCGCCCCGAGAGTGCTCATCATCGAGGACCACGAGCTGTTGACCCAGTTGCTGGTCGCCGCCTTCCGCGACGGCGGTATCGACGACGTCACCGCTCCGGATCCGGGCCAGTTGGGCCTCGATGCCGTCATGGGACTGGTCCACCGCATCCGCCCCGATGTCGTGTTGCTCGACCTGCACCTGGGCCGCAGCGGCATGGCAACCGGCCACATCCAGCCGCTGGTCCAAGCGGGAGCGGCCGTCCTGATCATGACGGCCAGCGATGACCCCGCGGTGCTCGGCGAGTGCCTGGAGGCCGGCGCCGCCGGCATCTTCTCGAAGATCCAGCCCTTCGAGCAGTTGGTCGAGCAGGTGCGCCACTCCGCACGCGGTGACGCGGTGATCAGCACTGCAGCACGCGATCGCCTGCTCGCCAACCTCCGGGAGCGGCGCGGCGCGGAGGTGAACGCTCAGGAGCCGTTCGAAGACCTCACGGGGCGCGAGCGGGTCATCCTGGCCGGCCTGGTGCGGGGCGCGACGGCCGAGCAGATCGCGGTGGAGGAATTTGTCGCCCTGACCACCGTGCGGTCGCAGATCCAGGGCGTGCTGCGCAAGCTCGGAGTGAACTCGCAGCTCCTGGCCGTGGCCATGGCTCGCGACGCGGGCTGGGACGGGCCCGACAACGACTGACCACGCGGCGACATTCTTCGTCGAGCCGCCCATCTTTCATCAATCCTGATGAAGACAGTCGGCGCGTTCGGGTGTCTACTTGAGTCAGTAAGCGAACGAGGGGCCCGGACAGCCTGACCCCCGCTTACCAAGACGGGGAGCGGCGCTGTGCACATGACAAAGGCTTGGATCCTCGCGGTCGCAGCGTCGGCAGTGTTGTTGATCGGCGCAGTGACAGTGGCGCTGGTGAGCGGCAGTGGCGGCAATGGCGGGACTCGCCATGCCACTCCGGTGCCGGTGAGCACTCCAAGTCCAGCCGCACCGGCCCAGGCCGCACCCCTCTCCGCCGACCCGGCCACCGCCGCCACCGCCATCCAGGTGCAAGAGGTGTTGGCCGGGATCATCACCAGGCTCCAGACCCCCGGCCCTGACGGTCAGGTAAAGGCGGTGACTCCAGCGGAAATCAATGCGCAGGTTCAGACCGAGCTCGCCAAGATCGGCGTTCATCGCTAGCCAGCCTCGCCCGGTAGTCCCAAGCCCAACGAACACCAAACGAACACCCAAACCAAACAACAAGGAGAAGTTTCACATGCGCAAGATCATCGTCACCCTCGGGGCATCCGCCCTCATGAGCACGGTCCTGGCCGTGAGCGCGCCGATGGCCGCCCACGCCGTCACCCCAAAGGACACCTTCTGCAGCTCGGCGCTCGCCAACTTCAACACCCTGAACGGCCAGCTTCAGACCGCCAAGAACACCCTGAACACGGACGTGAGCACGGCGAACGACAAGCTGGCGCTGCTGTCCGGCGCCAACGGGGGCGGCGGCGCCACCGGTGCTGCGGCCACCGCTGCGGCCGCCTTCGTTGACGCCCAGACCAACGGCGGTGACGTGACCACCACCAAGACCAACCTCGACAACGCCACGGCAGCCTTCGCCACCGCCGCCAACAACTGGCTCAACGCCCACATCGCCGCCGTCAACGACCGCAACTTCGTGGAGGGGACCATCTTCAAGCTCGACTTCGTCGTTCAGTCATCCAATAACGTCGGTTGCCCCACGCCGCTAGTCCTCGTCGTTCCCTCGCCCGAGCAGGCCCTGGGCGTTTAGCACCTAGCAACACCTGAACACGAATGGGCACCAACGCTGCGGCGGGGGTGCCCATTCTGTTCTGTCACCCCTTTTCGTCACCATCCCCTCCGTCCCCCCATCACGCCCTGCAGTCCAGAGAGGAAGTCCGATGTCCACCCCGAGCCCGATCCGGTCAGCCACGAGCGCCGCGTCGCACTGTCGACCTGAGGTCCAGTGTCACCGGGAGCGGACGTCGACCGTTCTCCCCGGCCCAATCTCCTCAGCACCCTCCGCCGGGACCCTGCCGTGAACCCCCTACGGGCGGTGAGCCTGGTGGGCGGCGGGGCTGACGGCAAGGCCGGCGCCGGCATCGATGAGGCGGTGGCCATGATCGCCTCGCTCAACAACCTGGGCAGCGTGCTCGGCGCCCAGGGCGACCTGGCCGGGGCCCGCACCCATCTCGAACGGGCCGTGCTGGTGGCCGAGACGGCCTTCGGTCCTCACCACGCCGACGTGGGCACCTGTCTCAACAACCTGGGCAGCGTCCTGCAGGACCAGGGCGACCTGGGCGGCGCCAGGGCGAACTACGAGCGGGCCCTGGCCATCGCCGAGGGTGCCTATCGGCCCGACCCCGGCCTGGCCACCAGGCTCAGCAACCTCGGCTGCCTGCTACGCGACCAGGGCGACCTGCCCGGCGCCCTCCAGTACCTGGAGCGAGCCCTCGCCGTGGCCGAGGCCGCTCTCGGGCCCGAGCACGGCGAGGTGGAGACGATCCGCGAAAACCTGTCGCGCGTCATCGACGAATCCGGGCTCTCCAGCACCTGACTCGCCCCGCGGCCCCCGGACCTGGCGACGGTTCGGGGGCGTTCAGCCTTCGGTCCACACGTCTTCGAGCCGGAAGGTCCTCTTGCGGGTGGGACGGCCGAGCCGGACGGTATCGCGTCGGTCAGTGGTGAGGACGACACGGGTCGTTCCGGGCGGGACATCGATCCGCAGGATGATCGAGTCGCCTGCCGGCGAGATGGCGAATCGTTCCGACTGCGGGCCGGCGGTCGCCATCAGCTCGCCGGAACCGGCCACCCCCAACCGGGCGGTGGCGTGAAGGCTGAGCGTCCGGGTCGAAGCGGTCGGATTGGTGACTTCGAGCGCTGCTCCGTTTGCCAGCCAGCGTCCGGAGGTGAGCCCCGGGAGCTGGGGAAAGAAGCGACCGTTGCCGTCGGGGCTGTCGACGGAGCCCCTCCACGTGAGCTCGAGGGGATGGCGAGCATCGTCTCGGAGGCGGCCGAGCTCGTCGGGAGCCGTGGTGGCGATGACGCGTTGGCGGTAGTCACGAAGATCGAAGAAGACGGCCCGGTCGCTCCTCAACGGTGCCGGGCCCAGAAGGGCCTCGAGTTGGGAGAGGAGGCCCACGCCATCGTCGGGAAAGCCGTTGCGGTCGATGTAGATACCGTCGAACCCGGCGGCCGCGGCCTGGCGCAGGAACAGCGGTACGGGCTTGTTGGCGAACGAGGGCTGAAGGTCGTCGGGCCGGTTCTGGATGGCGCCGTAACTCCAGCGCAGCGACGAGGTGTACAACGTCGGCCGGAACAGTTCGTAGCCGTTGTAGTACTCGTAGCCGTCCAGCGACCGGTTGGCAGGGTGGGGTCGGGTCGGGAACACGATGCCGTCCTCGGGAAACCCGAGTAGCGGCACCTGTAGCACCATCGCCGCCTTCCCCAGCCGGGCCTCGATCGCCGTGGCCCGCTGCCGGTCCTGAGCCACCTGGCCCTGCGTGTGCCGGCGCGCGGCGAGGCTCTCGCGCGGTCGGGTGTGGTCGACGATGGCCGCGGTGCTCACGAGGACGACGACAACGACGGCCACCATCGCCCTGATGCGCCCAGTCGAGGCGGGGACGCGGCGCAGGAGGGGCTGCATGCCCGCACCGAGCGCGGCGAGGCAGAAGAAGGCCATGAAGACGACGAGCCGCCCGTAGTCCCGGAGCTGGACGAAGCCGAAGACCCCGAGGAGCAACGACCCGCCCCCCGCCATGCCGAGGAGCAGGGCCAGGACGTTCAGCGTTCCCGACCGTCGAGCCAGTTCCCGCCAACGGTCCCGCCGGTCATCGTCACTGGCCACCAGGGCGGCAAGAGACAGGACGAACCCCACAGCCGCAGCGGCGCCCAACGCGGGCCCGAAGAAGCTGGGCAGCGGGGAGACCGACTCATCGGCCCTGGCCCGCACGTCGGCGAGGGGGCCGATCCGGTGGCCCTCGATGGGCAGGAGCAGGTAGGCGGGTTGCAGGGCGAACGAGTCCGCGTCTCCGATCGCCCTCTTGGCCACGACATCGTTCGTGCCGTGTTGGAAGCGGTAGACCAGCGAAGGGGCGTTGTTCACGGCCAACACGACGAGGGTGACGGTCACCACGACCAGGGGCCGTGCCAGCGGCCGCAAGGTGCGCCCACTCAGCGCGGTCAGGCCTCCGACTGCCGCGGCGAGGAAGACGAAGAAGAACCCGTAGTAGGCGCCGGTCGATCCCAGGAGCACGGGAACCCACAGCCAGCGGCCCAACCAGAACTCCCGCGAGCGCAGCCAGCTTCTCAGCGGCTGTGGCTCGGCGTCGGTGTCGTCCTCGTCGGCGCGAGAAGACGACCCCCGGCGACGGCCGACCAACTCGTACAGCAACAGACAGCCAAGAGGTACGGCGTAGTACCCGGAGAGGAACAGATCGGTGACGCTGCGCACGAAGTGGTACGGCGCCAGCGCGTAGAGAATCGACAGGGGTATGGCCAGAGAAACGGCGAACTTCAGTCGTCGCAGTGAGTAATAACTCGCGGCGTAGGCAAGCGGGAATGTCAGATAGAAGTAGAGGTTGGTGATGAGGAACGGGTTCGAGGTCCCCGACGCGAAGATGCGAAGAAGCAGCAAGTGCAGGTTGTCACCGCCGAGCGGGTAGTCGTAGAGCACCTGCCCTGCCGGCGCCCCGAGCACGGGGTTCCTACCCAGGTACCACCCGCGTTGAGAAATCGTGCGAGCCAACCGTTGGTACAACAATGCATCGCCCTCGTAGACGAGCGGGCTCCTCAGCCCCCCGTCCCATACCCGCCAGTACCAGAGAGCGGCCAGCGTGACACCAACCGCCCCGACGATGACGAGCCAGAGGTGGCCATCGAACAGCCGGCGTAGACGCGGGCGACCAGAACTGTTGGCGGGCGACATACTGTCCACGGACGACGAACCTACAGTCGGGCACCTGCACGACCGCACCGTGCTTTGGAGGGATCCCGAGATGCTTGCCCCGCTTCCCCCGACATTCGGGTCGACCCGGGAGTCGTTGCGTGCCCTCGCCTGCTTCGTCATGGCGCCGGCACACAAGGCACGCACGGGCCACATCGGCCTTCGCCCGGCCAGCGGCGGGTTCGGCACCCCGCCCCTCGACGACGGCTCACGCCTGGTGGCCCACGGCCGGGAGCTGGCGTGGGAGCCGGGAGACTCGATCCCGCTCACCACGCTGCGCACCGCGGCCCGCTTCGCCGGCGTCGACCTGTCGTCGGACCCGGGCGTCGGGGACGACCTTCCTGCGTACACACCCGATGTCGATCTCGCCGTCGACGGTGAGGCATCCCTGGCCCTCGGCTCCTGGTACGCGTTCGGTGCCCATGTGCTCGAGGAGGTGCCCGCTCGGTTCGCGGCCGGGACCCTCAGCACCGCACAGATCTGGCCCGAGCACTTCGATCTGGCCGTGACCGTCGACGGCGACGGGGGCGCCAAGACCAATGTCGGCTTCTCGCCCGGCGACGGGTTCAGCAGCGAGCCGTACGTCTACGTCGGCCCCCATGTCACCGAGGGGCTGGACGACGGGTACTGGAACGCGCCGTTCGGCGCCTTCGTCGCCTACGCCGGCCTCTCCGCTGCCGACGACCCCGACCGGGCTGCGCTCGACTTCATCGTCGAGGGGCTGCAACGCGCCCCTTCTCCCGCCTGAGCTTCGACCCCGGGGCGCCGCGTCACCCGTCCGACGACAACGACAGCTCTTCGCTGTCGTCGGCCTGGCCGGTTGGGGCGGAGCCGTCGCCTGCCGGCCGCCGCATCACGAGGAGCAGCGTCACGCCGAGTGCGACGGTCACGACGACCAGGGCGATGCCGATGGGCACCTGCCGGGCTGCGATCAGGGTGCCGGCGCCGATCGCCGATCCGATCATGGCCAAAGAGACGACGACGGCCGCAATCACCATCAGCGCCGACATGGGTGGAGGACCAGGGGGCTGCGGCCGCGGGTCCTCCGCAGCCGGGGGCGGGGACTCCGGGGCGGCCGTCGGCCCTGCTGCACTCCCCCACGCGGTCGTCGACCCTGCCTCGGTCACGCCAGGCTGGGTCTCAGGCCCGCCCGGCCCGGTGGAGACGACAGTCTCGTTCGGGAGAATCGGGCCGGCGGCGCTGGCGGCATCTGCGGGGTCGGGCGGCTCCTGGGTGGCCGACTGTGCCCCCGGCGGTTCGCCGTGGCGCGCCGCCCAGGACCTCATCGACAGCGCCGCGCCCAGGGCCACCGCGTGCTTCGACTGCTCGGCCACCGCGACGGGCCGGTCGAGCTCCTCGGACACGAGCCGGGCAACGAGGGGAATGTGCGACGAACCTCCCAGCAGGATGACCCTGGCCACTGCGGCGGGCTCCACCGGAGCCGAACGCAGACTGCGCCGCAGGGCATCGATGGTCTGGGACAGGGCGGGCCGGATCATGTCCTCCAGGTCTTCCCGGGTCAGCCGCACCTCGGTCTCCCCGTCGGCGACGAACACGGGTACCGACACCTCCGCTTCGGTCGACAGCGTCTCTTTGAGGGCGGCACACTCGACCCGGAGGCGGGCGAGGATGACGGCCGTGGCGGGGTCGTCCGATTCCAGGTCGGTGGGCCCGACGCCGACGGCACCCGAGATGTGGGCGAGGACGGCCTCGTCGAAGTCGATGCCCCCCAGTCGGTCGATGCCCTCCCGCAACCCGAGCATCTCGAACCCGTCGCCGACCTTGCGGGCCACGGCGACATCGAAGGTGCCGCCGCCGAGGTCGTAGACCGCCAGCACGTCGCCCGCCGGGACCTCGTCGATCGAGTCGTGGAACAGCGCCGCGGCCTCGGGATCGCTGATCGTGGCGACGTTGTCCAGGCCGGCGAGCGCGATGACCTCGTCCAGCAGGTCCTTCCTGTAGGCCCCCCAGTTGGCGGGATGGCTGACCGTCACCAGGTCGGGAGGGCCCCCCTCCCGCTCCGAGACGATGTCGACGACCCTGCGCAGCAACGCAGCCAGGAGGGCATCGGCAGTGTGGCCGGTGCCGCCGAGCACCACGGGGGTCGGGTCGCCCATCCGCCGCTTGAAGGCGCGGGCCACACGGGTCGGGTCGGCGAAGCCCCGCTCATCCGCCTCGTCGCCGACGACGACGAGGGCAGTGCCCGCGTCCGCGTCGGCGTCGATGAAGACGACCGAAGGGATCGTGTCGCAGTCCTCGCCGAGACGGACGATCTCGGCCCGACCCTGGCGGAGCACGGCCGCCGCGGTGTGCGTCGTACCTATGTCGACGCCCAGCTGGTAGCCCACTCCGTCCCCTCGCCGTTTCACCCGAACGGCTATGAAACCATCGTAGCGAGCAGTCAGGCCAGTGAGTCGGACCCTCCCTGCTAACGTCCGCACCAATCGATTTCACCTCGCCCGCCCCGAGGACCCGAACCCTTATGACCTCAACCTGATGGGAGCCTCGGGAAACGCCTTCCGAACCCAATGCATCGAGAAGGTACGGCGACTCGAGGCGCTCGGAATCGACCCTTACCCATCGACGTCGCGGCGCACTCACCTGGCTGCCGATGTGCATGAGCGGTTCGACGACCTGGAAGGAAATGTCGTCACCGTCGCGGGACGAATGATGTCGCGCCGGGGACATGGCCAGCTCGTCTTTGCCGACGTCCAGGATCAATCAGGGCGCATCCAGGCCATGATCGCCAGCGAGGACCTCAACCCGACCAGCCCGGATGAGGGAACGCTCGGCTTCGACGATGCCGCCCACCTCCTCGATATCGGCGACATCGTCGAGGCCGAGGGCACGGTCACCCGGACGCGCCGGGGCGAGGACTCGGTTCGCGTCGCCAAGCTCCGCCTTCTGGCCAAGTCGCTCCAACCGCTCCCCGACAAGTGGCACGGCGTGACCGACGAGGAGGTCCTGGCCCGGAAGCGCTATCTCGACCTCATCATGAACCCGGCCAAGCGGGAGCGGTTCGTCGTGGTCTCCGACATCCTTCTCGGCATTCGGAACTTCCTCAGCGAACGGAGCTTCGTCGAGTTCAACACCCCCATTCTGCAACCGCTGTACGGCGGAGGCCGGGCTGAGCCTTTTCGTACCCATGTGAACGCCATAGACAGCGACTACTACCTGGCAATTTCCCATGAGCTGTATCTCAAACGGCTGATCATCGCCGGGTTCGAGCGGGTCTACACGATCGGAAGGTATTTCCGCAACGAAGGTATCGACCGCACCCACAACCCCGAATTTTCGATGCTCGAGACGATGACGGCATTCGAGGGCTACGAGTTCAACATGGAGCTCACCGAAGCTCTCTACAAGCATCTCGCGGCCGACGTGGTGGGGAAGAAGACCGTGTCGGTGAGAGGCGAGCCCGTCGACCTGATGGGCGAGTGGCCCCGCCGGTCCATGGTCGAGCTGGTGCGGCAACGCTGTGGCGTCGACTTTCGGTCGGTGAGCGATCTGGATGCGGCCAACGCTGTCCTGGCCGACAACCACCTGCGGCCGCAGGCCACGGTCGGCCACGCCCTGACGTCGCTGTTCGAGGAGGTGGTGGCACCCGAGCTCGTCCAGCCCACGATCGTCTACGGCTACCCGGTCGAGGTGTCCCCCCTGGCCAAGGCCATGGCCGACGACGCGCGCTTCGTCGAGCGCTTCGAACTCTATGTCGGCGGCATCGAGCAGGGCGACAACTGGTCCGAGCTCAACGACCCCGACGAGCTCGGGCGCCGGTTCCAGGCCGAGCAGGCCCGGCGCGGCGCGGTCGGCGACGCCGAGGCCCATCCCGTCGACCATGAGTTCCTGGAGGCGATGGAGTACGGGATGCCCCCGACCACCGGCGTGGGCCCGGGGATCGAGCGGCTGGCCATGCTGTTGACCGAGGCCGACTCGATCGCAGACGTGATCTTCTTCCCCCTCCTCCGCCCCCTCACCCCCCACTGACCGCCTGGTGTCGCCGTCGACTGTGACAGACCTCTATGGGGTGCGGCCAATGAACGCCAGCAGCTTGGTCTGGACGTCTGCGTCGTCGGGGACCTGGACACGCGGCCCGTACTGGCCGCTCTGTCGCAACACCTCGTCCATCGGCAGCATACCGTTGAGCATCGCGGCGCACTTCTCCGGGTCCAGCGTCTCGTCCTGGCCGGTGGCTCGGGCGAGAT
>JBPCNP010000061.1:0-5748 GCA_051001215.1 Acidimicrobiales bacterium
CATCGTGGCCATCGGCCTCAGGCGCCTAGCCGCCGATCGCCTGGCCGCCAGCCTCACCGAGCTGCTCGGAGACGACGCCCGGGGCTCCGGCTGACCTGCCCACCTGTCACCCAGAACCCGAGCCGCTTCGTCCGAGCCGCCAGTTGCGTTACGTTACGCAATGCGGTGTTCGCGCCACACCCGATGGGGTTTCTCCCTCCCCCCTACTGCCGCCCGCCCCCAGGGGGCGGTTGGCGTCGGACCTGGCGTGCCCAATCGGCTCACCCGCCCTGGCCTCGATCAAGCCGAGGCGGCTCTCGGCAGGGGTGTTGGGCGACACTCATCCCACCTGATGGGCACCGGGAATGTCGCGCTCTGCCACCAGCTTCGTGGCATCCTGTTCAGGACCAGTCAGACGGGTCCCCCCCACGCGCTTTCGCGTTGAGGGGTTAAGTCTTCTCGCGTCGCCAGTGGCTTGATCCGGTGTCGGAACCGGCTCAGATGGACGCGCAAGGCGTTGGTGGACGGGCCGCGCTCGGCCCACCCGGCCCGGATCAGGTCGTCGGTGCTCACCACTGCGCCAAAGTTCTCGATCAGGACGCGGCCAAGGTTCCGCTCTATCGGCGACAGCAGCACCCACCGCCCACGGTGGGCAAGGCGACCGTACTCGTCGATGCTCGGCAACGCCCGGTGTCGTCCAGCCCGGCGCCTGATGGTTCGCAGACGAGCGGCGACGTCGGGATTGTCGGCGGGGAGCCGAATCCAGTCCTCTTCGCAGTCGCCCCCATCGGGCGGATCCGCACCCGGCTCGACGAGGAGTAGACGGGGGGCCCGACAGCGGAGAGTCGAGCGACATCCGCGGCCTGCTCCGGCCAGCGCAGCACGACCACATCGGCGATGAACGGGACTCCCTCGATTTCATCGGTTCTGTGATGAGCCATAGGGACCTCCGTCCGACGAGAGACGGGATGAGCACCGCCCATCCCCGAGCCGCGTTGGTTGCGCTCCTGGTCGGCCCTTCCTTCAGACCTCGAGAGCTGTGGCGTTGACGCGTTCGACGCGGAACATGTTGCGGTGAGCGAACGCCGCCTGGGCAGCCAAGGCAATGACCACGCCCACCACCACAGGGTGGATTCGCGCGGAGATACTCAGAGCCACGAGGAGGCCGGGGACGAACCAGAGCCAGAACACTCGTGCCCACGGTCGGGAGCGTTGGAGACGGGCGTAGGCGATCGCCATCGCCGCCTCCCTGTCGCCGGCGAGAGGTCGGCCGAGCCGGACCAGGCGACGGACACGGAGCCGATCCGCGCGTGGGAGCGCGCCCCACGCTCGCCGAAACGTCTCTCCCTCGGGGATCTCCGTCTTCATGGTCTGATTGTGACACTGGATTCCGGGCCACCGGCACCCCGGAGGGCCTACGTAACCCAACGTTCATCAACAGAGAACAGAGCGGAAATATCCGGCCCCTAGCGTCTGGTGAGGAAGTTCCCTGAAAGGCGCGCGCCTTGCCGTATTTCCACCCAAGCCCGGCGTTGCCCCGCCAGTGAGCGTCACGCAGGTCCTGCTGGACATCCTCATCGTCCTGCTGTCGGCCAAGGGCGCCGCCGAGTTGGCGGAACGCGCGCATGTCCCTGCGGTGGTGGGCGAGATCCTCGCTGGAATCCTGATCGGTCCGTCGGTGCTCGGGCTCGTCGAAGTGGGCGACGTGCTCCGAGTGTTGAGCGAGCTCGGCGTCATCCTGTTGCTCCTCGACGTGGGCATGGAGATGGATCTCGCCGAGCTGGCGGCCGTCGGTCGCGCATCGCTCACGGTGGCCACCATCGGTGTCGCGGTGCCGTTCGTCGGCGGATGGGCCACGGCAGCGGCGTTCGGCATGGGGGGCAACGAGGCCATCTTCGTCGGGGCAGCGCTCACAGCCACGAGCGTGGGCATCACCGCTCGCGTCTTCGGGGACCTGCGGGCCCTGGGCACCGTCGAGGCCCGCACGGTGCTCGGGGCTGCGGTGGCCGACGACGTCATGGGCCTCGTAGTCCTCACCGTCGTCGTCCGCCTGGCGTCCGAGGGGAGTGTCTCGGCGCTGTCAGTGGCGGGAATCGTCGGCGTCGCCGTCGCCTTCCTCGTCGTCACGTCCGTCCTCGGTGTTCGCATCGCCCCCCGCCTCTTCGAGGTCGTCGCCCGCCACAGCCGATCCAGTGGCACGTTGGTGGCGGTTGCCCTCGCGTTCACCCTCGGGGTCGCCGAGCTGGCCAGCGCAGCCAAGCTTGCACCGATCGTCGGCGCCTTCGTTGCGGGGATCTCTCTCGGGCGTAGCGACGCGGCGGAGCGAATCCGCCGGGAGCTGACTCCCGTCGGGCATCTGTTGATCCCGGTCTTCTTCCTCCAGATCGGCATCGAGGCTCAGGTCGAGAAGTTCTTCGACCCCGCCGTGCTGGGGCTCGCCGGGGCGCTCCTGACCGTGGCCGTGACGGGCAAGCTGGCGGCCTCGGCGGGGTTGCTGGGGTCACCCGGTGACCGGCTGCTGGTGGGCATCGGCATGATCCCACGGGGTGAGGTCGGCCTCATCTTCGCGACCCTTGGACTTCGCCAGCACATCGTCGGCCCCGACGTGTACGCCGCCGTTCTCCTGGTCGTTCTCGTCACGACGCTGCTCACGCCTCCGGCGCTGCGCTGGCGCCTGGTCAGTATGGGCAAGGCCCGAGGAGTCGTCGGACCAGCGGTTGCCCGACCCGAGACCGGATGGCTCGCCATCCTGCCTCGTCCCGCCGGGGGAACGCTGGAGCTGGTGGCCGACCCCCCGATCACCGAAGCCCTCGCCCTCGCCCTGGAAGCAGCCCTTCGCTGCGGCGAGCACCGGCCGGGCCCGAAACTGCTGGACTGGTTGAACCGCCTTCCCGACACGCCCCTGCAGTGGGACAGGGTTGCAAAGGGCCACCTCTTCGATCTGCTCAAGAGTGGGGGTTCCCGATCCTGGAGGTTCCTCGCCCTCACGGGAATCCTCGACCGGGCCCTGCCTGAGCTGGGCCAGGCCCTGTCGGAGCGCCAGGCCGACCCCCACGAGCTCGATCCCATCTCGGCGCTGCGTTGGCCCCGCCTGGCCCGGCTGCAGGAGCTGGGCGACTGGCAGCAGCTTGCCAATCCTGAACGGCTTCTCCTGGCCGCGGTCATCCTCGATGCGACTGAGGGCGATCTGTCGGCCGAGGCGGTCGCTCGCCGGGTGGTCGCCCGTCTCGATCTGGGAGCCGCCGTGGAACAGGCGGTGGCGGGCCTCGTCCGCGATGTCCGCCTCCTCCCCGCCGCTTCCCGGCGTCTCGTCCAGGACGAGGAGGCTGTCCTCCAGCTCGCAGTCCACGTTCGCTCGGCCGACCAGGCCCGCGCCATGCTCATGCTCGCCCAGAGCGACGATGACCTCGAGGTGTGGGAGCGAGAACGGCTGCGCGAGCTCCACGAGCGGCTCCAGGCCGCGCTCTCACGGCCCGAGCTCACCGGCCGTGAGGCTGCCAACCTCGTCGAACGGCGAAGGGCGACGGCCGCTCGCCTCAGTCAGGACGCTGCTGTCCGGGAGCGAATCGCCGCAGCGCCAAGGGCCTACGTGCTGGCCACCGCGCCGCCCGACCTGGCCCGCCACGCGGCGTGGTGCGAACCACCGCCGACGGGCGACCAGGTGCGGGTGTGGGTCGGGCCTGAGTCCGATGGGCAGTGGCGCATCGACATCGTGGCCAGAGACCGCATCGGGCTGTTGGCAACCGAGACACAAGTGCTGGGCGAGGCCGGGCTGAAGATCGTCGACGCGACAATCGCCACCTGGGGCGATGGCTGTGCCCTCGCGTCGTTTCACGCCAGCGGCGATGCGACGCCCGACGACAGCGGCCTGGCCGCGGCGCTGAGGTCCAAGGTCGCCGGGCCACTGTCGACCTTCCCGTTGCCCGATGCCGGGATCGTCTTCGACGACGAGGGGTCACCCTGGCACACGATCTGTCGGGTCGAGGTGCGTGACCGTCCCGGGTTGCTCCATGCCATCACCCTGGCCTTCTCTTCGGCCGGCGCCAGCGTCCACCTGGCACGAATCACGACCGTCGGTGACATGGCCTTGGACACCTTCGAGCTCACCGATCGCGACGGCGCCAAGCTGGGCCAGGCGGCCGAGTCGCTCATCCGTTCGAACCTGGTCACCGGCGTGACCTCCCGTCGCCGCCGCTGGCTGCCCTGGCGTCGAGCGCTGGCGGCGATGCCTCCCCACGATGGAGCCACCGGGGACCACAACGGTTCCCGAGAATCAACAGAGCCGAAACACTACAGAGACAGTCCCGAAACGACAGCTCTCTAAAGTTCGGCGGCGATCGTGGCCCAAACGTTGAGGAGGAGCTCCGTGCGTCATTCGAGGCGTTTGCAGGCTGCTGTCGGCCTTGCCGGCACGGCGATGGTGGTGTGCTTGACGGCGGGCGTGGCGTGGGCCAGCCCCACCGACGGGGGAGGCACCACCGCCGATGCCCTCAGCCACACCGACATCAGCCTCAACCTGCTCTGGATCGTCATCGGCGCCGTGCTCGTCATCTTCATGCAGGCTGGCTTCGCCCTCGTCGAGACCGGCTTCTGCCGGGCCAAGCACGCAGCCCACGTGGTTTCGACGAACTTCGCCGTCTTCGGGGTGGGCTTCGTTGCCTACTTCTGCGTGGGCTACGCCTTCATGTTCGGCGGCTTCAGCTTTCCCAACCTGTTCGGCTACGACAACGCTATCGGCAGCGCCCTGATCGGCTCGGGCAACCATGTGCTGCTGTGGAAGGGCGGGTTCTTCCTCTCCGGCAAGGCCAACGACGTGAGCGTCCTGGCCTTCTTCTTGTACATGGTCGCCTTCATGGACACCACCGCCACCATTCCCACCGGAGCCATGGCTGAACGCTGGAAGTGGAAGGCCTTCGTGCAGTGGGGCCTGTTCTGTGGTGCGATCTACTACCCGTTGTTCGGCGCCTGGACCTGGGGCGGCGGTTGGTTGGCCAAGCTGGGCATCACCGCCAACCTCGGTCACGGCTACACCGACTTCGCCGGATCGGGCGTGGTGCACATGATGGGCGGCGTTGCCGGGTTGGCCGGAGCCATGGTGCTCGGGCCCCGCATCGGCAAGTTCGGTGCCGACGGCAAGCCCAGGGCGCTGGCGGCCCACCACATCCCCATGGCCATGCTGGGGACGTTCATCCTGCTCTTCGGGTGGTTCGGCTTCAACGCCGCCTCGACCTTCGGCGCCACCGACAATCGCTTCGCCCTCGTGGCTGCCAACACCGCCATCGCCGCCGCCTTCGGCGCCGTGTTCGCCATGCTGTGGGTCCAGCGGCGTTCACCTGACAAAAAGCCCGACCCGGGGATGATGGCCAACGGGATGCTGGCGGGCCTGGTGGCCATCACCGCCCCGTGTGCCTTCGTGCAGCCGTGGGCGGCCGCGGTCATCGGCATCATTGCCGGCTGTGTGGTCGTCGAGTCGGTCTGGTTCTTCGAGCGCCGGGGCATCGACGACCCGGTGGGTGCGGTCTCGGTCCACGGCGTGTGCGGGGCGCTCGGCGTGCTGTCCGTGGGCATCTTTTCCGACGGCAGCTATGGCGGTGACTGGAACGCCACCGGCACAGCGACGAAGAACATCTGGGGCGTCCTGTACGGCCACGGGGGCTGGGGCCAGCTCGGCGCCCAGGCCGCCGGCGTGATCACGATCGCGACCGTGATGTTCGCCATCGCACTGGCCTTCTTCAAGATCCAGAACGCGCTCATGAAGGGGGGCATCCG
>JBPCNP010000062.1:0-62146 GCA_051001215.1 Acidimicrobiales bacterium
CCGGGTCGGTGGCCGCCGCCGAGGTGCCGGTGCCGGTGGCGGCGTTGGACGCCGACCCCGGGGTGGCGTTGGAAGCCGAGGCGTAGTTGCTGGCCGGCCCGGCGGGGGCCACCGCGACGGGGCCGGCTACGACGGGGCCGGGGGTGGCCGGGCCACCGGTGGCGGTCACGACCGGCGACGGGGTGGCAGTCGGAGCCGGGGCCGCCGAGGGGTCGGTGGCAGCGGGGCCGGTAACAGCGGGGCCCGGTGCCACCGTGGTGGGCGGAGCGTCGGCGGGGACAGGGACGGGAGCGATCGTGGGGGGCGGGACATCAGCCACGGGAGGGGGAGCGGCATCGCCGGCGACAGGAGCCGGAGCGACGGTGGTGGGAGGAGCCTCGGTGGTCGGTGGCGCCACGGTGGCGGGAGGAGCGGCGGTGGTCGGTAGCGCCACGGTGGTGGGCGGCGCTTCGGTGGTGGGAGGGGCGGCGGTCACGGTTGTGGGAGGCGCGGCCGTGGTCGTCGGCGCCGCAGCCACCGTGGTGGGAGGCGCCTCGGTCGCCACCGGTGCATCGGAGGGGGTGTCGGCGCCAGCCCGGCCGGACGTGAGGATCAGCAGGAGCCCGGCCGCCAGCAGGGCGAACACAGCCCAGACCGCGGCACTGGCCATCCTGGGATGCTCGGTCCTGCCCACGTTCGACTCGACGCCCTCACTGCCGCCGGCGGCGACGTGCGGGGGCCCCGACGTCCCCCAAGCCGCGGTTGTCTACCACGGCCCCCCCGGCAGGGCAAGGGTCGAGTCCCACGCCGGCCCGTCGCGACCGACTCAACCGGCCGGCAGCACCCGCGTGGCCGCAGCACGGATGAGGACGACGGCCCACGTTCGAAACGGCCTCCATCGTTCGGCCATGGCGGAGAACTCGTCCTCGGTGGGCACCCCGGGCAGGTCCCACAGCCGGGCCGCCAGGGCCATGGCCTTGGGCTCGAAGACGGCGACGTCGGCCAGACCGGCGCTGCGGACCACGATCAGTGAGCTGTAGAAGGGCCCGATCCCCTTCAGCGCCTGCAGGTCGGCCATGGCCTCCCCGGGAGCCAGTCCCTGGATGCGCGCGACGTCGAGCTTTCCGGCGAGGGCGGCGGTGGCCAGGCCATGCAGGCGATCGATCTTGTCGGTCGACAAACCCGGAAAGCTGTCGAGGTCGAGCAGGCGCTCGGGCGTGGGCAGAGCGGCGACCATCTCGCCCGCCACCCGGAAGGTGCTGCCGTGGGCCTCGTTCAGTTGCCTGCGGACCTCGGCCATCTGATGGGCGGGACGGCGGGCGCTGATGATGCACCACGCCGCCGCCTCGTACGGCGAGTAGAACAGCGGAGGCCGAAGACCCGGTGCCGCCGCCTGAAGCATGGCCATCACCGGGTCGCGTTCGCCGACCTCGACGAAGGCCTCGCCGTCGTGGTCGAGCGACAGCACCCTGGCCACCTGGCGCCTCACCGTCACGAGATCGGCTGATCCCTCGACCGAGCAATGGACACCGTGGTCGTCCTGACGCACGGCAACGCCGACCTGGTCCCGGTAGCCGTCGACACAGAACGCCAGGCGCATGATCCCGTCCCAGGTGGTCGCCGAACGCTGACCGAAGCCGAAGTTGTTCGCCTCCTCGAGGGAGAAGGGCCCTCGGGGCTCGATGGTGAAGGTCACGGACGACATCCTGCGCCCCGAAACCGGTCATCTCCTGTCCTGTATTGCTGACAAGATCAGATCATGCGCGCCGATCGCCTGGTGTCGATCCTCCTGTTGCTGCAGCAGCGCGGTCAGGTCACCGCCCCCGAGGTGGCGGCCGAGCTCGAGGTCTCGGAGCGCACCGCTCGTCGCGACCTCGAAGCGCTGGGGATGGCCGGGATCCCCGTGTACGCCGAGCGGGGCCGCAACGGCGGGTGGCGGCTCGCGGGAGGCGGCAGGACCGACCTGAGTGGGCTCAGCGCGGCTGAGGCTCAGGCCCTCTTTCTCGTCGCCGGCCCCTCATCGACGGCGACGCCCGAGGTGAAGGCGGCGCTGCGCAAGCTGGTGCGGGCGCTCCCCGAACCGCTGCGGGATCGGGCTGAAGCAGCCTCGACCGCGGTCGTGGTCGACCCCTTGAGCTGGGACCGTTCGCCGGGTAGCCGGCCGGCGCCGCCCTACCTCGAAGCCGCTCAGAGCGCCGTAATCGAAGGGATGCAGTTGCGGCTGGGCTATGTCGCTCGCGACCGGGCCTCGACGGCGCGCGTCGTGCATCCCCTCGGCCTCGCCGCCAAAGGCTCGGCCTGGTACCTGATCGCCGGCACCGAGGCGGGCCTGCGGACCTTCCGGGTGGACCGCATCACCTCGCTCGAGGCCACCGGCGAGGCGGTCGCGAAACCGGTGGACTTCGACCTCGCCGACGCGTGGCGGCTCATCGCAGACGAAGTCGAACGGAAGCGGGCGCCGATCCTGGCGCGGGCATTGGCGGCGCCGGAGGCGCTGCGGACACTTCGCTTCGTGCTCGGCACGCGCCTGGGCATCGGCCCGACGGGCTCCGACGGCCGGGTGCAGGTGGAGCTGCGAGGGCAGAGCATCGCCTCGCTGGCCGGGGAGGTCGCCGGGCTCGGCGCCGCCGTCGAGGTGCTCGCCCCCTCCGAACTGCGCCGCGCCCTGGCCATGATCGGAGAGCAGCTGACGGCCACGTACGACGACCGTGGAGTCACCGCGGTGAAGCCAGGTGGTGCAACACGACGGCGGCGGCGGTGGCCACGTTGAGGGAGTCCACGCCGTCGGCCATGGTGACCCGGACCCGGCGATCGGCGCAGGCGAGGGCGGGCGGCGACAGGCCCGGGCCCTCGGCTCCGACCAGGACGGCCTGCCGTCCCCCCACCTCGACACTGCGGACATCGTCGGCGTCGGTCGCCGGCGTCAGGGCCAGGACTTCGAAGCCGAGGGCCCGGAGGTCGGCGATGGCGCCCGGCCACGCCTGGGCGCGTGTATACGGAAGGCCGAGGACGTGGCCCATGGACACGCGCGTGGACCGGCGGTAGAGGGGATCGGCCGTCGTCGGGTCGAGCACGACGGCGCCGGCGCCGAAGGCGGCGGCATTGCGAAACAGGGCTCCGAGGTTCTCGTGGTCGTTGACCCCTTCGATCAGCACGGCCAGGTCGGTGGCCCCGGCCAGCCTCGTCAGGTCGGGGAGGGGCCGACGGTCGGCCGAGGCCAGGGCGCCCCGGTGGAAGTTGAAGCCACCGACGGCGTCGACCACCGCCTGGGGGGCCACGTAAACGGGTGCGTCGATCGGGGCCAGGGCTTCCCGCAGGGACCTCAGGCCTCGGTCGGTGACCAGCAGGGCCCGCACCCGGTAGTCGGACTGCACCAGCCGGCGCACCACCAGGGGCCCCTCGACGACGAAATAGCCCTCACCGTCGCCACCCGGTCGCTCGAGGCGCCGCCGCAGGTCGGGGTCATTGAGGCCGGCGAAGTCGCGGACCCGCACGTCGGTCGGGTCGTCGATGGGAACGATGGTGGCTACGCCACCATTCTGCCCGGCGATCGTCAGTCTTCTGGCGCTCAAGGTGATCCGGTCGCCGACCGATATCCCTCAGGTGAGGAGCGGCCACCCGTGATCGACCTCGACCGCCTGGACGCCAGCCTCGACCTGGCGCTCTCCGACGAGGTCCGCGCTCACCGGGCCACGCCCACGGCCGACGGCGCCACGCCCGTCACCACCGACGGCGCCGCCCCCGACCGCGTCATTCCCGCCCGCGTCATCCCCGACGTGCGGTCACCGACGGCGGTCGGTGACCGGGCACCGAGGCCTCACCGCCGCCGCTCGGCCCCGACCCCGCCCGTCACGCCGCTGTCGGTCGCACCTGTCTCGCCCCCTGCACCGGCGGACGCCGTCTGGGCCGACCTCGACAGCCAGCAGCACAGCCGGGCGGTGGTCGAGCTCTTGGGCCAGGCAAAGTTGGCCGAGGCCGATCTGCACATCGCCGCCCACGCCGACCTGGGCCACGACGCCACCCGTCTCGGCCACCGTGGCGACGCCGTCGGGTGGACGGTCATGCGCGCCCTGCTCGACGGGCGTGAGAGCGCCGCCCGGGCCGGCATCGAGCAAGCCCAGGCGCTGGACCCCGCCGGCGGCGCCGGCGAGCACCGCGAGCGCGTCTGGTCGCAGCGCTTTGCCATAGCCCTCACCTGGGGCGACGAGGACGAGCGCTACGACGTCTTGGATCACAGTCGCGAGCGTGCCTATGGTCACGGCGATCTGGCCTGGCACGGCCGGCTCACGCTGCTTCTCGCCGTCCTGGGGCGGGCGGGCGAGGCCCGTCGGGAGTTCGATTCCGTCATCGGCACGGTCCTGAGCGGGCCTGCCGGCGACATGGCGTGGCTCGACCGGGCCACCGATCTGGCCGAGGCGGCCGCTGTCCTGGGCGACTCGGCGCGCGGCGAGGCGGCCGTCCGGAGCCTGGCCCGGGTGACGACCCCGCCGGTCGCCGTCAGCGGCCGGGCATGGGTCTGCAAGGGTTCGGTCGACCGGTACCGGGCCCTCGCCAGTGCGTCGGCGGGACGCGTCGATGACGCCGATCGCTGTTTCCGCTCCGCGGCCGAGATCCACCGCCTCCTCGGTGCCGACGCCCACCTGGCCCGGACACTACGGCAATGGGGCACCAGCCTGGTCGGACGGGACCCACAGCGGAGCGTCCAGCTGCTGCGCCAGGGCGCCGACCTGGCTCACCGCCTCGGTCTGGCTGACGACGGCCCGGCTGTGCACGCCGTCGCCGCCCACGCCTGTTAGGGGGCGGAGCCCACCCGCTCTACCCGTAGTGGCAGCTGCACTGGCAGGCGTAGCCCGAGGCCGCTTCGCTCATCTCCGCCGGCCAGAACTCGGTGCAGTCCTCGTGGTTGCCGTTGAGGCAGTTCTGGCTCTCGTTCTTGGAGGCCAGGGCGGCCACGCCGATCCCCATGGCCACACAGGAGGTGACGGCGGCGACGGCCAGGCGGCTGCGGGCGGCGTTGTGGCAGTCGCGGGACGGCTTGATGAAGCCCAGGCCCCGGTCCTCGTACTTGCCCGGCTTGGCGCCCAGCAGGGGCGGTCCGCAGTCGACGGCGTCGGCGAAGCGGAACGGGATGAGCGTGTAGCCGACGGCGAGAACCAGGATGGCTAGGACCACGCCGGCGATGACCTTCTGTTCCTTCGTGGCCGCGATCACCGGCGGGCCACCAGGGCTTCGGCGATCTGCACGGCGTTGAGCGCTGCGCCCTTGCGCAGGTTGTCGCCGGAGACGAACAGGGCGAGCCCGGAGGCGACGCCGGGGTCACGGCGGACCCGCCCGACCAGGCAGGCGTCGATGCCGGCCGACTGCAGCGGCGTGGGGATGTCGACGAGCCGCACGCCCGGGGCCGCAGCCAGGACCTCGGTCGCCCGCTCGGGCGTGAGGGCCCGGTCGAGCTCGACGTTGAGCGACAGCGAGTGGCCGGTGTACACCGGCACCCGGACACAGGTGCACGAGACGGCCAGTTGGCCGAGGCCGAGGATCTTGCGGCTCTCGTTGCGGAACTTGTGCTCCTCGTCGGTCTCGGCGTCGACCAGGGTGCCGGCGAGGGGCACGACGTTGAAGGCGACGGGCGCAGGGAAGACGTGGTTGGGCGGGAACGCTACCGCCGACCCGCTGGTTGCAAGCTGCGTGGCCTGGTCGCCCACCTTGGTCACCTGCTCGTCGAGCTCGGTGATGCCCTTGCGGCCCGCACCGGACACCGCCTGGTAGGTGCTGACCACGATCCGGCGCAGACCGGCCTCGTCGTGGAGCGCCTTGAGGGCAGGCATGGCCACCATGGTCGTGCAGTTGGGATTGGCCACAATGGCCTTGGGGATGCGGTCGAGGGCATGGGCATTGACCTCGGCCACGACGAGGGGGACGTCGGGGTCCATGCGCCACGCCGAGGAGTTGTCGACCACGGTGGCTCCAGCCGCGGCGACCGCCGGGGCGAGGGCGCGTGACGTGGTGGCGCCGGCCGAGAACAGCACCAGGTCGAGGCCCCGCCAGTCGGCAGTGGCGACGTCCTCGACGGTGATATGGGTGCTCCCCCAGTCGAGCCGCAACCCGGCCGAGCGGGCCGAGGCGAAGAGACGGAGGTCGGCGACAGGGAAGTGGCGTTCGGCCAGGACCGAGCGCATCAACCCCCCGACTACCCCCGTGGCCCCGACGATCCCGATGTTCATGGGGCCCAGCGTATCGCCCGGATCATTCCGGTTCGTCGGGAAGGTCGAGACCGAAGGCCGTGTGCAGGGCCCGGACGGCTTCTTCCAGGTCCGATCCCTTCACCACGCAGCTGATCCGGATCGACGACGTGGAGATCATCTCGATGTTGATGCCGGCGTCGGCCAGGGCCTCGAACATGGCCGCAGCCACGCCCGGATTGGTTTTCATCCCCGCGCCGACGAGGCTCACCCGGCCGATCTCGGCGTCGTGGGTGACGCCCGCGGCGCCGATCTCCGAGGCCAACGCCTCTGTGACCTTCAGGCCGGCAGGCAGGTCGGCCAGGGGCACGGTGAAGGAGATGTCGGTGGCCCCGTGGATGGAGACGTTCTGCACGATCATGTCGACGTTGACGGCTTCGTCGGCCAGGGCCCGGAACAGGTGGGCGGCGATGCCCGGTTGGTCGGGAACCTGTTCGACAGTGACCTTGGCTTCCGAGGCGTCGTGGGTGACGGCGGAGATGATGGCCTGTTCGATGCCTGCCTCCTTCGGGGCTGCTGCCTGCCTGGGAAGGACCATGGTGCCCGGCTCCCAGGTGAAACTCGAACGCACGTGGAGGGCCACGCCGTGGTTGCGGGCGAACTCGACCGATCGCAGGCTGAGTACCCTTCCGCCGGTGGCCGCCATCTCGAGCATCTCCTCGTAGGACACCTGAGACAGGAGCTTGGCCCGGGGCACGACCCGGGGGTCGGCGGAGTACACCCCGGCGACGTCGGTGTAAATCTCGCAGGCGTCGGCGCCGAGGGCGGCGGCCAGGGCCACGGCCGTGGTGTCCGAACCCCCACGTCCGAGCGTGGTGATGTCGCGCTGGCGGGACACGCCCTGGAAGCCGGCGACCACGACCACGTGGCCTTCGCCCAGCGCCTCGACCAGGCGGTCGGCCCGGACCTCGAGAATCTTGGCCCGGCCATGGGCGGAGTCGGTGACGATTCCCGCCTGACTGCCGGTGAACGAGGTGGCAGCCATGCCCCTGTCCCAGATGGCGATGCACAGCAGCGCCATGGAGATGCGCTCCCCCGCCGTCTGGAGCATGTCGAGCTCGCGACCGGGCGGCGACGGTGAGACCTCGTGGGCCAGTCGCAGGAGGTCATCGGTGGTCTTGCCCATGGCACTGACCACGGCCACCACGTCATGGCCCTGCCGCTTGGTGCGCACCACGTGCTCGGCGACGGCGCGGAGCCGTTCGGGGTCGGCGACCGATGTCCCGCCGAACTTCTGGACGACGAGGCTCACGGGGCTGGGCGGCGTCGCACGGGACCCTGAGTTTACCAGCGCCCCTGCCGGGGCGGCCCGGGGCGGCCAACCCCGCCCACTAGGTTGGTCGGCCGTGGTCACCCAGAACCAGAAGCGGGCCAGACAGAAGCAGGGACGCCATGCCCGCCAGGCAGCCCTGGAGGCGGCGCGCCGCAAACGCAGCCAGCGCAACCGCGTCATCGTGTCGGCCATCCTCGCCCTGGCCCTGGTGGGAGGCATCGGGATCCTGGTGGGGGGCGGGGGAAGCGGCAAGGCGGCGGCGAAGAAGGTGTCCTGCCCGGCCGCCGACGGCTCGTCGCCCCGGCAGACCAAGTTCAGCGCCGCCCCGCCGATCTGCATCGACCCGACCCACACCTACTCGGCCGAGATCAACACCAACAAGGGCATCATCGACCTGGCCCTCGACCAGAAGCGGGCGCCGAACACGGTGAACAGCTTCGTTTTCCTGGCCCGCAACCACTTCTTCGACGGGCTCACCTTCCACCGGGTCGTGCCCGGCTTCGTGCTCCAGGGCGGTGACCCCGAAGGCACGGGATCGGGCGGACCCGGGTACAAGTTCAGAGACGAACTGCCCCCGGCGGGCCAGTACAAGGTCGGCTCCCTGGCCATGGCCAACGCCGGGCCCGACACCAACGGGAGCCAGTTCTTCATCATCAGCGGCGACCAGGGGGCCAAGCTCGACCCCAAGTACTCGTTGTTCGGGCAGGTCACCAACGGGCTCGACGTCGTGGCCAAGATCGACGCCCTGGGCAACGCCGACGACCCGTCGGGCAAGCCCAAAGAGCCCATCACCATGTCGTCAGTCACGATCAAGGAGAGCTGAGATGCCCACCGACTGCCCGGCCGCCGACGGTTCCAGCGCCAAGCGCCAGCGCTTCGACGCTCCACCGCCGATGTGCATCGACCCGGCTCGCACCTACGGCGCCACCATGGTCACGTCCCACGGCACCATGACCCTGTCGCTCGACGTCGCCGGCGCCCCGAACACGGTCAACAACTTCGTGTTCCTGTCCCGCTACCACTACTACGACGGGGTGGGGTTCCACCGCATCATCCCCGGCTTCATGCTCCAGGGTGGCGACCCCGAGGGCACCGGGCGCGGCGGACCGGGCTACCGCTTCGCCGACGAGCTGCCCCGACCCGGCCGCTACGAGGTGGGCTCGGTGGCCATGGCCAATGCCGGCCCCGACACCAACGGGAGCCAGTTCTTCATTGTCAGCGGCCCCAACGGCGTCGGTCTACCTCCCCAGTACTCCCTGTTCGCCAAAGTGGTGGCCGGCCTCGACGTCGTGTCCGCCATCGAGGCGCAGGGCTCGCCCTCGGGGGCCCCGAAGGCCAAGGTCGTCATCGAGTCGGTCACCATCACCGAGAGCTGAGTTGCCGGCGGCTTCGGAGCGGTCAGTACCGGGGCAGGGCGCTCATGTCGACTTCGGCGCCGTCGACGAACACCACGACTTTGCCCTTGCCCTCCACCGACCAGGACCCGTCGGGATGCAGGATGACGGCGGTCTTCTCGTCGATGGCCACGAGGCGCAGGCCCGGTGGTGCCAGCTCGATGGTGCGCTTGGCCTTCTCGGGCGACCAGGTGTCGTGGTGGGGGATGACCGCCAGTTGGGCCAACAGGCCCAGGCCGAGGGTGAAAGCGCCGCCGCGCGGGTCGACCATCGGGTCGCAGAAGACCATGGCCCCGGCCGACGACCCGGCCACGCCGGCGCCGTCCTTCCAGGCATCGATCAGCGCATCCCAGACGGGTGAGTCCTTGAGGACCGAGCGAAGGTGCATCGGCGAACCGCCGCCCAGGTAGATGAACCGGCTCTGTCGAACGGCGGCGGCCATGTCGGGATCCTCGGCCTCCCGCCGGTGCAGCACCATGAGGCCCCGGGCCTTTCCGCCGATGCTCTCGAACCATCGCTCGGCTGTCTGCACCGCTCGTTCGGGGTGCTCATAGGCGGCCGCGGTGGGCAGCACGAGCACCTCGGGGTTGCCGAGCTCGGCCAAGAGGGCAGCGTCGAACGTGCAGCCCTCCTGCCATTCGCCTCCCCCCACCAACACCAGCGGCCCGTTCACCCGGCCAACCTAGTGGCACCAGCGCGCGGAGCTGCCTACAGGCCCTTCCCGAACACCACGAAGACGATGATGCCCAGAACGATCAGGACGATGGGGACGAGAATCAGGGTGGCGGTTTCACTCAAGGCGCACCATTCGCGGAGGATATCGCGAAGCGGAATTGCCGTGGTGGCCCGCCGGGCGACCGGCCCGATGGCGCAGCCGTCAAGAGGCGAGGCGCGGCCAGATGGGGAAGCAGCGGTCGTCGAGGGCGCCGAACGAGTACGCCGGGTAGAGCCCGCCGAACATGGCCCGGGTGCGCTCCGACCAGTCGAGCGCCTCGGGCGTGGAGATGCGCCGGAACACCTGAACGATCCCGCCTTCGAACACGCGGTACTCGGCCCAGCCGCCCGGGAAGTCCTTGGTGGACGACACCTCGGCCCACGGCACGCCACCGGTCTCGGGCAGGTGGCGCACCCGGTTGCGGTGGGTGTGCCCGGCGAAATAGCCCACCAAGGCGGGCCGCCGGGCCACCACGTCGACCAGGCGCTGCGTGTCGGCCGGGGTGATGCCGAACGAGTCGTTGCGCGCGTCGGCCAGGGGATGGTGCCCGAAGACCAGGACGGGCCGGTCTGCTCGCGACCCGAGCTCGTCGATCCACTCGAGCTGGGTCTCTCCGAGGGCCCCTCCGGCCCGACCGGCAACCGGGGTGTCGAGGAGGGCCAGGATCACCCCGGCGAGGTCGACCTCGACGGGCCCGAGGTCGGCGACGGCTCCGTCGACGAGCACGTCGTGGTTGCCCCGGCACCAGTGCAGGCGGTCGCCGAAGACGCTGCCGTAGCAGTCCACGAAGGCATCGAACTCCTCCGACGTCCCCGTCGACGTCAGGTCGCCCTTGGCCACCACCGCGTCGGGCCGGCAGGCGGCGATCTCGGCCGCCGCGGCCCGGTTCATGGTCTCGGTGTAGGGCGCCTCGCCGGCGTCGGCGCGCAGAGGCGGGCCCAGGTCGACCCCCGCCATCACCCCACAGACGGTCTCGCCGAAATGGACGTCGTTGACCGTGGCGACGGTGGCCAGGCGCAGGCCGGGTGGGCGGGGCAACGTCTCGAACTCGACCCCGTCGAGGTGGTACGTGGTGGCGGGGGCCAGGCCCTCGTGGCGCACCACGGTCGTCCCGTCGTGGAGCACGGCCGCGTCGTCGGCCACGGTCGTGACCTCCATGCTCACCGGCAGGCGCCCCAAGAGGGAGAGCCCCACGTCGGCGAGTCGCAGGAGTCGGTTCGCCACTGCCTCCCCACCGGCGACCCCGGCCACTGGCGCCCACTCGACCACCGCCAGGGTGGGGGAAGCTGTGCGTCGGTGGCGTCGGGGCCGAGCACGATCTCGATGGCGGCCATCACCGCCGCCACTTCCTCCGGCGACGGTGCACCACCGCCCGTGAGCTGCACCTGCAGGCCGGGCCGGGTCCCTGCCGCCGGGTCAGAGGGGGACGTTGCCATGTTTGCGGGACGGCAGTTCCTCCCGCTTGGATCGCAGCATGGCCAGGGCCCGCACCAGCGCCGGCCGGGTCGTGGCCGGGTCGATCACGTCGTCGATGTAACCCCGTTCGGCGGCGATCCAGGGGTTGGCGTGGCGCTCGGCGTAGTCGGCCACCAGCGCGGCCCGAAGGGCGGCGGGGTCGTCGGAGTCCTCCAGCTCACGGCGGTGGAGGATCTCCACCGCCCCGTGGGGGCCCATCACCGCCACCTCGGCGGTCGGCCAGGCCAGGGCCAGGTCGGCACCGATCGACTTCGAGTTCATCACCACGTAGGCGCCTCCGTAGGCCTTGCGGACCACCACCTGGATGCGGGGGACAGTGGCCTCGCAGAAGGCGTAGAGCAGCTTGGCTCCGTGTCGGATGATGCCGCCGTGCTCCTGGTCGGTACCGGGAAGGAAGCCGGGCACGTCGACAAGGGTGACCAGGGGGATGTTGAACGCGTCACAGGTGCGGACGAAGCGGGCGCCCTTCTCCGACGAGTCGATGTCGAGCACGCCGGCCAGCACCTGGGGCTGGTTGGCCACGATCCCCACGGTGTGACCGTCGAGGCGGGCGAAGCCGCACACCAGGTTGCGGGCCCACAGCGGGGAGTACTGGTAGAGCTCACCGTCGTCGACCACGGCGCGGATGAGGGCGGTCATGTCGTAGGGCTCGTTCGGTCCGTCGGAGACCATCTCGAACAGCCCCGGCGACGTCCGCGCCGGGTCGTCGGTAACGATGGCCCGGGGGGGCTCGTCGCGGTTGCTCTGGGGGAGGAAGCCGAGGAGGTGGCGGACCTCGGCGAGGCAGGCCCTGTCGTCGGGGGCGGTGAAATGGGCCACACCCGAACGGGTGGCGTGGGTCATGGCGCCGCCCAGCTCCTCCAGGCTCACGTCCTCGCCGGTCACCGTGCGGACCACGTCGGGGCCGGTGATGAACATGTACGACGTCTTTTCGACCATGAACACGAAGTCGGTCATGGCCGGGCTGTACACGGCGCCGCCGGCACAGGGCCCCATGATCACGCTGATCTGGGGGACGACGCCCGATGCCTCGACGTTGCGGCGGAAGATCTCGCCGTAGGCCACGAGGGAGACGACGCCCTCCTGGATGCGGGCGCCGGCCCCGTCGTTGAGACCGATCAGCGGCGCCCCGACCCGCTGGGCCAGGTCCATGACCTTGTGGATCTTCTCGGCGAAGACCTCACCCAGCGAGCCACCGAACACGGTGAAGTCCTGGGCGAACAGAAAGATTTGGCGACCGTTGACGGTGCCCCAACCGGTGATCACGCCGTCGGTGTAGGGCCGGTCGTCGAGGCCGACACCCTCGGCCCGGTGGCGGGCGAGCAGGTCGAGCTCGTTGAAGCTGTCCTTGTCGACCAGGTAGTCGACCCGCTCCCGGGCGGTCATCTTGCCCCGGGCGTGCTGGCGCTCGACGGACTGCTCGGACCCGGCGTTGCGGGCTTCTTCCCGCCGCCGCCGTAGGTCGTCGAGGCGGTCGGTGGTCGTCGGCTCCATCCCCGTCGAGGCTACCCCGGCGCTTCTCTGCTCGACTTCCGCCGGCGGTCTCGACCAGGCACCGGTCAACGCGAGCAAAGAATGGTCAGGGTTCGCTGGTGAGGGCGGCGACGCGCTCGGGCAGGCGCCCGGCGCGCAGGCGACGGGCCACGCCGGCGAGGGCGGGGGTGGGGCCCCGCCATCGCAGCGTGTCGACGTGGTCGAGCACCGGAGCCTCGGCCCGCAGGGTGGCCAGGTCCCGGAACAGCAGGACGAGCTCGAGCTGGTCGACGAGCGTCGCTGCCAACCGCACCCGGCCACGCACGGCCACGTCCCACCTGGTGGCGTCGACGGGGATGTCCTCCAGGTGTCGATAGCGCCCCAGCACGGCGCTGGCCGCCGTCTTGCCCCAGCCGGGAAGGCCTGGGAAGCCGTCGGCGGAGTCGCCCACCAGGGCCAGCCAGTCGGGGATCGACTCCGGATGGATGCCGTAGCGGGCCACGACGCCGTCTTCGTCGGTGATGGCGTCCTTGCGGCGGTCGAGTTGCACGACCCGGGTGCCCACCACGGCCTGGGCGAGATCCTTGTCGGGCGTCATGATCACCACCTGGTCGACGGCGGGATCGGCGGCCGCAGTCCGGGCTGCGGCGGCCAGGGCGTCATCGGCCTCCAGCTCGACCATCGGGAACACCACGACGCCCAGGGCGCCAAGGGCTTCCTCGACGAGGGGGAACTGGGCCAGCAGGGCCGGGGGCATCCCGGCGCTCGACTTGTAGCCGTCCCAACGTTGGTTGCGGAAGGACTCGACCACGCTGTCGGTGGCCACCCCCAGGTGGGTGACGCCGTGTTCGAGGAGGCCGACCACGCTCCAGATCACCCCCCGGGTCGCGGCCACGTCTTCGGTCGCGTCGTGGTCGGCGGGAGGGGCGCCGAAGTGATGGCGGAACAACTCGTAGGTACCGTCGAGCAGGTGGACCTTCACCGCTCAAGCCTGCCTGACGGCGATGGGGACGGCGGCAGGACCAGTCGGGGCACCTCGGCGGCCTGGCAGGTCAGGGCAACGGGGTCGACACCGCCGAGAGCGGCCATACGGGCCGCAGCCTGGTTGAGCCGATCCTCGCTCAACCGGCCCTGTTCGACCGAGGCCTCCAGGCTGTCCCGCATCTCGCGGGCGGCTTCGCCTTCGGTGACCAGGACACCATCGGCGCCGGCGATGAGGGCCATCACCGCGGCCTCCCCGTAGCTCCAGCGCCGGTTGACGGCGCCCATGCCCAGGGCGTCGGTGATGGCCACGCCGTGAAAGCCGGTGTTTCGCAACAGCCGGTAGGCCGCGGGTGACAGGCTGGCGGGAACGCCGGGGTCGAGGGCGGCGTACTCCACGTGGTTGACCATCACGACGGGGACACCGGCGACGATCAGGTCCCTGAACGGTACGAGGTCGCCGGCCCCCAGGTCGGCGAGCGATGCGTCCACCCGCGACC
This sequence comes from Acidimicrobiales bacterium, assembly GCA_051001215.1. Classification (GTDB taxonomy): domain Bacteria; phylum Actinomycetota; class Acidimicrobiia; order Acidimicrobiales; family AC-14; genus DATAQC01. Next base: position 14,031 of record JBPCNP010000062.1, read on the forward strand.
GCCCCACCTCGTCGTCTCCGACGGCCCGGCCGTGGCCGGGGAAGTGCTTGACGGCCGAGCGCACGCCGGCATCGGCGAAACCGGCGGCCTGGGCAGAGGCGTACCGCGAGGCGGTCGCCGGGTCGGCCGAGAACGACCGGTCCCCGATAGTGGCGTTGTAGGGGCCGGCGTCCAGGTCGGCCACCGGTGCCAGGTCGAGGTCGACGCCGAAGGCAGACAGCTTCGAGCCCACCTGGTGGGCCAGGCCGCGCACCTCGTCGGCCGAGCGTTCTGCGGCCTGGCGCCGGGCTGAGGGGCTGGGCCCGAGCACGGCTGCGAACGACGAGACCCGGCCCGACTCCTCGTCGGTGGAGACGATGAGGTGGTGGTGCGAGCGCGCCCTGAGGTCGGCGATGAGGCGGCTGACCTGATCGGCGGACTTCACGTTCCTGGCGGCCAGGAAGACACCACCCACGCCGACGTCGATTACCTCGCCCACGACGGGGTCGCCCGACGTCGTGGCCCCGGAGAGCCCGGCGATCAGCACCTGGGCAGCCCGTTCGGCCAGGGGAGCGGGCCGGCAGGGGGGAGCCGGGGCCGTCACGGGCGGGGGCGTGGTGCCCGGCCGGGCGCCGGAACCGGTCACCGGCGACGTGCAGGCGGCCGCCAGCACGGCGGTCACGCCGATCACGGTCTTCCAGCGGTTCCGGTCGGTTCTGGAGTGGCCAGGCCGCCCCGAACCAGGACCAGACGGGTTCATGGCCGCCACGGACGAACCGTAGACCGCGGGGCCGGGGCACCGATGTCGCCGTCATCGGTACTCTCGAAGGAATGCGTCGGGATGGTCGTGCCTGAGGGGGACACCCTCTTCCGGACCGCGGCCACCCTGCAACGATGGCTCGGGGGCCGCGAGGTCAGCGACGCCACCACGACGGTCCCGGGGCTTCCCGCCGACCGGCTGGTGGGTCAGCGGATCGACAAGGTGGAGGCCTGGGGCAAACACCTGCTGGTGCGCTTCGGGTCAGGGCAGGTCCTGCACTCCCACCTGCGCATGAGCGGGTCGTGGCACGTGTACTCCGTCGGCGACGCCTGGCGTCGCCCGCAACGTCAGGCCCGCTTGGTGCTGACCTGCGGCGACCGGTTGGCCGTGTGCTACAACGCGCCGGTCGTCGAGTTGCTGGCGGCCAGAGCCGAGCTGGTCCATCCCGCCCTGGCCCGGTTGGGTCCCGATGTGCTGGCTGACGCCATCGACCTCGAGGGCGTCAGGCGTCGGATCCGGCGCCGTCCGGGCGAGTCGGCGCTGGGCGAGCTGCTCCTCGACCAGACCCTCGTTGCCGGTATCGGCAACATCTGGAGATGTGAGGCCTTGTTCGTGGAAGGCCACAATCCGTGGACGCCGCAGTCCCGGCTCGACGACGACCAGCTCGACCGGTTGGTGGCGACGGCCAGTCGGCTGATGCGGACCAGCGCGGGTCTGGACCCCGAACCGCGGCCCGGCTCACCCGACGCCGTGCCCAACCCGTCGGGTCGGCAATTCACCCGCTGGGTCTACAAGCGCAACGGTCTGCCCTGTCGGCGTTGCGGCACCCTCGTGGCCGCCCGCCGCCAGGGCGAGCAGGCCCGCACGGCCTACTGGTGCCCGACGTGCCAGTCCGCCGATACCGACACTGCCCCCCGCGCCGACCCGTGATCGCCGGCCCGTCCGGCCCCCAGGACAGTGCCCGCCCGTCCGGCCCCCAGGACAGTGCCCGCCCGTCCGGCCCCCAGGACAGTGCCGGCCCGTCCGGCCCCCAGGACAGTGCCGGCCCGTCCGGCCCCCAGGACAGTGCCGGCCGCTCCAGCCTTCGGCGGCGGGTCTTCGTCGACCTGTCGCCGCTGCGCGACTCCCGCGACTACCGCCTGCTCTTCAGCGGCGAGGCGGTGTCGTGGTTGGGGCGCCAGGCCACCGTCGTCGCCGTCTCCTATCAGGTGTACCTGCTCACGGGGTCATCGTTCGCCGTGGGCCTGTTGGGCCTGGCCAATCTCGGTCCTCTCGCCGCCATGTCCCTGGCCGGTGGGGCCATCGCCGACGCCGTCGACCGGCGCAAGCTCCTCCTGGTCACGCAGGTGTTGCTGGGCCTCACCAGCGTCGGCCTGGCCCTCAACGCCTCGGCCGTCTCGCCCATGGTGTGGCCCATCTACGTGTTGAGCGCCCTGGCCGCCGGCCTGTCCGGCATCGACCTTCCCACCCGCAACGCCATGATCCCGAAGATGGTGGGCCGCGATGCCATCCCGGCGGCGTCGGCCCTGGGTCAGATCCTCATGCAGGCCGGCTTCGTGGTCGGTCCCGCCCTGGCCGGCCTGGTGATCGCCCGGGTCAGCCTGGCTTCGGCCTACTGGCTCGATGTGGCCACCTTCGTGGTCTCCATCGCCGCCGTGTCGTTGCTACACCCCCAGCCGCCCGAGGGGGGAGGGACCCGGGCGGGGGTGGCCTCGGTGCGCGAGGGCCTGAACTACCTGCGAGGCCGGCGGCTGCTGGTGAGCACATTCGTCATCGACATCGACGCCATGGTCTTCGGCATGCCCCGGGCCCTGTTCCCGGCGCTGGGGACGAGCCTGTACGGGGGTGGAGCGGCCACCGTGGGCCTCCTCTACGCCGCGCCCGGTTTCGGCGCCTTGGTCGGGGCCCTGCTCACGGGATGGGTCACGCGCGTCCGTCGCCAGGGACGTGCCGTCATCGTGTCGGTGATGGGATGGGGCGCAGCCATCGCCGCCTTCGGCCTGGTGCACTGGCTGCCGCTGGGCCTGGTCCTGCTGGCCGTCGCCGGGGCGGCCGACGTGATCTCCGCGGTGTTCCGCAACACCATCCTGCAGATCAACGTCCCCGACGCCCTGCGGGGGCGCCTGACGGCCGTGCACATCGGCGTCGTCACGGGTGGGCCCTCCCTGGGCGACGCCGAGGCAGGTGCGGTGGCCGCCCTGACGTCGGCTCCCATCTCGGTGGTGACGGGGGGCCTGGCCTGCGTGCTGGGCGTCGGCCTGTTGCACCGGTGGGCACCCCAGCTGTGGGCCTACGACACCGCCGAGGCGCCACCGGGTACGCCTGGCTGACGGTCAGCGCGCAGGCCCCACTCAGCTCGCGGCCTGGTCGGCGGCGCGCTGGAGGTCGGCCAGGTCGATCTTGCCCATGCCCAACATGGCCTTCATCGCCGCCTGCGACCTGGCCGGGTCGGGGTCGGTGAGGAGCTTGTCCATGGCGATCGGCACGATCTGCCACGAGACGCCGAACCGGTCCTTCAGCCAGCCGCACGGGCCCTCTTGGCCGCCATCGGACAGCGCCGTCCAGAAGGCATCCACCTCGTCCTGTGACTCGCAGTTCACCTGGAACGACACGGCTTCGCTGAAGCGGAACTCAGGTCCGCCGTTGAGGGCGGTGAACGGCTGTCCGTCGAGCTCGAAGCTCACGACCATGACCATTCCCTCGGGCCGGGGGCCGGCCGAACCGTAGTGGGAGACCTCGAGGATCCGGGAGCTCTCGAAGACGCTCGTGTAGAAGGTGGCCGCGTCCTCGGCCTCGGTGTCGAACCACAGGCAGGGGGTGATCTTCGTCAGTGTCGCCATCGGTTTGGTCCTTTCCGTGGCGGCCCGGAGGGGTCGGGCCGAGGTCGGATCGACCGGGGATCCCCCGCTCGACGGTGTGACACTTGCATAGTGGGGTGCATTGAAGGGAAGCTACGCAACGAATGTCCGTCGGCTATAGCCCGGGTCCCCTTGATGAGGAGTAGTTACATGCGAAGAGTTGTCTCGGCAGCGGTCACTACTGCCACCTGTCTGGCCACGTTCATCGCTGCGGCGGTGGGCCCGGCTGCCGCCGAACCGGCGCGCAAGAGCAGCGCCAACGCCTACGGCCTGTCGGCCGCAGGCCTCCTTGCCATCTCCCCGACGATCCCCACTGCGGCGACCCAGCCGCCCGACCAGGACTCGGCCGCCGCCAGCCCGGCGGGTCAGAGCCCCTCCGTCCTCACCCTCCCGTTGGGCACGCTTGCCCTCGCCGGGGTGGTCGGGGTGACTGCCAACGCCCACCAGGCCGACAACATCACGCCGGAGCTCACCGCCGTTCCCACCACGGCCGGCACCAGCGACCCGGTCAGCCAACTGGACGACAACTCCAGAGGACTGGCCAAGACCACCGGACTGGGTCTGGTGTTCCAGGCGCCGACCACGGGCACGATCGACCCCATCGCCACCGCCCTGGCCGCCCTCCCCGGTCTGCTGAGCGCCGACGCCGTCACGTCGGAGGCTGTGGCCAAGTGCGTCAACGGAGCGCCCGTGTTCGAGACCGGCTACCAGATCGCCGGGCTCGGCGGCCTCGTCGGCGGCGTGCTCGACCCCATCGTCCAGACCCTCCTCAACACCGTTCTCGGCCTGATCGGTCCCGGGGCCGCGCTCAGCAGCATCATCAGCATCGCCCCCGGTGTCGTGACGCAGTTGCCGGATGGGGTGGCCATCGACGGTCTCCAGGTCAACGTGCCGCTGCTCAACGAGACCATCGTCGTCTCGCACTCCGAGGCGCACATGGATGCCAACTGCACCGTGGTAGCAGCCCCGCCGACGAGCGCTCCGCGAGCGGGCGGCCCGGGCGGCGGGGGTTCTGGCCGGCTGGCCAGCACCGGCGCCGAGCTGCCCTTCCTGCCCCTCGGCCTCGGCCTGGTGATCGCGGGCATGGTCGGCACGGCCGTGGTGGTCCGCAGCCGCCGGGGCCAGACGGCTACCCGCTAGTTCGACAGCTGTCCTCGACCGGGCCGGAGGTTGCGGCCCGGTCGAGACGCGTCACCCGGGCCCTTGGTCATCCTCGAGCCCGTCGACGAACGGCCTGGCGGCTGACCGACCTGTACCGTCTCGCCCATGTCTCTCGTGGCGACAGTCGACCTGGGCGCGGCCCGCAGTGCGGTGGAGCGGGAGTCGGCTCGCGTGACGGCGCTGCTGCGATCGGCCCGCATGGTGCACGCCCCGGCGCTCGGCGAGTGGGACCTGGGCGACCTGGGCGTCCACCTGTCCCTCAGCCTCGACGGGGTGCTGGCCGCAGCCCGCGGCAGCGGGCCCGTGCTCGACGACATCTGGGGGCTGTCGGGTCTGAGCGGCGTGCTCGTCAAAGGTGAGGACACCCGCGATCTCGGCGTCATCGCCGATCGCATCGACGCCACAGTGGCCGATCTGCTCACCGCCCTGCCGACGACCGGGGGCCAACAGGTGCGGCCGTGGCTCGTGCCGGGCGTGGAGCTGTCCCAGTCGGCGCTGGCCTGCGAAGTGCTCAACGAGCTGGTGGTGCACGGGCGCGACCTGGCCATGGCCGAGGGCGTGGCCTGGCCCGTCGACCGGGATTCGGCCGCCCTGGTGCTCGACGGGTTCCTCTTCCCCGTCCTCGGTGCCCTGGGGCGGTCGATGGTCGACCAGGATGCGGCGGCAGGCGTGCGGGCCTGTTTCGACGTTCGCCTTCGGGGCGGCGGCGGTGCCTTCCTGCGCTTCGACGCCGGCGACCTCTGGGTGACCCGCACGGCGTCGGCTCCGGTCGACTGTCATCTGTGGGTCGACCCGGCGGCCTTCCTCCTCGTGTCCTGGGGGCGGGTCGACCAGTGGCCGGCCATCGCCCGAGGGCAGTTGCTGGCATGGGGCCGCAAGCCCTGGCTCGGGCTCCGGCTGCGGTCCCTGCTGCGCAACCCCTGACCCGGGGCGCGATCGCGCAGGCGGGCCCGGCGTCGTCAGCCTTCCCGAGGGGCGCGGGCCACCCGGCCCGTATACTCGCCGAAGGGTCTGGACGCGACCCCGGCTCGGCCCCGTGGGCTCTCGCCGTGACGACGACGGAACGGGTGTGACGCGTGGCTGAGGGTGCAAAGGTTCGCACAGTTGCCGATCTGATGAGCACCGAGGTCCTCACTGCCAGCCCGCTCGAGACGGTCGCCGCCGTGTGCGGACGAATGCTCGATGCCGGTGTCGGCTCGGCGGTCGTGATCGACGGGGGCACCCCGGTCGGCATCCTCACCGAGCGAGACCTGGTGCGGATCTCCGCCGACGGCACCGACCTGTCGACTGCCGTGGTCAAGGACTGGATGACGCCCGATCCCGACTCGGTGTCGTCGTCGCTCGGCGTCAACGATGCCTTCATCAGCCTCCGCACCCATGGGTACCGCCACTTCCCGGTGGTCGACGACGGCCGTCTGGTTGGCATCGTGTCGATGCGCGACCTGCTCAAGTTGGCCCCCATCCTGCAGATCGAAGACCCGGGCCTCCCCGAGTCGCGCCGGGGCCTCGAGGGCGTGGTCGTGGCCGAGACGGCGGTGGGCGACGTCCGGGGCAAGGAGGGCTTCTACCACTACCGCCAGTACAACGCCACGGAGCTGGCCGAGAAGCGCTCCATGGAGGACGTCTGGCACCTCCTCTACGAGGGTCATCTGCCCGACCGGGACGAGCGGGAGCGCTTCGCCGACGAGATCCGCCCGCTGCGCGAGATCCCCACTGCGGTCAACGAGCTCCTGCCGGCCATCGCCAACGCCGGCGACGACTTCGTCCCCCTCGATGCCCTGCGCAGTGCCTACTCGATGCTGGCCACCAGCCTCGGGTTCCGCTCGTGGATGGACATCGACGTGGCCGCCCTGCGCGCCGATGCCATGCGCACCAGCGCGGTGATGCCCACGCTGATCATGGCGCTCTACCGGCTGAGCCGGGGTCAGGAGCCCATCGACCCCCACCCCGAGCTGGCCTACGCGGCCAACTACCTGTACATGCTCACCGGCGAGGTCCCCGACCCCGGTCACGCCCGCGCCATCGAGCAGTACCTCATCTCGACGACCGACCACGGGTTCAACTCGTCCACCTTCACCGCCCGGGTCATCACCTCGACCGGTGCCGACCTGGGGTCGGCCGTGGTCGGGGCCATCGGGGCCCTGTCCGGCCCGCTCCACGGCGGTGCTCCCAGCCGGGCCCTCGACATGCTCGATGCCATCGGCACCCCCGACCAGGCCGATGCGTGGATCCGCAAGCACGTGATGGCCGGGGAGAAGATTATGGGCTTCGGCCACCGCATCTACAAGACCGACGACCCCCGCTCGGTGATGCTGCGGGGCGTGGCCGAGCGCCTCGGTGGGCCCATGGTCGACTTCGCCAAGCAGGTGGAGCAGACGGTGGTGGCGGTGCTGGCCGAGCTCAAGCCCGGTCGCCAGCTGTACGCCAACGTGGAGTTCTACGCCGGCGTGGTCATGAACAACGTGGGCCTTCCCCGCACCCTGTTCACCCCCACCTTCACCTCCAGCCGGGTCATCGGCTGGACGGCCCATGTCCTGGAGCAGGCGGGCGACAACCGACTCATCCGCCCGAGTGCCCACTACGACGGTCCCCCGCCCCCCGAGCCCGTCCCCGACCCGGATTGAGCGAGGGCCCGAGACATGTGGCCTCCCCGGCGGGCGCGGTGGCGGTGGAGGAGGCCACATCGGTCACCGACGAGCTCATGGCCGCCGTCGCCGGCCTGGTCCCTCAGCTGTCCCGGACCAGCCCCGTCCCCAGCCGCGCCGAGGTGGACGAGATCGTGGCGTCGCCCGCCACCTGCCTGCTCGTGGCCCGCGCCGGCGACGGGGCCATCGTCGGTCTGCTCACCCTGGTGCTGTTCCGCATCCCCACGGGCGTTCGTGCCTGGGTCGAAGACGTGGTGGTCGACCAGTCAATGCGCGGGCAGGGCATCGGCGAGACCCTGGGCCGCGAAGCCCTGCGCCGAGCGGCGGCCACCGGGGCTCGCACCGTCGACCTCACGTCCCGCCCGACCCGCGAGGCGGCCAACCGGATGTACCGGCGCCTGGGCTTCGAGGTCCGGGAGACCAACGTCTACCGCATGACGCTGGGATAGGTCGGCCCCGAACGCCCGTCGGGGGGGGGGGTCACCTGTGACGCTCGGGCCGTTCATGCCTAGTATGGCGAGGTATGAAGAACGAACAACTCAAGGGGCACCTCGATGTGCTCCTGCTGGCCGTGGTCGACGTGAGCCCGGCCCACGGCTACGCCATCATCTCGGCGCTGCGGGAGCAGAGCGACGGCGCCTTCGACCTTCCCGAGGGCACGGTCTACCCGGCCCTCCACCGCCTCGAGGAGGCCGGCCTGGTGGCCAGCCGCTGGGGTGAGGTCGGTGGCCGGCGGCGGCGGGTGTACCAACTCACCGGCGCCGGGGCCACGGCACTGGCCGAGCGCCGACGCGAATGGAGGCAGTTCGTTCTGGGTGTCGACAACGTGCTCGGATGGAACCCGGCATGACGAACGAGACCGTCTCCGATCCGATCGAGGCCTACCTCGACCGGCTTCTCGTCGAGTTGTCAGGCCGGGCCCGCAATGTGCGGCGCATCCTGGCCGAGGTCGACGACCACCTGCACGACGCCGTCGACGAGGGGGTGGCCGAGGGACTGTCCACGGGTGAGGCCGAGCAACGGGCGCTCGCCCGGTTCGGGACGCCCGCCACCGTCGCCCGTCGCTTCACCCGTGGCGGGCCCGGTCGCTTCCTGCCCGTGCCTGTGCTCAGCCAGTTGGTGCTGGCCCTGGCCCTCCTCGCCGGCATCGGCCTGATGGGCATCGGCGCCAGCGGGGCGCTGGCCGGGGGGATGGGCGCCGTCTTCGGCAAGGACTTCGTCTCGGGCGATGTTGCCGGCGTCACCTACACGCCGGCCCGCTGCGCCGACTACCTCGAGTACCACCCCGAGGCTGGTACCTGTGCCCGGGCTGCCACCGCCCATCACTTCGACGAGACCGTGCAGTACCGCCTGGCTGCCGGCGTCCTCGGGTTGCTCGTGCTCGGCGGCCTGTACCTCATCCGCCGCTCGCGCCGCCTCGCTCGCATCATCCCTCTGGGCGAGGGGGTGGGCCTGCTCCCCGAGGGCTTCGTGGCCACCACCGGAGCGGCCGTCTTCGGCTGCGGCGCGAGTGTGCTGATCGTCAGCGGCCTCGCCCAAGTGGGAGGAGGCAGCGGCGGCGCGGGTGACTACCTCAGCGGCGGCATCGTGGCTGCCGTCATCGCCGCCGTCTTCGCCGTGGGCCTGTTCCGGGCCCTGGCCAGGCGAGCCCTGGTCGTCGACGACATCGAGAGCCTGCGCCCCTCGATCGGGTCGTGAGGACTCAGGGCTACAGGGCGTCGTGGCCCAGCTCGCCGGTGCGAACCCTGATGATCGTCTCCACCGGCGTGACCCAGACCTTGCCGTCGCCGATCTGGCCGGTGCGGGCCGCCTCCACGATCGCATCGGCGACTCCCGCGGCCTCCTCGTCGTCGGTGAGCACCTCGATGCGGACCTTGGGAATGAAGGCGACCGTGTACTCGGCCCCCCGGTAGACCTCGGTGTGGCCCCCTTGGCGACCGAAACCGCGGACCTCCGAAACGGTCATGCCGTGGACGCTCAGCCCCTGGAGGGCCTCTTTGACCTCGTCGAGCTTGAACGGCTTCACGATGGCGGTGATGAGCCTCATTGCGGGTCCCCCTTGGCGGTGTCGATGGAAGCGTGTTTGACCAGTGTCGAGGACCCCTCGATGTCCGACACCTCATGGCCGGGGGCGTGGCCGCCGGTGGCGGTGGTAGCGAGCACGAAGTCGGGGTAGCACAGCGCCCCGAACTCCCCGACGTCGAGGCCCTCCAACTCGACCGCCTCGGTGACCCGGATCCTCATGAAGCGCTTGGCGATGCTGAAGATGACGAAGGTCACCCCGAAGGCCCAGACGAGGCTCAGCCCGGCATGGATCACCTGGGCCACGAACTGGCCCCCGTCGCCGTAGAGCAGGCCGGTGACCGGGCCCTTCACGCCGTTCCACCCGTCCCCGTAGGTGCCGTCGGCGAAGATGCCGGTGGCCAGCACGCCGAACATCCCGCAGACCCCGTGGACGGAGATGGCCCCGCACGGGTCGTCGACGTGGGCGATGTGGTCGAAGAACCAGACGCCGTAGCAGACGAGGAACCCGGCCACGATGCCGATCACGCACGCCGCCCACGGGGCGATGAAGGCACAGGGCGCAGTGACCGCCACCAGTCCGGCCAGCATGCCGTTGCAGGTCATGGAGATGTCGGGCTTGCCCCATTTGGCATTTGTCCAGGCCATGGCCGTGACGGTGCCGAAGCAGCCGGCCAACAAGGTGTTGACGGCCACCACCGAGATGCGCAGGTCGGTGGCGCCGAAGGTGGATCCCGGGTTGAACCCCATCCACCCGAACACCAGCACCAGCGTGCCGATCACCACGTAGCCCAGGTTGTGGCCGGGGAACGCGTTGGGGCTGCCGTCCTTGTTGAACTTGCCGATGCGGGGCCCGAGGATCACGGCCAGGGCCAGCGCCGACCAGCCGCCGACGGCGTGCACCACCCCCGACCCGGCGAAGTCGACCGCCCCGTGACCGAGGTTCATGCTCTGGCCCAGGTGGGCCAGGAAGCCGCCTCCCCACACCCAGTTGCCGTAGATGGGGTAGATGACGGCGCCCATGGCGATCTCGGCCAGGATGAAGCCGGCGAAACTGATGCGCTCGGCGATGGCACCGATGATGATGTAGCCGGCGGTCTCCATGAACACGACCTGGAACAAGAACATGGCCATGACCCCGACGTCGTAGCCGTGGGCACTCTGGAGGAAGAACCCGTGGGTGCCGATGACCCCGGCGTTGCCGTGGGGGAAGATGCCACTGAGCGGTCCCAGGCCGCCCAGGTTGGCCACCGGTGCCACACCCCCGAAGTTGAAGGCGAAGCCCACCGCGAAGTAGGCGATCAGGGCGATGGCGAACGAGGCGATGTTCATCATCATCATGTGACCGGCGTTCTTGGCCCGGGTGAGCCCGGTCACCAACAGGCCGAAGCCCACCTGCATGAACAGCACGAGGAAGCCGGTCATGAGCAGCCAGGCGAAGTTCACCGACACCCGCAGGTGGCCGGCCTCATTGGCCAACTGGTTGATGCCCACCTGGGACAAAGGGACGTCGGTGGTCGCCGCCGCGCCCGGGGGGTTGGTCGCCGTCTGGTAGTCGGTGATGGTGCCCGTCTTGGTGCCGGCCGGGTCGGCACCGTGGCCCGAGTTGACTGCTCCCACCACCACCAGGGCGATGAAGGTCAGCAGGCTGAGCACGACCAGCTTCTTGCCCCTCGACAACGTGGTCCCCCTTCGCCTGCGCCCACCTCGGGCGTCCGATGCACGACAGCGAGTGAGACCTCGCCTCAGACGGGACGCTATTTCCTCACCGTTTCCGCCTCATGGCGAGTTTGTGACAGGTGTGTGAACGGTTGTCACAAAGGCGACAGGTCCTAGGCTGCGGCCTCCCTCCGGATGGTGCGAAAGTCGGTGGCCAGGTGGCGTCGCCGCGACGGCATGGCACGGGCAGTTCGGACGCGTCGGCGAGGTGATCGCGAAGATCGGGGAGGGAAGGCTTCCACCCGCACGGGCGGACTTTGCGCACTTCGATACCTGCGGCTTTGATGACGTCGTCGCTCATGTCCCGCTCCCGATCATTGGCGTGGCGTGTCCAGCGCGACTGCGACACTGGTGAAAGGTCGGGCCGTCAGGCCGGGTGGATGCGGTAGAGGCCGTCGGCGGCGAGGAGGTAGAGCTCCCCGGCGGCATCTTCGCCGAAGGAGAAGATCGAGTGGCCGGCGCCGACATCGAGCTCGCGCTGGTCGACCACCTTGCCATCGGCCTCGACCAGGCCCCACACCTTCCCCGAGCAGTAGTCGCCGTAGAGGTAGACGCCCTGCAGTGCGGGGATGCGCGTGCCCCGGTAGACGTAGCCGCCGGTGACGGCGCAGTTGGCGTTGTCGTGGGTGTACTCGACGATCGGGAGGACGCCGTCGGGGGGGTTGGTGCCGTGGAAGGGGTGGGTGGCGTCCATCAGGCTCCAACCGAAGTTGGCCCCGGCGGGCTCGGCGGCAGCGCGGAAGTCGATCTCCTCCCAGCGGTCCTGGCCCACGTCACCGATCCAGAGATCGTTGGTACGGCGGTCCCAGGAGAACCGCCACGGGTTGCGAAGCCCCCACTCGAATGTCTCGGGCACCACGCCCGGTCGGCCCACGAACGGGTTGTCTTCCGGCACGGTGTAGGCCTTGTCGCCCGACGGCGCGGGATCGATGCGCAGAATCTTCGACAGCGGCGTCCCCAGGTTCTGGCCGACCATGTCCGGGTCGTTCTCGCTACCACCGTCGCCCAGGCCGACGTAGAGCTTTGCGTCGGGCCCGAAGGCCACCTCGCCGCCGTTGTGATTGGTGTAGGGCTGATGCACCGACAGCACCACCCGGCGGCTGACCGGGTCGGCCGTCCTGTCCCCGAAGGCGTACTCGACGACCTGGGTGTCGCCCGCCCGGTCGGTGTAGTCGACGTAGAGCCGGGCGCCGTCGGGCGAGAAGGTGAGGCCCAACAGGCCCTGCTCGCTGCCAGTGGAGACCTCGCCCGACAGGTCGAGCACAGGAGAGGCGTCGGCCGATGCCTTGGTTGTCGTCTGTCCGTGGGCCACCCGGCGCACCCGACCCGTCTTCTCGGCCACGTAGAGGGCGTCATCACCTGGACGCACGGCCAAGGCGGTGGGCCCGACCAGACCGTTGAGCTTGGACAGGCCCAGCTTCACCGCTTTCAGGTCGGGTCCGGCCGGACTGGCCCCGGTCGACCTCGACGAGGTCGACGTCGATGGCGGTTCGGAGCCGGCGCACGCCGCGGCAATGAGGGCGACGCCGATCGTCAGCGTCGCCAGTGGGCGGCGCGCGAGCGCCTTGGTCACCCTCCCATCCTCTCGTACTGGCGGGTGCCGCGGAACAGGGCCGAGGCGGGGCTGGTCCCCCCCAGGGCGTCGGCAGCCAGGACGACCGCAGCGGCTGAGTAGGTGGTGCGCTCGCCTCCCGGGAAGTGGACCCGTTCGGGGTGGACCATGCCGGTGAAGTAGCTCCCGTCGGTGTGGCGCAGGTGTCGGGTGCCGGCCAGGAGCCGACGTCCCCAGGCCTGGTCCCCGGCGGCCACGTGGGCCATGGCGCACTCGGCCGTCTCCGCCGCCGTCACCCAGGGTCGGTCGGCGACGCAGCGCGTTCCCAGGTCGTCGAGCAGGAACCGGTCTCGCCCACCCGCCAGCCGGGCTCCGGCGGCCTCGCCCTGCACCGCCCCGACCAGCACCGGGTAGTACCAGTCCATGGACCAGCGGTCCTTGGGCAGGAAGGCCTGGGGGCGCTCGGCGATGGCGCGAGCGAGCGCCGTCGCCGCCCGCGCCCAGTCGGGCCGCTCGTGGCCGAGGAGGTTGGCGATGGCCAGGGCACAGCGGAGGCTGAAGTAGGTGCTCGACGACGCCGTGAGCAGGGCGAACGACCAGGCCGTGCCGTCGGCGTGGCGCGCCCACAGGATCTCGCCACCCGGGGTTTGGAGGCCGAGGGCGAACCCGACCGCGCCTTCCACCACGGGCCACATCTCGGCCAGGAAGCCGGTGTCGGCGGTGGCCAGGTAGTGGTGCCAGGTGCCGGTGGCGACATAGGTCGACACGTTGGCGTCGAGGGTCGCCTCCTTCACCCGCCCGCCTCCGAGGTAGTACTGGTGCCAGGCGCCGTCGGGGCGCTGGGTGGCGGCCAGCCAGGCGTAGGCGGCCTCGGCCTCGGCTCGCCGGCCGCCCACGTCGAGGGCCATGGCCGCTTCCACGTGGTTCCAGGGGTCGGCGTGACCATCGACGAACCAGGGCAGCATCCCGTCGCCGAGTTGGACGGCGACGATGGACTCCACCGTGGCCGCCACCTCGTCGGCCTCGAGAACCCCGGCCACCCCGGGGACGGCCGCCTTCACGCCGACGACGGGACGGCGACGGTACTGCGTCTCTTTGCCAGGTAGAGCACCAGGCTCTTGCCCACGACGGGGTTGAGAGCCCGCTCGACCAGGCGGACCGGCCGGGGCCTGGCGGTGATGTCCCAGACGAGGAAGCGGTGGTACAGGCGAACGGCGAGGGCATCGTCGCGGCCCACGCCGATCAGGCACCGCAGCCACCAGTAAGGCGCGTGCAGGGCGTGGGCGTGGTGCGACCCGGTCACCTCCAGTCCCGTCTCTCGCAGGCGCCGGGCCAGTTGGGCGCCCCGGTAGATGCGGACATGTCCGCCGGCAACGGCCGGTGCGTGGTAGTCGTCGGCCAGGGCCCAGCACACCTGTTCGGGGAACCACCGGGGGACGGTGACGGCCATGGTGCCGCCCGGCCGCAGCACCCGGGCCAGCTCGGCCATCGCTCCCTGGTCGTCGGGGAGGTGCTCGAGGACCTCGGCGGCAACCACCCGGTCGAAGCTGGCGTCGGGGAAGGGCAGGGCGAGGGCGTCGCCCCCCACGGCGGTGCCCATGGCGACGGCCGGCGCCTCCCCGGCCAGGCGCATGGCGCCCAGAAGCCCGGCCACGCCGCTCGTCTCGGTGGGCGAACGGTCGAGGGCCACCACGTGGGCGCCCCTCCGGTGGGCTTCGAAGGCGTGGCGACCGCCGCCACAGCCGAGGTCGAGCATCCGGTCCCCGGCCACCAGGCCGAGCCGGGCGAAGTCGACGGTCAGCACCGCGGCCCGGTGGATACCTCGGCCCTGTCTCCCCTGGCGTCGGCCCTGTCTCCCCTGGCGTCGGCCAGGGCACGGCGGTACTGGGTGACGGTGTCCCGCGCCGTCGCCTGCCAGGTGAAGCGATCGAGCACACGTGTGCGTCCGGCGGCGCCGATGCGGGCGCGCAACTCGGCGTCGTCGAGCAGGGACCCGATGGCCGTGGCCAGGGCGCCGGGGTCGCCCGGGGGCACGAGCAGGGCGGTGTCACCGTCGCGGCCCACCACTTCGGGCAGGGCGCCGCCGGTGGTGGCCACCAGGGGCACCCCGCAGGCCATGGCCTCGATGGCCGGCAGCGAGAACCCTTCGTAGAGCGAAGGCACCACTGCCACCTCGGCCTCGGCGTAGAGCTCGATCATGCGTCGGTCGTCGACCGCTCCTACCAGGTGGACCGATCCCTCGAGGCCCAGGCGGGCGATGGCCGCCGGGACCTCGCTGCCCTGGCGCCGCTGTCCCACCACGACCAGCTCGGCGTGGCGTTCGGTTCGCACCTTGGCCACCGCTTCGATCAGGGGCAGGAGCCCCTTGAGCGGGACATCCGCGCTGGCTGTGGTCATGATGCGCCCCGGTACCCGGGCCAGGTGGGGCAGAGGCCGGAACTGGGCGGTGTCGACCCCCACCGGCACCACCGCGAGCTGTCGGGGTCGAGCCTCCATCTGGGCGCAGATGTCGCGCGCCGACGACGACGAGACGGTGATGAGCCGGGGCAGGTGGCGCACCACCCGCTTCTGCATGCGGACGAAGGCGTACCACCGGCGCAGGCTCGCCCGCCGTTGCCAGGTCGGGGCGTGAGCCAGGTCCAGCGCCCGGTCGACGGTGATGGGGTGGTGCAGGGTGGCCACCACCGGAGCGACGTCGTGGTCGATGCCGAGGATGCCGTACCCCAGGCACTGGTTGTCGTGCACCACGTCGAAGTCGCCCCGCCGGTGGCGCAGGGCCCGCCACGCTCGCAGGCTGAAGGTGAGGGGTTCTGGAAACCCGCCGCTGCACATCAGGGCGAACTCGGCCACGTCGAGGGCGTCGCGGAACTCGCTGAGGGCGGGCGTGCGGAACGGGTCGGGCGAGCGGTAGAGATCCAGGCTGGGAACCCGCACCAGGGGGACGTCGGGGTCGAGCGGCGGGTAGGGCGGCCCGCTCCAGACCTCGACTCGGTGCCCGAGGGCGACCAACTCTCGGCTCAGGTGGCGGACGTAGACGCCCTGGCCTCCCGAGTAGGGGTTGCCCCGGTAGGAGAGGAGGGCGACGCGCAGGGCGTCGTCAGTTCCGGGGCCGAGCACGATGAGGCAGCCTGACCGCGCCCGGCGAGGTGGTCAAGCGGGGCCCCTCCCCGGTGTTCGCGTGCGCGAACCGCGCTGGGTGGCAGCGCCGTTCGCGCACCGAAAGGCGAACCGTTGGATCAGTTGGCCGAGGCGCCTGTCGTGATGGGGGTGGCCTTGACGTTGCCCGATCCGCCGATCTCCACCCGGCGGGGCTTGGCCGCCTCGGCTACCGGGATGGATACGGTGAGCACGCCAGCGTCGTAGGTGGCTTCGACCTTGCCGGCGTCGAGGGTCTCGGCCAGGAAGAGCTGACGGGTGAAGGCGCCCTGGGGCCGTTCGGCCACGATGAGCTCGGCGTCGGAGCCCCAACTCGGCGAGCGCTCGGCCCGCACGGTGAGCACGTTCTTCTCCACGGTGAGATCGACGGTGGACGGGTCGACCCCCGGCAGGTCGAAGTGGACCAGGAAGCGGTCGCCCGACCGGTAGGCGTCGATGGGCATGGCCGTGGCCGTGGCCCGCCGGTTGTTGGTGTTCCACACGTTCTCGGTGAGGCGGTCGAACTCACGGAAGGGATCGAATCGCATGACCATGTGCAATAAGTCTGATGTAGAAACACTCAAGTTTTCTGAGTTGTACCCAGCAGCGGCCAGCGGTCGCTGACGCTGGAGCCGTCGTCGCCGTAGGCGCTGACGATGTGGTCGAAACCACCTGGACCTTGGCCTTGAACAGCTCGGGCGGGTAGGGGCCGGCGGGCAGGTCGTCGTCGAGGACGTCGGGATCGTGGTGCGGACCTCTGGGGTGGTGGCTGACTTGCGCCGCCAGTCGAGCACGAGCTTGTCGTTCGGGTGGGTGAGCAGCCGCTTGGCGCTGGCCTTGACCACTTCCCGCTGGGCATCGTCGAGGACGGGCACCGGGTTGATGAGCAGGTCGAAGATCGCCAGCTCTTCCTCGGTCATGTCCTCGACGACGGCCCGTCGCGCCTCGGCGCTGAGGTCAAGGGACAGCGAGATGAGCATGCGCAGGTACTCGTCGATGTTGACGCTGTCGGCGTTGTAGTCGGCGATCAGCTCCTCGATGCGCTCGGCCAGGGCGAAGTTCGACAGGAAGTCCTCATAGATCAGCCCGAAGGCGTCACCCGACAGCATGCGGGGGAGCGGGGAGAAGAGGCGGAGCAGCTCGACGAGGGTCGACTTCTCCAGCCGCTGGTAGCCCACCGACAACACGTCTCTGAGCTCGGGGTTGCTGGTCTCGACGAGGCGCGTGGCAGTGTCGACGGCGGCGCCGAGGTCCTGCTTCTCGGGAGGTGCACGAGATGGGAGAGCCGGGCCTCCTTGGGGATGACAGGACCGACCTGGCCCGGAAGTCATCGGCGGTGACGGGCCGCCTGCCGTGGCCTTGGCCTCGGCAATCGTACGACTCCCTGGAGTTGCCGCTGATCATGCCGCCTCAATCTCCGGGAAGAGGGGGCCCGTCTACGCCGAATGGGCCATTCATCCAGGTGCAAGGTGTCGCATCAGCTCTGGCCCGATTTTTTGGCAAATAGGGCTTGCGGCCGAACACCAGTTCGTATAAAATGAACGGTATGAGCACGGAGATGGGTTCCCGGGAAGCCGAGGCGGCACTTCTCGAGGGCGAGATCGCTGACGTGTGCGGGATTCTCAATGTGGCTACTGGCCGGCTCGTCTCGCTCATCGGGCGGGTGCTGGCTACTGAGTCCTACGCTGGGGCGGGCATCCGGTCGCCCGAGCAGTGGGTGGCGTGGAAGTGCGGTGTCTCACTGGGCCGGGCACGGGCCCTGGTGGCCATGGCCCGTCGCTTGCCCGAGCTTCCGAAGACTCGCACCGCCCTGGAGGCCGGTGAACTGGCCGAAGACCAGGTGGCGGTGATCTGTCGCTACACACCAGCACGCAACGACGGCGAGGCGGCCGACCTGGGTCGGGCGGCTACGGTGGCCCAGCTGAAGCGCACGCTGAGCCGCTACGCCTTCGACGAGCGGGTCCGGCCGCCCAAGCCGGAGCCCAAGCCGGAGCCGCCCAAGCGTGAGCCCGAGGGAACTGAGCCGGACGCGAAGCCGGAGCCGGAGCCTGAAGAGGCACGGCGGGCAAACTTCGGATTCGATGACGACGGGTCGTGGCGCATGTCGGCGGTGTTGCCGGCCGACGAGGGGGCCGTGGTCGAGCGGGCCCTGAGCGTGGCCCGCCAGCGCCTGTTCGGCGGCGACGCCGACCACACCGACGCCCCCAAGACGGTGTCGTGGGCCGATGCCCTGGTGGCCATGGCCGAGACGTCGCTGGCGGCCGAGGCCGTCGCCCGTCCCCACTACGACCGCCACCTGGTGGTCATCCACGTCGGCGCCGACGACACCGGCCGGCCCACCGGGCACCTCCACCTGGGCCCGGCCCTGCCCGACAGCCTGCGCCGGTTCATGACCTGTGACACCAAGGGCCGGGTGCAGGCCGATAACGGCGGCACCCCCCTCGGCGTCGGGCGAAAGGCCCGGATCGTGCCCGACCGCACCCGCCTCGCCATCGAAGAACGAGATGGCGGGTGTCGGGTCCCGGGTTGCGAGCGCACCCGCTGGTTGCACGTCCACCATATCCGGCATTGGGAGGATGGCGGAGCGACCGATACCGCCAACTTGATAGCCTTGTGCGGTCGACACCATCGCCTCCACCACCGGGGCCAGCTCGGGATATCGGGCAACGCCGACCGCCCCGACGGCATCACCTTGACCGATGCCCGCGGTCGACCAATGGCTCCGAGTGGCACACCCACGCCACCGACGAAGCCGCCACCGACGGGCAACTGGACCCATCCCACCGGTGAGCGCCTCGAAGACCGCTGGATCGACTTCGCCAGGCCGCCGGCCGGCCCGGCGGCCACCCCGGCGACCCCGAGCGAGGCGGCCGTCGCCTCCTTGGCCCGACCAGCCCTCGTCCAGCCCGAGCCGGCCCCCGGGGCCGTGTCACCGGAGCGGGACTATCCCGCCTTCATCAACCTCGATGACCCGATCTACGGGCTCGACGACGATGACGAGGTCGCTTGAGGCAGACCGGCGAGGCGAATCATGCGGACATGTCTCGCCTACCTCTCACCGCCATTCGGCCACTGAGTTCACTCCCGGTCTGAACGCCCCTCCGGGTGTGCATACCGGGACCGGACCCAGACCAGCGCCAGCGCCGCCAGGCCGGCGACCACCAGGGGGCCGTCACCCAGGCGGGTGGCCGGTGTCCGGCCGTGGCGACGGGTCACGGTCGCCTGGACCACGGCCGAGCTCCCCAGGCGGCTGCGGTGGCGCACCCGGCCCTGGGCGTCGACCACTGCGCTGAAGCCGGTGGGCGCGGCCTGCACGAGGTCACGGCCCGTCTCGATGGCCCGCAGGCGGGCGGCGGCCAGCTCCTGGGCCGGCACCTGGGAGGTGGTGTACGACGAGGCGTTGGTGGGCACCAGCAGCACCTCGGCGCCGGCGCTCACCGCGGCCCGGGCCCGGTCGGCGAAGAACACCTCGTAGGAGATCATCACGCCGAGGCGCCCGGCCGGCGTGGCCAGGACGCCGGGCCCCTGGCCGGCGATGGCGTCGCGGGGCACGGCCGACAGGTCGGCCAGGCGGCTGACCAACCCTCGCAGCGGCACGTACTCGCCGAAGGGCACGCGATGGACCTTTTCGTAGGTGGCGACGACGGCACCGTCGGGGGCCCAGGCCACGGCGGCGTTGCGGAAGTGGTCGGCGCCGGCTGCGGTGACCACGCCGGCCACCGTGGTGGCGCCCAGGGTGCGGGCAACGTCGGCCACCGCCTGCTCCTGGGCCGAGCCGGCCAGGGGACCGTCGACGTTCACCACGTTCTCGGGGAACACCACCAGGTCGACGGGACGGACCACGCCGGCACTCGCGGCCAGGTGGGCGTCGAGGGGCACCTGGGGGTCGACGTAGATGGCTCGCAGGCCCCGCTGGCCGCCTCCCTGCACGGCGGCGACCCGCAACACGCCGCCCGGCACGGGCGATCCCGCGGGCGACACGGCGCCGCCCAGGGCCAGGGCCACCACTGCCGCCAGCCCTGCCAGCGGGCCCAGCACAGCCCTCGGGTTGAAGTGGGCAATGGCACCGAGGAGGGCGGCCAGGGCCGATCCCAGGCCTCCGACGAGGGCGACGAGCAGGAGGTCGCCGCCCAGACGGGCCGCGGGGGCCAGGGGCCCGCCGGCCTGGCCCAGGGCGATGCCGGCCAGGGGGAGGCCGCCGAAGGGCCAGTGCCCGCCCACCGCGCTGGCCGCCACCAGGGCGGCGGGGAAGGCTACGTGGCGCCCCCGGCCGGGCGGGACGGCGATCATGGCCAGCCCCACGAGGCCGGCTTCGAGCAGCGTGGAGGCCACGTAGCCGGGCGCCGAGAACTCGGTCATCCACCACAGGCCGGGGGCGTAGAGGCCCAGGCCGGCAGCCGCGCCCGCCAGGAGGCGGCGCGACCACGAACGGTTCGCCAGGCTGAGGGCGAGGCCGGCGGCTCCCACCGGAGCCAGTGGCCACCATCCCCAGGGCGGCAGGCTGGCGGCCAGCAGGGCCCCGGCGCCCAGCCCGGCCGCGGCCAGGGTCCGAGCGGGGTGGCGGGCCCGAGCGGCCCCCTGAGCCCCGGTCACCTCCACACTCAACTGCCAACGCAGGGGTGAGCGCCAACCACTGCGCCGGCCCCGATCGCTATAGGCCCGGGAGCTCTGCTAGTCCTGGTAGGGCGATGGAGGCCACCACCACGAACGTCAGCATCACCACAGAAGGCAAGCCGCCGTTCCGGCTGGGCGACCCCATGCCACCCGAGTACCGGGCCGATCCCTATCCCCTCTACGACTGGATCCGCGAGAACGAGCCCGTCCACCGGGCCGCCGACGGCAACTGGGTACTGGTCCGCTACGCCGATGCCAGTGCCGTGCTGCGCGATCCCCGCTTCTCCAACAACCCCGAGTGGCTGGGGCCCGACGCGGTCAACGCCAGCTCGGTGCGGGTCCCCGGTTCACGGGTGATGATGTTCCTCGACCCGCCCGACCACACCCGCCTGCGTTCGCTGGTGAGCAAGGCCTTCACCCCCAAGGTGGTCGACGGCCTGCGCCCGCGCATCCAGGCCATCGTCGACGAGTCGCTCGACGCCGTGGCCGACCGGGGCGAGATGGACGTGCTCGCCGACCTGGCCTACCCGCTGCCCACCATCGTCATCTGCGAGCTGCTGGGCATCCCACTGGCCGACCGGAAGCTGTTCAAGGACTGGTCGGCCGACGCCTCCCGCCTTCTCGACGGCTACGTCGACGCCGACGCCCAGGTGCGGGGCATGGCCGCCACCATGCACCTGGCCCAATACTTCACCGACCTCATCGACGAGCGCCGGGCCAACCCGAAAGAGGACCTCCTCACGGCCATGATCGGGGCCGAGGAGGGGGGGACCAAGCTCACCCACGAGGAGCTGTTGACCACGGCCACCCTGCTGTTGCTGGCCGGCTTCGAGACCACCATGAACCTGGTGGGCAACGGCATGTTCATGCTGCTCCGCCACCCCGATCAGCTCGACCGGTTGCGCGACGACCCCTCCCTCGACCGTACCGCCGTCGAGGAGCTGCTTCGCTACGAGGGCCCGGTGCACATCACCGCCCGCATCGCCACCACCGACGTCGAGATCGGCGGCCAGGCCATCGCCAAGGGTGAGCAGATCGCCGTGTCGATCGCCGCCGCCAACCGCGATCCGTCCCAGTTCGCCGACCCCAACCGCCTCGACGTGGGTCGCTCCGACAACCGCCACCTGGCCTTCGCCGCCGGGGCCCACTTCTGCCTGGGCGCGGCGCTGGCCCGGATCGAAGCCCGGGCGGCGGTCACCACGCTGGTGCGACGCTTCCCCGACCTCCACCTGGTCGGCCCCGAACCGCAGTGGCGTGACCACTTCGTGGTGCGGGGGCTGAAGGAGCTCCGGGTGGGCTTCGACCCGGCTGCGGCTGGGTCCGCTTGAACATCGGGCGACCGGGGGGCGTAGGCTCGCGCATGGTGGACGACCGCCCGCTGTTGCTCCTTCTGTCCCCGGCGTGGCTGGGGACCGGCATCTTCCAGACCTTCGGGCACCGGATGCCCCCCATGTCGCTCATGACGCTCGGGGCTCACGCCCGGCGCTGCGGCTGGCGCACCCGCATCGTCGACCTGCAGTTCGAGAAGGTCCCCACCGACGTCACCCCCGACCTGGTGGGCATCACCGTCTGGACCATGAGCTGCCCGCAGTCCTACCGGGTGGCCGACGCCTTCCGGGCCAAGGGGGTGCCGGTCGTGCTGGGTGGCGTGCACCCGTCGCTGCTGCCCGAGGAGGCGCTGTGCCACGCCGACTCGGTGGTGTGCGGCGAGGCCGACAGCATCATCGACCAGGTCCTGGCCGACGCCGCCGCCGGTTGCCTGCAACCGCTCTACAAGGGCGAGTGGCTGGGGATGGAAACGGTGCCGACGGCCGACACGTGGGCGGCCGACCTCAAGCGTGTCCCCCTCACCCGGTACGCCCCCCTGAACACCCTGCAGACCACGCGGGGGTGCCGGTTCAACTGCGACTTCTGCTCGGTGATCCGCATCAACGGCCGTGGCTCGCGCCACAGCGACCCCGACCGGGTGGTCGACGAGATCAACGTCATCAAGAAGGCCGGCCAGCACATCGGCGGGTTCGCCTATGTCTTCTTCCTCGACGACGACCTGGCCGCCGACCTCGAGTACACCGAGCTCCTCTGCGAGACCATCATCCGGCGCAAGTGCAAGGTCACGTGGGGTGCCCAGGCTTCGATCGGGCTGGCCAAGAACCCCAAGCTGATCGATCTGGCCGCCCGGGCCGGGTGCCGGGTGGTGTTCACCG
Organism: Acidimicrobiales bacterium; assembly: GCA_051001215.1. GTDB lineage: Bacteria > Actinomycetota > Acidimicrobiia > Acidimicrobiales > AC-14 > DATAQC01. The sequence goes on from JBPCNP010000062.1 coordinate 36,680, forward strand.
GTTTCGAGAGCGTGTCGCGCGACAGCCTGGTGGAGGCCAACAAGAAGAACCGCCCGGGCGAGTACGGCGAGCTCATCGAGGCCCTGCACCGCCGGGGCATCGCCGTCGAGGGTGGGTTCATCTTCGGCTTCGACACCGACGGTCCCGGCGTGTTCGACGAGACGGTGCAGGTGGTCGACAGCATCGGGGTCGACGTGGCCCATTTCGCCGTGCTCACGCCCTACCCGGGCACCCACACCTTCGCCCGCATGGCCTCCGAGGGTCGCATCACCAGCTACGACTGGAAGCGCTACAACCTCTACACGCCGGTGTTCGAGCCGGCCAAGATGACGGCGAACGAGCTGTCCGAAGGCCTGCGCCGGGCCTACCGGAACTTCTACGCGGTTCGCCCCCGGGCCCGTCGCTTCTGGAAGGAGGCCCGCCGGCGCGATCCCCGGTTCCATCTGGCCCTGACCCTGGCCAACCAGAACTACGCCACGCGCTACCGCAATCCCCACCTCTCGCCGGAGGCGGGGTACGAGGCCGACCCCGAGCACATCGGCCGCCTCATCACCGCATCGGAGGCACCCGCCCAGGAGGCGCTGAACGTGGCCTTCGCCAACGTGCGCCTCATGCCCAAGCCGGCGACCCGTCCCGTCGCCGCCCCCGCCGGCAGCTAGCGAACGACCGATGGCCCGACCCAGTGGCGTGGCCCGGCGGGCCCTGGGAGCGACGTTCAGCGTCGGCCTTGCCCTGGGCCTGCGCGAGGCGCTGCAACCCGAGCCGTCGTCGCCCATCGTGATCATCGACGAGGAACGTGAGCCACCGCCGTTGGGTCCGGTGACGCTCTTCTTCCATCCTGCCGTCCCCGAGGCGACGCTGATCCTCGTCCGGTAGGGCCAGAGGGCTGCGCGGGCCCGGGCCACGACCGATGAATCGGCGCCCCCGGCGGCGTCTCTACCGCAGCGTGGGGTCCGACACCGAGATCGTGCTCGTCGCCCCGGATGGCGCCGAGATGGCCAGGTGGGCGCTCCCGGCGATGCGCCTCCCCGACCTGTCGGTGGTGGACGCCCTGGCCCGGCTCCAGCTCAGGGCCCGGCGGTCGGGCTGCACGATCCGACTGGTCGACCCCTCGCCGCAGCTCTCGGAGCTGCTCGACCTCGCCGGCTTGATGGGTGAGGAAGGCCAGGACCGGGTAAGTATCCCATGGTGAAGATCCCTCTTGAATCGGTCGCCTACCGCGAAGGTGCTGTCCCGCGACCGGACATGGTGAGCGTGGTCGACGAGACCGCCACCAAGGAGAACGCCAAACCGCCCGGGCCCACGGGCGACGCCGCCGGCCTCGAGCTGGAGACGAAGCTGTCGGTGCAGGCCTGGGTACGCAACGTCGACCCCACCAAGTACAGCTGGGTAGACCTTCACGTCTTCGACGAGAACGACCAGCTCATCCGGGCCGAGACGTTGGCCCTGGACTGGCTTGAGGCTGCGGGCGACGACGGCGACATCTTCGCCTTCGAGGGAAGCATCTACCGGGGGACCGGAGCGGTAGGCGGGTCGGTGTGGTTCGGTGAGGATGCCCGCAAGTTGCAGTACCGGCTGTACTACGAGGTCAACGGCACGGTCTTCAGCGATGGCGTGTTGCGCCAGCACGAAGTGACGGCCGACGCCGAGGTGATGAACCCCTCGCACTCGACAGCAAAACCCCGCCGCACGGCCAAGGCGCCGTCGTCGGGCATCAAGGTGGCGTCCAAGTCGGCGCCCGCCGAGTCGGGCCCGGAGAGGCCGTCCACGGCCAAGCGGTCCACAGCCAAGCGGTCAGTGGCCAAGCGGTCAGTGGCCAAGCCATCGGCGGCCAAGCCATCGGCAGTCGAGCCATCGCCGGCCAAGCCGGCTCGGCGAGCCGGCTGACGCGTCCGAGCGTCCTCGTCCCCGACCTTCAGCGGGCGGGTGACTTCCTCCGGCCCGCCAGCACGAGGGCCCCACCCAGCTTCAGCGACATCCCGGCCAGGGCGATCATGGGGACGAAGTCGGCGCCGGTGGTGGGCATGCCGTTCGAGTCGGTGCTCCCGGTATCGGCCCCGGTCCCCGGGTCGGTGCTGCCGGCTGACGGGCTCGGGATGGGGTCCCCGGTCTGCGGATCGAAGGCCCCGGCACCGGGGTCGGTGCTGCCGGGATCGGTGACCCCGGTGTCGGCGTTCCCCGGGTCGGTGTTGCCCAGGTCGGTGTTGCCCAGGTCGGTCGTCCCGTCGCCGGTGCCGGCCGCCGGCTGGTTGATGCCTGTGCCGTCGCCCCGGCTGGCCAGCACCACGTCCAGGGCAACGGCGGCATCGCCGCTGCCATCGGACAGGACGAGGTGGTGGGCGCCTGGGGCGGCGTTGGCCGGGATCCTCACCGTCGTCCTGTAGGCGCCCTGCGGGTTGGCCGTGACGGCGCCGAGGACGGTGGGCACGCTGCACAGGGTGACCGTGAGCCGCTGACCGGAACCGAACCCGTTGCCCTGAAGTCCCAGCTCCTGGTCGGGTGTCGCCGCCTTGGCGCTCACGCTCACTGTCCGGGTCATCCACGATGGCGAGGCAGTGAGGGCCGCGGGACCCAAGGCCTCGGCCTCCCGGCAGAGGGTGGCCGGATCCTTGGGATGACCCGCCCCTGCGGCGGCCCCACCCGCAGACGCCGGCGGCTCGGGCTCGGGCGACATTTTGTCGATGCGGTTCTCCGGCGAGTTGGCCACCAACACCGCCCCGGTCAGGTCGACGGTGACACCGAGCGGGCCCCTGATCGCCTCCGGGGGCGCCGTCGCCTCCGGGGGCGCGGCCGGGACCAGGGCCGGCGGCGCCGACTGGCCGGCACCGGCCACGAACTCCGCCCCGCCGGCCACGGTGGTGATGATGCCGGTGGCCGCGTCGATTCGGCGGATGCGCTGGTTGGCGGTGTCGGCCACGAACACGTTGCCGGTGCCGTCGACAGCCACGCCCGAGGGGTTGGCGAGCTGGGCCCTGGCTGCGGGCCCACCGTCGCCGCCGAAGCCGGCCGCGCCCTTGGCCGCCCCGCCGGCCACGGTGGTGATGATGCCGGTGGCCGCGTCGATTCGGCGGATGCGTTGGTTGGCGGTGTCGGCCACGAACACGTTGCCGGTGCCGTCGACAGCCACGCCCGAGGGGTTGGCGAGCTGGGCCCCGGCTGCGGGCCCACCGTCGCCGCCGAAGCCGGCCGCGCCCGTGGCCGCCCCGCCGGCCACGGTGGTGAGCACCGACGAGGCCCACGCCGAGGCGTGGGTCATGCTCAGAGCCAGGACGCTCGCGGCGGCGAGCGCAGCCGGGCGTCTGACGCCGAGACGGCGGAGATCGGAAATAGAGCGTCGCATGTGCGGCATTGTCCGCCTTTCCTCGTGGTGTCGCGCAGGCTCAGCCGCGGCCGGGTCCTGAGATGCACCAGAGCCTATCGGCCGTCCTCGTCAGGCGAGTCCGGGGGCCTTCGGCAGCGACTGCTCGAACTCGGCGACGGGGGCGAACAGGTCGCCGTGTTCGTGCACCCGGGCGAGCACGGCATCGCCGTCGAAGACCACCGGGTCGGGGTCGCCGGTGGCTGCCACCCGTTCGACCTCGTCCCAGGTGAGGGGCGTGGACACGGTGGGCCGGTCCCGGGCGCGGAGGGAGTAGACGCACACCGTGGTCTTCACCGCGTCGTTCTGGCTCCAGTCGATGAGGACCTTGCCTTTCCTGAGCTCCTTGGCCATCTGCGAGACGACCAGATCGGGGAGCCTGGCCTCGAGCATGCGAGCCAGGGCGTGGGCGAAGGGCTTGGTCTGGTCATAGGTGACGGGTGTGTTGAGGGGGGCGTAGATTTGCAGCCCCTTCGACCCCGACGTCTTGGCGAAGCTGGCCAGGCCCAGCTGGTCGAGGACCTCGCGCACCGCCAACCCGACCTGGGCGCACTCGACCATGGATGCCGGTGCCCCCGGGTCGAGGTCGAACACGACCATGGTGGGGCGGGCCACGTCGTCGGCGCGGGCGAGCGAGGTGTGCAGCTCCAGTGACGCCAGGTTGGCCACCCACACGAGGGTGGACAGGTCGTTGGCCAGGCAGTAGTTGACGTCGGCCTTGTTGCGCCCGCTCCACACCGCCACCGTGTCGACCCAGGGGGGCCGGTGCGAAGGGCAGTTCTTCTCGTAGAAGAACTGGCCCCCGACGCCGTTGGGGTAGCGCTTGAGGGTGAGGGCGCGGTTGCGCAGGTGGGTCAGCAGCACCGGTGCGATGCGCGAGTAGTAGTCGATGACCTGGCCCTTGGTGAACCCCGTCGCCGGGTAGAGCACCTTGTCGATGTTGGACAGCTTGAGCTGGCGTCCCTCGACGGTGACCTCGACCGGCGCCGCAGCCGGGCTCACGTGTCGATCTTGTCCTTCTTGTCGCCCTTGGCCGTTTCGCCCTTCACCGCGGCCAGGCTGGCCTCCAGGGCGGCCATGAGGTCGACCACCTTGGTGGGCTCCTCGGTGGCGTCTTCGACCACGATCTCCTGGCCGGCCGCCTTCTGCTCGATGAGGTCGAGCACCCGCTGGCGGTACTCGTCGCGGTACTTGTCGGGTTCGAACTCCGACGACAGCGAGTCGATGAGCTGACGGGCCATCTTCTCCTCGCGGGGCGAGACGTCGACCTCGTCACGGGGCAGGTCGAGCTCGTCGTCGGGTACGACCTCGTCGGCGAACAGCATGGTCTCGAGCACCAGGGCGTCGCCCTTGGGACGGATGGCGGCCAGGTACTGCTTGGTGCGTAACACGACCCGGGCGATGCCCACCTTGTTGGTCTCGCGCATGGCCTCACGCAGCAGGGCATACGCCTTGGTACCGCCCTTGTCGGGCACCAGGTAGTAGGGCCGCTCGTAGAAGACGGGATCGATCTGGTCGAGGTCGACGAAGTCCTCGATGTCGATGGTCTTGGTGGCCTTGGGGTCGAGGGCGTCGAGCTCGTCGGGGGTGATGGTGACGTAGGTGTCGGGGCCCAGCTCGTAGCCCTTCACGATCTGGTCGAAGGGCACCTCCTCACCAGTGGCGGCCGAGACCCGCTTCTGCTTCACCCGGGCGTTCGACTTGGCGTCGAGCTGATGGAAGCGCACGTCCTTGGACGACACGGCACTGAACAGCTTCACGGGCACGTTCACCAGCCCGAAGCTGATGGCGCCGCTCCAGATTGGTCGTGGCACCGGCCACCTCCTTGGCCGACGATGGTAGATGGCCACGGGGCCGAACGGGTGAAGGAGTGGCGCCCAGTAGCCTGGCCGGATGGCATCCACGGACAAGCCCGACGTCTCCGTTCCCGGCGGTCAGCCGCCGGCCGAGCTCGGTATGGAAGATCTCACCATCGGCGACGGGGCCGAGGCCACCGCCGGTTCCCAGGTCGAGGTGCACTACGTGGGGGTCTCCTGGTCGAACGGAAAGCAGTTCGACGCGTCGTGGGACCGTGGGTCGACCTTCTCGTTCGGCCTCGGCGGCGGCCAGGTGATCTCGGGCTGGGACCGCGGGGTGGCGGGGATGAAGGTGGGTGGCCGGCGCCGGCTCACCATCCCTCCCGAGCTCGGCTACGGCAGCCGGGGGGCGGGCCGGGCCATCGGGCCGAACGAGACCCTCGTGTTCGTCGTGGACCTCATCGGCGTGAGCTAGCGCCGGGGCCGGGGACGGCAGCGGCGGCGGCCATGACCACGGCGGCGCCGAAGGCGACGCCTCCGACCACGTCGGTGGGGTAGTGCCAGCCGAGGCGCACCACGCCGGCTCCGGCGGCGAGGGGCAGGAGGGCGACCACGGGGGCCCAGTGCATGGCCGGGCGCCACCCGTACCAGCGGTTGACCAGCACCAGCACCAGGGCGGCGGCGGCCGCGGCCGTGGTGGCGTGGCCGGAGGGAAAGGCCAGACCGGTGCCGTGGTAGCGGCCGACGAGGGGCTTGGCCACCCCGTCGACGAGGGCGACGGCCAGGGCCGGTGCCCCCACGCTCACCACCACCGCCCAGGTGTCGTGTCGTCGCACGGCCAGAGCGGCCAGGACGACGACCAGGGCAACGGCAACGGCGATGGTGCCCCAGGCGACGAGGGGCTGGGCCAGCGAGCGTGGTGCGGCGGCGCCAAAGTCGACTGTGAGGCGGCGGGGCGCGCGAATGGAGTCGACGATGCCCGATCCGATGCGGTCGACCCCGAGCGGCAAACCGGTGCCGCGAACGCGAAGGGCGAGGACGCCGACGACCGCGAACAGGCCGGCCGAGACCACCGAGAGCTCGCTCCGGCGAAGCCGGTCGATCGGTCGGCCATCTCCACCGATCCCTCGCACGACCCGAGCCTAGGTCGCGGTTGGGGCTGTTCGGCCCGCGCCCGCTACGTTGGCGACGATGACGTCATCGGAGGCGGTCGGAAACGCGTTTGCCTGGTTCGAGGTCAACAGCGGCTGGGCTCCGCCCGATGCCGAGACGCTGGACGACTGGCTGGGCGACGGCGTGTGCCGGTGCCCGGACGAGTGCCTGGTGGAACCGAACGGGTGGTGCGAGCACGGCCTGGCCAGTTGGTCGCTCATCCTCATGGCCGTGGAGGAAGCCGAGGGGCCGACGCTCCCCCGACCCGAGCAAGGGAGAAGATGATGGGCAGCTTCGGTACCACCGTCCAAGCCGCACTCACCTCCGGACGTCTCGCCCATCTCGTCACCATCAACCCCGACGGGACCGCACAGATCAGCATCGTGTGGGTCGGCCTCGATGGCGACGACATCGTGGTCGGCCATCTCGGCCAGGGTCAGAAGATCCGCAACATCGAGCGCGATCCCCGGGTGGCACTGTCGATGGAGGCCGAGGGTCGAAACGAGATGGGCCTCGACCACTACCTCATCGTGCACGGCACTGCGACCCTCACCGAGGGGGGCGCAGCCGACCTGCTCCAGCGACTGGCCGAAATCTACCTTGGCCCCGGCGTGAAATTCCCGCCCTTCGACAACCCGCCCCCCGGGCGGGTCATTCGCATCGCCCCGACGCGCGTCGGCGGCGTCGGCCCGTGGGCCGAGACGGGCTGAACGGTCGATCCTCGTGCGCGTCGGCATCCACCTGATGAGCTTCACCTGGCCCGGCCAGCCTGCGTCGATCGCCGCCACGCTGGCCGCGACCGCCCGGGAGGCCGAGGACGCCACCCCGGCCTGCTGGCCAAGATCGTCACCACCCTCGACGTCCTCTCCGGAGGCCGGGCCCAGCTCGGCCTCGGTGCCGCCTGGTACGAGCGGGAGCACGCCGCCCTGGGCGTGCCCTTCCCACCGCTTGCCGAGCGTTTCGAGCGCCTCGAGGAGACCGTGCGGATCTGCCTGCAGATGTGGAGTGACGACGATGGCCCGTTCGAGGGTCGCCACTACCAATTGGCCGAGTCGCTGTGCTCGCCCCGTCCCGTCAGCGCTCCACACCCCGGGATCCTCATCGGCGGCAGCGGTGAGCGAAAGACCCTGCGACTGGTGGCCAGGTACGCCGACGCCTGCAACCTGTTCGCCACCGACCCCGACACCGTGGCCCGCAAGCTCGAGGTCCTCCGTGGTCACTGTGAGGCCGAAGAGCGGGACTACGCCACCATCGAAAAGACCATCCTGGCCATTGGCAACCCCCTGGCCGACCCGGACGCCTTCGTGGCCCAGATGGCCGGCTACGCCCGCCTGGGTGTCGACACCGTGGCCGTGATGCCCGTCGGTGACCCCGTCGAGTTCACCGCCGACCTCGGCCTTCGGGTCATCCCCCGCCTCGCCGACCTCGAAGTCTCGGCCTGAGCCTGACGCCCGCTCACGGCTCCCAGCCCAGGTCGCTGCGGGCGTGGCGTCCCCAGTCGGGCTGGGTGCCGTCCACATCGGTGAAGCCGTAAGCCTGGTAGAGCTCCCAGGTGGCGGTGGCCGTACCGGTGCGGACCATCTTGTCGGCATCGGCGGCCAGAGCGGCCACGGCACGGCCGAGGTAGCGCGGGGTCTCGGAGAAGGCGAAGTGCGGGTCCTTGGCGATGCCGTCGCGCCAGGTGGCCTCGGTCACGCCGAACAGCTCCAGCATGGCCTCCGAGCGCAGGAACCCCGGGCTCACTGCCACCGCTGCGGTCTGGTGGGCCCGGAGCTCCTCGCCCTGGGCCAGGGCCAGGCGGATGGCCGATGCCTTGGCCAGGTCGTAGAACAGCGAGCCGCGGTAACGGGGGCCCACGCCGTCGGTGACCTCGACGACGAGGCCGCCGGGCGTGCGGACCATGAGTGGCACCGCGTGCCAACTCGTGATGAGGTGCGTGTCCACGGCACCGCGCAGGAGGGACATGCCATTGGCCAGGTCGTGCTCCCAGAACGGGACGCCCCACTCGGCCAGAGGGTCGCCGCCCCAGATGTCGTTGACGAGGATGTCGAGGTGGCCCCGCTCGGCGTCGATCCGCCCGATCAGAGCCCGTACCTGGTCGGAGCTCGAATGGTCGACCTTGACGGCGACTCCCGTGCCGCCGGCGGCGTCGACCAACCGGGCCGTCTCCTCGATGGTCTCGGGACGGCCCATGGGTGAGGCAGACGAATCCGTGGTGCGGCCGGTGACATAGACGGTGGCTCCGGCCGCGCCCAGTTCGACGGCGATGCCGCGGCCGGCACCGCGAGTACCCCCGGCGACGAGCGCCACGCGACCAGAGAGATCGGGGGCATCGCTCACAACGAGTTCTTGGCGCTGATCACGCGAGGTCGCATCTCGGTATGATCGCCGCCGAGGAGCGTGAGATGGAAAACGAGGCGGTACGGGAAGTCATCGGGGGACCAGGCGTTCCCTCGGTCATCGGGCACTACTCCCCGGGCGTGCGGGCCGCCGGAATGGTCTATGTCTCCGGGCAGGCCGGCATCGACCCGGCGACCGGGAAGCCGGCCGGTGCCACCTTCGCCGAGCAGGCGAGACAGGCGCTCACCAATGTCGCCGCCGTCCTCGAGGCGGGTGGCAGCCGTCTCGATCTGGTGGTGAACATCACCGTGCTCATCGCCGACTTCAGCGTCTTCGCCGATCTCAACCAGGTCTTCTCGGAGTTCTTTCCTGCCGAACCCCCGGCTCGCATGACGATTCAGAACACCCTTCCCGGAGGCCTGCTCATCTCCGTCGGGTGCGTCGCCCTCGCCGGCTGACCCTGGATGGCGATCATCCTGATCGTCGACGGCGACCCGGCGGGGCTCGAGCTGTTGGAGCGCGATATCGGCCGCCGTTACGGCGACGAACACCGGGTGGAGTCGACGACGAGCGGCGAATCCGCCCTCGCCGCCTGCGCTCGCTTGCGGGACGGTCCGAACCCGGTGGCCCTGGTGCTCGCCGCCGAGCTCCTCCCCGACAGCAACGGCTCGGCGATCCTGCTGGGCGCCCGGGCCATGTTCCCCGAAGTCGGGCGGGTGCTGGTCACCAGTCACGCCGATGTCGAGGCGGCGATGGCCGCCATCAACGACACCGGAATCGACCAGTACCTGGCCAGTCCGTGGCAGTCGCCCGAGGACACGCTGTATCCCGTCATCGACGAGTTGCTGGCCGACTGGCGGGAGCGGATCGCCCTTCCCTATAGGCGGGTGCGAGACGTGATGCAGGGCACCGACGGCCTGGTTGGCGATGACGCCGACCTGCGCCAGGCGGCGGAGGTCGTCGCCTCGACCCGAATCGGCGACCTGATGGTGGTCGACCCCGACGGAGCCTTCGTCGGTGTGCTGTCGGAGGGCGACATCCTGCGCAACGCCCTCCCCGACCTCGACGAGATCCTGGCTGCGGGCGGCTCGCTCTACGACGCCTACCAGCTCTTCATGGGCAAGGCCCACGCCCTTGCCGACCGACCTATCCTGCCTCTCGTCATCCGCGAGCCCCTGGTCATGCATCCCGACGATCACGTGGCCAAGGCGGCCACGATCCTGATCGAGCGACAGATCCGGCGGCTCCCTGTCGTCGACGACGGCCGGTTGGTGGGAACGGTGTCGCGCGCCGACATCTGCCGGGCGGTCGTGAGCACCCCGTGACCGGGCACGCCGTGACGGCGGCGCCGAGCGGCCCGGTCGTCCCCGCCCGCCAGGTCCTCGTCGCCGCCGAGGAGACGAACGACCGACTCGGTCACGAGAACCTCGGGTTCCTGTCCGAGTCACACGGCTTCATGCCCCGCCGGCCTCCGTTGCTCTGCCTTCCGCCCTCGCACCGGGTCTGGGACGACATGGCCGCCCGCCTCCCGGAGATGTTCCGCAGCCTCACCCTCCGGGAATCCCTCGACCGGATGCCCGTCCTCGGTGCCGGCCCCGACGACCTGGACGAGCGCTACCTGCTGCGCGCCTCGGCCATCTTCAGCATCTTCGCCCACGCCTACTACTACGTGGATCCCGACCCACCGCCGGTGGTGCCCGACTCCGTCCTGCGCCCGTGGGGACAGATCACCGAGCGCCTCCAGCGCCCGGCCCCGCACCTCTCGTTCATCGACCTGAACGTCTACAACTGGAGGCTGATCGATCCGAGCCGGGCCGATTCGGTCAGGGTCGAGAACCTCGAACTTCTCATCCCGATCCTGGGCAACGAGGACGAACGCCGATTCCAGATGGCCACCGTCGAGATCGTGGCCGAGCTCACCCCGATCGTGGCCGCCGCCGTCCGGGCCCAGGAGGCGGTCGTGGCCGGGAGCGTCGGCGACCTCAGGCGGGAACTGGCCGCCATCATGGGACACCTCGAGCACGTCGGCCTCGAGACCTTCGCCCAGGTCGATCCCAACCCTCGCTCGCACCTGCACGTCGATCCGGTGGTCTGGGGCAAGACGGTGGCGCCGTTGGCCACTCCCTACCAGGACGATCCCCCGCCGGGCCCGAGTGGTACCGCCATCCCCGCCTTCCAGTTGCTCGACTCCCTCTTCGGTCGTCATCGCCACGCCACCAGCATCGGCACCGAGACGGCCCGGGTCCGTGCCTGGTTCCCCCGGCACTGGCAGGACTTCCTCGAGGCGTTCGGGGCCATCTCGGTCCCCCGGTACGTCGCGACCAGCGGCGACCGGGCCCTGCGCGGCCTGTTCTCGGAGTGCCGTGAGGCCTACGCCGGAGACGCCGGCCTGCTGGGGCGACACCGGCTGAAGACCTACGGCTTCCTCGACCTCTCCTTCAAGGCGGGCCGGAGCAAGACGCTGGCCGGGTTCGCCGGCGGGTTCAACGACCGTCCGTGGGACCGCATGGACACCGAGCTGAGCGCGTCCCGACTGGAGCGCTACCCGGTGACCAACCAGAGCTGCCACCAGGTCCGCATCGCCCGCGTCAGGGCGTTGCGCTCCGACGAACAGGCATGGGTCGGCGAAGTCACCCTCGACGTGGCGGGGTCCGGAATCCGGTACCGCCCCGGGAGCAGGTGCGCGGTGCTGCCCGAGAACAGCGACGATCTCGTGGCCCTCACACTGTCGGCCCTTCACGCCCGGGGCGACGAGCCCATCCAGCTGAACGGGCCGTGGCGAGAGGCGGTCGAGCTGCGCCACGGCTACGAGGACGCCCGGATCCTCGCCCTCCGCACCTTGTTGCGCTTCGGTCGCATCCGTCCGGTGACCCGTCCGGTGGCCAAGGCGCTGCTCGCCGTGAGCCACGGCGAGAGGCTGCGCCGCATCGTCGAGGCCCGCAGCGAGGAGCAGTGGGAGCTGTGGGAGCTGCTGGAGATGCTGAGCGGCACGGGTTTCAAAGCGGCCCGGCTCTGGAAGGCCCATGCCGGCGAGCGGGAAGGCATCTGCCGGATCGTCCCACCGGAGTCGTTCCGGCTGTTCTCCGTGTCCTCGGCGGTGGAGGGCCCACCCGAGGAGGGGGCCCGGGAGCTGAACCTCACCATCGGGCGCATGCGCTACGACACCAGCCCGACCGAGCTGGCGCCCGCCGGCACGCACGTGGGGACGGCATCGGGGTTCTTGTCCCGCCCAGCGCGCTCCGACTCGGCCTCGCGCCGGGTGTCGGTCAGAGTCGTACAACCGCCCAACTTCGGGCTCCCCACCGACGTCCGGCGGCCCGTGGTGATGTTCGCCGGAGGTACGGGCGTCTCCCCGTTCATCGGCATGATCCTCGAGCGGGCCCGCCAGCCGGGCGCCGGGGAGAACTGGCTCTTCCTGGCCGGGCGAACCGCGGCCGACGTGCACCATGGCGAGCTCCTGCGAGCGATGGCGCTCGAGGGCACGCTCAATTTGCGGATCGCCCTGTCGAGCGACGAGGCGTCGGGCTCGCGGCGCCACATCGGTGACGAGATGCTGGAGGAGGCCAACGCCCGCCGCTTGTGGCAGTTCCTGCGATCCGAGGGCGACGGTGGTCTGGGCGCGTCGTTCTACGTCTGCGGCCGGACCGGCTTCGCGTCCGCGGTGACCGACGCCATCAAGGCCATCCTGGCCCGCTTCGGCGAGGGCTCGACCGAGGAGCGGCGGGCGGCGGCCAACCAGGCTCTGTTCGGGCTCATCGGGGAGAAGCGCTACATGCAGGAGGTCTTCACGACCTACGCCGGGCCCGAGCGGCCCCCTGAGCGGGGTGACGGGCCCGAGGTGGGGAGCGGGCGCAGCTATGACGCGTCCGAGGTGGCGGGTCACAACGACGTGGCCGAGGGCCTCTGGATGACTATCGGTGGGCGGGTCTACGACGTCGGTGAGTTCGCCGACATGCACCCCGGGGGACCCAAGATCGTCCGCTCCTACGCGGGCATGGACGCCACCGACGCCTATCGCCGCGTGCGCCACGACGTCAACCCCGAAGTCGACGCCCTGCTCCCGATGTACGAGATCGGGGTCGTCCGGCGTCTCGACTTCGGAGCTGCCTGGGGAACGGCGATCTCGCCCGAAGGGCTCCGCTTCATCACCTTGAAAGACGCCTACCGGGCCTGGATCGGGTTGCTGTTCTCGGCGGTGGAGATGGAGAACGCCCTGACCATGGACTACGGCGTCCGCGACGAGCCGGTCACCTACGACGAGAGCCACTCCATCTCGGGGTCCCCCTACAAGACCCGTCTCTGCCTGCACACCCACGAGCGCTTCGTCGACCAGTACCTGCCCACGCTCACCGGCGACCGCCTGGGCGACGTCTGGGCCATGACGAGCGGGCTGGTCTCCGACCGTCACCACGTGCGATGGATGAGCGATCAGATCGGGGCCCTGGAGCACGGCCCCCGGGCCCAGGCCGCGACCGCCTTCGCCCATGAGATCGCCCGGCGTCTCCGGGCCGCCGCCGGGCGGCCCAGCCCATCGGGTGACGCCTCCCTCCGGTGGTGTGAGAACCGGGCCCGCCTGCTCGAACGTGAGGATCGGCGGCTCCTCGGCGAGCTGAAGTCGGCCCTCATCGACGGCGTACGGGTCTTCGAGCACTGGGAGGATCGCACGATCAGCCACGGCGGCCAGGAGCTGGTGGCCACGGCTCGGGCCCTGCCGGCGTTGATCGACGACTACTGGGGCCGCTGCGCCCTCGTGGGCGAATCGCAGCCACCGGGTGGATCAGGCATGCCCGGGTGGGAGACACTGGTGCAGTGACCGACCCCAGTTCTCGGGCTCAGGCGAGCACCATGCGATGCCCGGTGTGCAAGAAGATGAACCGGGTCCCGCTCCACGACAGCGGCAGGGCCCGGTGCGGTGCGTGCAGGGCCCCGCTCACCCCGCTCGCCGGTGGCCCGTCAGCGTCGCCCCGATCGGGCGACCTGGGCCGCCAGGTGATCGAGCGCTGGGACGCCCTGTTGCGCCTCGTCCCGCGGGGCATGGCCCTGGGCCGGGCCGTGGGCAGGAGCGGGGCTGACGACCCGGCCGCCGATCCGGTCGGGTTTCTCAGTAGCGCGGCCCACATGCCGAGGGACGAACTGGATCAGGTGCGACTGCTGCGCATCCATCTGGCGTCCAACAAGGTGGTGCCCCAGGCCGTGCTCACCAAGGCCCTCGACACCCTCGACCGGGCCCACGCCGTGCTGGAGCGCACCCGCCTGTCCGAATGACGGCCGCCGGCGCACCGGCCCCTACCTTCAGGCCAGTTCGTCCGTCCAGCCGACGGTTGCCGGGTCGACGTCGTCGCGCAGTCCCTTGAGGGAGGGCTGGCGGAGGACGCCGGCCACGGTGACCTCGTTGAACATCACCTCCACCACCACGGTGGGCCTGACGTAGTGCAACGGCGCCCCGGGGGTGTTGGCGAACGGGCTCGTCTCGGCTGCGAGCTGCCGGAACTGGTCGGACAGCTTCTGGAGGAGGAGATCGCTGAGGCCCGAACCCACCTGGCCGACGTAGCGCAGGGCGAAGGGGTGACCGGGTGGCGCCGGGGCATCGGGATCGACCCAGCCGACGGCCAGCGAGCCGATCTGACCGGACCGACCGCCTCCCCCCTCGCTCCAGCCACCCACCACGAACTCGCGCCGGCCGACGCACTTGACCTTGGTCCACGCCTTCGATCGCTTCCCGATGGCGTAGGCGGACGAGGCCACCTTGCCCATGTACCCCTCGAGCCCGACCTTGCGGCAGGCGGCCACCAGCTCGTCGTCGGCGGCATCGGGCAGCAGCGGCGACGTCTGCCACGACGGCCCCGTCAGGGCCAGCGCCTCGAGCCGGCGTCGACGGTCGACGAAGGCCTCGTCGGTGACGAACTGCCCATCGAGCCAGAGCACGTCGAACACCACGTAGAGGGCAGGCACGTCTGCCACCAGGGCCGGAGCGGGACGGCGCACATGCATGCGGCGCTGCAGGCGCTCGAAGCTGGGCCGGCCCCCCTCGTCGAAGGTGATGATCTCACCGTCGAGCACGACGGCCCGGTCACCGAGCGCGAAGCCCAGCTCGGCCAGCTCCGGGTAGCCGGCGGTGACATCGTTGCCGAGGCGGCTGGTGATCGACACCCGGCCGTCCCACACCCGGGCGACGGCGCGCACACCGTCCCACTTGGGCTCGAACAACCAGCCGTCGTGGTTCTCGGGCGGGCCCGTCAGGCCCGTGAGCATCGGCGCCACGACCGGCGGCACCGGCCCTTCGTAGGCGGCGGCCGGCGCCGCGCCAGCCGCGGGCGCCGGCACCTTCGCCTTGGCCTTGGCCTTCGGGCGCGACCCCTTCCGGACCTTGCTCATGGCGCGATGACCACCAGGCGCTCCTCGGTCATCTCGCGCACCGCGTAGGCGGGGCCCTCCTTGGTGTTGCCGCTCTCGCGGACGCCGCCGTAGGGCATCTGGTCGGCGCGCCAGGTGGGGACCTCGTTGACCATCACGGCGCCGAACCGGAGCCGACGGGCGGCTTCCAGCGCGGTGTCGATGCGGGCGGTGAAGATGCCCGCTTGGAGGCCGTAACGGGTGTCGTCGGCCAGGCCCAGGCCCTCGTCGACGTCAGCCACCGCCTGCACGGCGACGACCGGCCCGAAGACCTCGTCACGGCACACCCGCATCTCCGGTCGCACGTCGCTCAGCACGGTGGGGGTCAACAGGCCGTCGCGAATGTCGCCCCCGGTGAGCACCTTCGCTCCTTGTCCCACGGCCTCGTCGACCCAGGCCTTCACCCGGTCGCGGTCGTCGGGGGTAATGAGGGCGGACACGTCGGTGCCCTCGTCGAGAGGGTCGCCCACCTTCAACGCACCGACGAGGCCGGCCAGGGCGGAGCAGAAGTCATCCGCCACCTTGGCATGGACGAACACCCGCTGCGTGGACACGCACGACTGACCGGCATGGCTGAACCCGGCTACGGCGATGGTGCGGGCGGCCCGCTCCCAGTCGCCGTCGGCGTCGACGATCACCGGTGAGCTGTTGCCCAGCTCGAGGGCGACCTTGGTGCGCGAGGCTCGCTCGGCGATGCCCCAGCCGACCTCACCGGAGCCGGTGAAGCTGATGTAGGACACGTCGGGGTTGTCGACCAGGGTCTTGCCTATCGAGCTGCCGCCACCGGTGACCACGTTGAGGTGCCCGGCCGGCAAGCCGCACTCGTCGAGGAGGAGCTCGGCCAGGGCGATCGCCGACAGGGGTGTCTGGCTGGCGGGCTTGAGCACGACCGGGCAGCCGGCGGCGATGGCCGGTGCCAGCTTGTGGGCCACCAGGTTGAGGGGGAAGTTGAACGGCGAGATGGCCCCGACCACACCGATGGGCAGCCGCAGGGTGAAGGCCAACCGGCCCTCGCCCACCTGGGCGGCGTCGATGGGCACCATGTCGCCAGCGAGCGTGCGGGCGGCCACGGCCGCGAACGTGATGGTGGACACCGCCCGTTGCGCCTCGGTCCGAGCCGTCTTCAGGGGCTTGGCCGACTCGGCGGCGATGGTGCGGGCAAACTCCTCGGTGCGCTCCCCGAGGAGGCGGGCGGCGGTGTCGAGGATCTCCGCCCGTCGCCAGGGCGGCAACGGACCGGCGTCGTGGGCGGCTTTGGCGGCAGCCACGGCCCGATCGACCTCTGCCTCGCCGCACCGGGGGACGAGGGCCAGCTCGGCGCCGTCGAAGGGGGCCCGCACGGCGATGGTGTCGCCATCGCCGGTGAAGCGCTGGTCGCCGATGGGGACGGGGCGTAGATCGGCCATGTCTCAAGTCTCCCCCGTCGCCGACCCCTGCTGGGACAGGTGCTCGATCACCTTGGCTGCGGTCGCGCCGGCCTGCTGTACGCAAGCGGCGATGCCGACACCGCGGAACGAGGCTCCGGCCACGAAGACCCCACCCAGTCCGGACAGTTCGGCCTCGATGCGCGCCACCAGTTGGTCGTGACCGGGCTCGTACTGTGGGAAGCCGTTGGCCCAGCGGTCGACGCGCCAGGCGGTGGGAGCGTCGGTGGTGCCCACCAGGGTGGCGAGCTCGTCGTGCAGCCGGCCGACCAGCGCGTCGTCGTCGAGCCGGCCGGCGCGGTCGTCGCCGTCGCGCCCGGCTGAGGCCCGCAGCCGCACCAGGTCGTCGCCGCCGATGCCGGGCCACTTGGCGGTGGAGAACGTGCACGCCGTCAGCAGCCGGTTCTCGCTCCTGGGCACGAGGAAGCCGCTTCCGGCGGGGAGCGCCGGGAGGTGCTCACGGCGGTAGGCCAGGGTGGCGGTGACGACCGAGGCGTAGCGGATGCGGCCGAGGAGGTGGGCGGCCTCCGGTGAGGCGGCGGCCACCACCGGGGCGACGGCGAACGCCGGTGTGGTGAGGACGACGGCGTCGGCCGTCACGTCGGGGCCGGGCTGGCAGGTGAGCCGCCACCGGCCGTTCTCGGCCGCCAGCCCCGTGGCCGCCGTGTGCAGGCGCAGATCGCCAGCCTCGAGTGACGCCGCCAGCCGCTCGACCAGGCGCTCCAGGCCACCGGCCACGGACAGGAACACGGGTGAGCCATCGGCGCCGGCGGCCCGGTTGGCCCGAAGGCCCAGGATCAAGCTGCGATGGCTGGCCGCCGCTGCGGCCAGCTGGGGCGCGGCCGAACGCAGGCTGAGGGTGTCGGCCCGTCCGGCGTTGATGCCCCCCACCAGTGGCTCCACGAGGCGGTCGAGCATCTGGCGGCCCAGGCGTGACCCGATGACCTCGGCGACCGACGGGTCGGGCCCGAGAAGCCGCCGGCGACGGGGGAGGACGACATCGAGGGCGGCCCGAGCCTTGCCGGCGGGTGAGAGCTGGGCGGCCCCGAGCAGCGAGCGGGCGGTGACGGGCACACCGAGGACGGTGCCCGGCGGGAAGGGTACGAGGCGGCCGCGATGACAGACATAGGCCACGCCCGTCGCCGGGGCGACCAGGTCGTCGTCCAGGCCGAGCCGGCGGGCCAGGTCGACGGCCCACGGCACGCGGGCGAGGAACGTGTCGGGGCCGGCTTCGACCGCCACGCCACCCAGTTCTTCGGTGCGGATCTTGCCGCCGAGGCGCCCGCTCGACTCGACCAGGACGACGTCGGCGCCGTCGGGGCCCAGCCCGTCGCGCAGGTACCAGGCGGTGGCCAACCCGGTGATCCCCCCGCCGACGACGGCGATCCTCGCCCTGGCCCGGGTTGGAGCGGACGCCCCGGGCGGGTCAGGCACCCCGGACAGCGGCCGAGGGCGAGCCGGAACCCCGCTCAGGGGGCCGCTCGGGCCCAGCACTCCACTCAGGGGGCCGCTCGGGCCCAGCACTCCGCTCAGGGGGCCGCTCGGGCCCAGGCAGACGTGCAGGGCGTGGTGGTGTGCGCCTGCGGGTTCGTGTCCGACCACCTGGAGGTCCTGTTCGACCTCGACGTGGAGGCCACCGAGGCCGCCGCCCGGCTCGGCCTGGCGTTCGCCCGCACCGCCTCGCTCAACGACGACCCCGCCTTCTGCGCCACCCTGGCCGAGGTGGTGCGCTCGCACGCGGCTGCCACTGGGCCCGAGCGGCCCCCTGAGCGGAGTGCTGGGCCCGGTCGTCGAGCACCTCGAGCACGTCGGGGCCCATCCACGGTTCGGACGTGCGCCCCGCGCTCTGCCAGGCCACCGACCAGCGGGTCAGGTCGAGTTGGCCGGCCACGGCGGCGGCCGTCTCGGCCAGCTGTGTCGGGTAGGGATCGCCGGACTCGAGGATGCGGGCCGGCAGGCTGTGGGCGGTGAAGACGACCTCGACCCGCTCGGGGTCGACGTCGCCCAAGCGGGCGCGGGCATCGGTCACCCGGTGGGCGAGGAGGTCGAGGTACCCGGGCGCCAGATGCCACGACTGGACCATGGTGAGCTCCACCCCGCCGGTGACGACGGCATCGCTGGCCCGGATGCGGGCCGCGTACTCGCCCACCGACAGGGCCGAGTAGTGGGGGGCCAGGACCAAGCCGATCATCTGGCGTACCCCACCTGCCGCCAGGGCGGCCATGCCGTCCTCGATGAACGGCGGCGCGTGCTTCATGCCCAGCTCGACATGCCAGCCCTCGCCCAGCACCGCGGCCAGGCCATCGGCCTGGGCCCGAGTCACCTCCAGCAGGGGCGACGTCCCGCCGATGGCGTCGTAGCGGCGCTGGAGGTCGGCCAACTGTTCGGGCGTCGGCGGCCGTCCCCGCCGCACGTGGGTGTAGTAGGCCTCGACATCGCCGGGCGTGGCCGGTGTGCCGTAGGCCATGACCAGCACGCCCGTCGGCGGCGTGTCGCTCAAGCCCGGCGCCAGTCGTGCACCTGGTCGACGACGCGGCGGAGGTTGTCGGGGTCGGTCTCCGGCAGCACACCGTGACCGAGGTTGAACACGTGGCCGAGACGCCCGCCGTTTCGCTCCAGCACGTCAGCGACGGCTGCGGCCACGGTGGCCGGGGGTGCCAGGCAGACGGCGGGGTCGAGGTTTCCCTGCACGGCGACGCCCGGAGGCAAGCGGGTGCGGGCCTGGTCGAGGGGCACGCGCCAGTCGACGCCCACCACGTCGGCACCGGCCTCGGCGAACAGGCCGAGCAGCTCGCCGGTACCCACCCCGAAATGGATGCGGGGGACATCGAGGTCGGCCAGCCCGGCGAAGATGCGACGGCTGGCGGGCAGGACGTAGCGGCGGTAGTCGCCGGGTGTCAACGCCCCCGCCCACGAGTCGAACACCTGCACGGCGGCCGCCCCCGCGGCCACCTGGGCCCGCAACGAGGCCAGGACGATGTCGGCGAGGGCGTCGAGCAGCCGAGCCCACATCGGTGGGTCTGAGTACATGAAGGCCTTGGTGCGGCCTTGGGTCTTCGACGGTCCCCCCTCGATCAGGTAGCTGGCCAGGGTGAACGGGGCCCCGGCGAAGCCGATGAGGGGCACCTCGCACTCCTTGGCCACCAACCGGATCGTCTCGAGGACGTGGGCGAGGTCGGTCTCGGGTTCGATGGGGCGGAGACGAGCCAGGTCGTCAGGGGTGCGGAAGGGCTCATCGAGCACCGGGCCGACCCCGTCGCGCAGGGTGATGCCCACGCCGACGGCCACCAAGGGGACCACGATGTCGGAGAACAGGATGGCGGCATCGACGCCCAGGCGGCGGACGGGCTGGAGGGTGACCTCGGCCGCCAACTCGGGATCGCCGACGACCTCGAACATCGTCGCTTTGGCCCGCACCGCCCGGTACTCGGGGAGCGACCGCCCGGCTTGGCGCATGAACCACACGGGCACACGCTCGACCGGCCGGCGCCGGCAGGCATCGACAAACGTGCTGGTAGGCGCGGGCGACATCGCAGATCGACCCTACCCGCGGCCCTCGCCGTATCCCCAGGCAGGCCCTGTCCTCTCCGCAGATCCGGCGCCGCGTTCTCGGCTCAGAAGGCGGCCAGGCCGTTCGGCGTGCCCAGCCCAGTGGGGCCGTCGTAGCCGGTACCCGCGGTGCACAGGTAGGGAGCCCGTTTGCGACAGCTGCCGTTGCTGCCCGAGGTCACGTCGAACAGCGATGCTCGGCGGCGTGCTCAGATGGACGGGGTGAGAGTCCTGACCGTCAACGCCGGATCCAGCAGCCTGAAGCTACGTGTCATCGGCCTCGACGGCGCCGTGGTCGCCACCGCCGACCTGCCCCACCAGGCGCGAGGGTCGGTGGACGGCGAGATCTCCCAGTTCCTCACCAAGGTCTCCCCGTTCGACGCCGTCGGTCACCGGGTGGTCCACGGCGGCCGCGACTTCCAGGCGCCACTGGTCCTCGACGGCCAGGTCGAGGATGCTCTCGGGGCGCTGGCCGACCTGGCGCCCCTGCACAACCCTCCGGCCATCGAGGCCGTGAAGGTGCTGCGCCGGTTGCGCCCCGAGCTCCCACAGGTCGCCTGTTTCGATACCGCCTTTCACGCCGGACTGCCTGCCGAGGCGGCCACCTACGCCCTGCCCCACGAGTGGAACGCTCGGTGGGGCCTGCGGCGCTTCGGTTTTCACGGCCTCAGCCACGCCTACGCCAGCGGGCGGGGAGCAGCGCTCATGGGTCGGCCGCCCAGCGAGCTGCGCCTGGTCACCGCCCACCTCGGCTCAGGTGCGTCCCTGGCTGCGGTGGCGGGCGGGAGCTCCGTCGACACCACCATGGGCTTCACAC
Organism: Acidimicrobiales bacterium; assembly: GCA_051001215.1. Taxonomy (GTDB): domain Bacteria; phylum Actinomycetota; class Acidimicrobiia; order Acidimicrobiales; family AC-14; genus DATAQC01. Next base: position 57,509 of record JBPCNP010000062.1, read on the forward strand.
CACTCGAAGGCCTGGTCATGGCCACCCGGGCCGGGGACGTGGACCCGGGCCTGGTGCTCTGGCTGTTGCGTCGTAGCGGGTTGTCGGCCGCCGAGATCGAGGAAGCTCTCGAGACTGGGTCCGGGCTGCTCGGGATGTCCGGCGTCTCGGCCGACTTGCGTCTCGTCGTCGGTGCGGCCGACGCCGGCGACGCCCGGGCCGGTTTGGCCTACGCCGTGTACCTCCACCGGCTGCGGGCCGGGGTGGCGGCGATGACGGCGGCCATGGGCGGCGTCGACGGTGTCGTGTTCACCGGCGGCGCCGGGGAGAGCTCGTGGCGGCTCCGGCGCGACGCCTGCCGCGGGCTGAGCTTTCTCGGGCTGGCCATCGACGACGACCTCAACGAGGCGGCGTCGGGTGACCGGACCGTTTCGCCGGCGGGGGCCTCGACGTCGGTCATGGTGGTGGCCGCGCGCGAGGACCTCGAGATCGCCCGTCAGGTACGCGAGGTCCTCGGACAGGGGTCTCAGGTTGAGTGAAGGGAAGGCCATGCCGGCGGTGCTGACCGATGCCGAACTGGACGGGCTCATCGCCTACTGGGAGGCCGCCAACTACCTGACGGTCGCCCAGATCTACCTGCAGGACAACGCCTTGGTGCGCGAACCCGTGCGGGCGGAGCACATCAAGCCCCGCCTGCTCGGCCATTGGGGGAGCTCGAGGACCACTGCCGCACCATGCTGGCTCGCCACCACGGATACATCCGCGAGCACCTCGAGGACATGCCCGAGGTTCGTGAATGGACCTGGTCGCCTGACTGAGATCGTGACTGCCTCACCGGCGCTCGATCTGGCCGGCGCCGCCCGTCAGCCGGTCGCCGAGGGCTGGTGGGTCTGAACACCACCGAGGCCGGCCTCGAATCCGGCGAGGCCGCCGGGCGGCTGGCCCGCTGGGGCCCGACGACGAACGGGACCTGCATCTCGCGGGCTTCCTCACCTTCGTCGACCGGCCCAAAGCAGACGCCGGGGAGTCGATCGCCAAGCTCGACCGCTTGGGCGTGGCCGTGAAGGTCATCACCGGCGACAACGGGGTCGTGGCCGCCAAGGTCTGTCGCGACATCGACGTCGATGTCAAGGGGGTCCTCAGCGGCGTCGAGGTCGAGGCTCTCGACGACGACGCCCTCGCCACCGCCATCCTTGTCCAGCAGTACGACATCGGCAGTGCCGCCGGCGCATCGCTGTTTCTTTCGTTCCTGCCCATGCTGCCGTCGCAGATCCTGTTGAACAACCTGCTCTACGACGTCGGTCAGCTCGCCATTCCCACCGATCGGGTCGATGCCGAGGTGCTGGCCCGGCCTGCGGTGTGGGTCATCGCCTTCGTCCGCCGCTTCATGAGCGTGTTCGGGCCGGTCAGTTCGATCTTCGACCTCATGACCTTCTTCGTGATGCTGGCGATCCTCCACGCCGGTCACAGTGAGTTCCGCAGCGGCTGGTTCGTCGAGTCCCTGGCCACCCGGACCCTCGTCGTGTTTCTCATCCGCACCCGCCGGGTCCCGTTCTTCCGCAGCCGCCCCAGCCTGGCCATGATGATCACACCCCCAACCTGCGCGCTCGTCGGCGCCGTCCGGCCGTTCCCCGAGGCGTCCCGGCCACTGAGGATGAGCGGCACCGGCGCACGATCCACCGACGCGCCGCCCGGTTCATCCATCACCCCTCCACGGACGCCGACCCCTTGCCATGAGGTGCGAAAGGCCCCGGACGCCGGTGGCGTTCGGGGTGATTCGCGTGCGGTCGCCCGCCCGACCCGGCAGGGCGGGTCCTCAGGCCGCCTGCCTCGGGGTGCTCATCGGGTAGGCCGGCAGCGCGTGCGGCGCAGGCCGGTGGGCGAGCTCGGCCCGCACCTCGTGCTCGGCGATGGTGATCACGTGACCGTGCTCGTCGAGCATGTCACGGGTGGGGTCGGGCATGGCCGTGCGCCACTCGGTCTGTGACTCTCCCGGCATGGCCCCGGCGAGGGAGAACGAGGGCCCGTGGCAACCGTGGCCAATGCCGGCGTGGCCGGCGTCGGGGTTCGGGTAGGCGGTCTTCCAGGACATCTCGGCGCCGCCCGGCATGGCGCCGGCGATCGAGAACACGGGGCTGCAATCTGCTGCGACGGGGGCGACGTGTCGCTGGTCCATGACATGCCTGCTTTCGTTTCGAGGAGGTTGTTTCTTCGGTGTCAGTGTGCGCTCACCCCTGTCGTCGCAACAGGGCCGGACGTCCCGAGTCGGTGTGTCGAAAGTCCTCTGGCGGCCTCTCTCCGGCCGGCTGGCACGATGGGGGGGTGACGACGCGCGTCTTCCTGCTCGACGACCACGAGCTGGTGCGCCGGGGGGTACGCGACCTGCGGACAGAGGCGGCGGCGTACGCGGCGACGCTGGCCGAGCGCCGGAGAGCCAATCCGTGAGCCCACTGCGGGGCGTCAATGACCCAGAACGGCTGCGGGGCCTTGTCGCCGCCGTGCTGGCCATCGGCTCGGACCTGTCGCTTCCTTCAGTGCTCCGCCACATCGTGGAGTCGGCCACCACGCTCCTCGACGCCCGCTACGGCGCCCTCGGCGTGCTCGATACGGCCGGCAAGGGGCTCTCGGAGTTCGTGTACGTGGGCATGAGCCTCGAACAGGTGGCTGCCATCGGGCACCTGCCCGAGGGTCACGGCATCCTCGGGTTGCTCATCCTGGAGCCGGAGCCACTGCGCCTGGCCGTGCTCGGCGCCCATCCCGACAGCTTCGGCTTCCCCGCCAACCATCCACCGATGGGGTCGTTCCTGGGTGTCCCCATCCGGGTGCGCGGCCAGGTGTTCGGCAACCTGTACCTCACCGACAAGCGGGGGGCGGCCGAGTTCTCCGACGAAGACGAGATCCTGGCCGTCGCCCTGGCCGGGGCGGCGGGGATCGCCATCGAGAACTCCCGCCTGGCCGCCCGGGTGCGAGAGCTCTCTCTCGTCGAGGACCGGGAGCGCATCGCCGCCGACCTCCACGACACGGTCATTCAGCGACTGTTCGCGACGGGTCTCGGATTGCAGGCCACTGTCCGCACCGTCGACAACCCTGCTGCTGCGGTCCGCCTGCAAGAGGCGGTTGATGACCTCGACGAGACGATCCGCCAGATCCGTTCGACGATCTTCGCCCTGCAGGGCCCGAGCGTGGCCGGGCGCAGTCTGCGAGACGAGCTCATGGCCCTGGTCGCCGAGGCCGCAGGCAGCCTCGGCTTCAAGCCCGGCCTGCACCTCGACGGCCCGATCGACGAGCGCATCAGCGACGCGACCGGCGCTCAATTGCTCGCCGTCCTGCGTGAGGCACTGTCGAACGTGGTTCGCCACGCCGGTGCGTCGACGACATCGGTCGCGGTGGAGGTGACCGACACCGACCTCGTCGTCACCGTCATCGACGATGGCGTCGGCGCCGGTGCCGGGGAGCGACTGGGCGGACAGGGACTGGCCAGCCTGCACCACCGGGCCGAGGCCCTCGGCGGGACTCTCGAAGTCGGGGCCGGAACCGATGGGACGGGCACCACCGTGCGCTGGCAGGTGCCCCTCGGAGCTGACTGATGAACCCGAGCGGTGGGCGACGACCAACGCTCACTCGCGGCCACATGGGTGGTTGGTCATTGCCACCGGAGCCACGTCCGCGGTCACGGCACCTACACGATCCGGGGGGGCGCGATTTCCCGACGTCGGCGAGTTCCACCGGTCGGTGCACGCGTGGCGGGCATGATGCCCGTTGCGACCGAGCACCCCGACCGGTGGAGGCAACAGCATGGCAGGCCCGTCTTTGAACATGAACCAGCGCGAGGAGATCTCGCTGGGATTGGCTGACTCGCCGTCAGCGAGCTGGACCGATCTCGCCCGACGAGCCGGGGCACACCGCACGACGGTGGCCCGGGAGGTCATCCGCAACGGTGGCCGCCAGCACTACCGGCCGGCCGACGCCGAGCGCCGCGCCGAGGCCGAGCGCTGCCGGCCCCGACTCAGCCGCCTGATGATCGACTCCGTGCTTCGTGCCCGTGTGACCGCCGAGTTGAGGTTGTGCCGCTCGCCTGCTGCCATCGCCGCTGATCTCGTCGCCGAGGGCGCCGCCCGGGTGTGCCACGAGAGCATCTACCGCTCCGTGTACGCCGGCGAGCTCGACGTGGCCGCCCGTGACTGCCTGCGTCGACGCCGTCCCCGTAGGAGGGGTCGCCAGGTCCGCCACGCCACCAAACGCCCGGGGCTGCCGAACATCGCTCTGCGTCCGGCGGCGGTGAATGAACGGGGCGAGGGCGGCCACTGGGAGGGTGACCTCATCATCGGCGCCCACAACCGCTCGGCGGTGCTGACCATGATCGAGCGGGTGAGTCGCTACGCGCTGCTGCTCGACCTGCCCAACGGTTACTGCGCCGAGGCGGTGGCCGGCGCGTTCGTGGAGGCGTTCGAGTCCATCCCGGCGAACCTGCGGCGCAGCCTCACCCTCGACCAGGGCTCGGAATGGGCGGCCTGGCCGTCCCTGGCCGCCAGCTACGGCCTCGACGTGTGGTTCTGCGACCCTCACTCGCCCTGGCAGCGGGGGGCGATCGAGAACCTCAACGGCCACGTGCGCTTCTGGCTGCCCCGGGGCCGGCGCCTCGACATCGTCAGCCCCGAC